>DIZC01000006.1:18175-40670 GCA_002429315.1 Alphaproteobacteria bacterium UBA6038
TGGCATTTCGGCGTGCGCAGGAACGGCTTGCGCGAGGTGCACAGGCCGCTCCACATCGCCTTGGCGACCGTGTGGGTCAGCGACAGGCCCGCAACGGCGGCGAAGATCGCGCCTTTGACTCCGGAGCCGACCTTCTTCGGGTAAAGCAGCAGAGTCTTTGCCGTCTTGGCCAGGAAAAGCGCGACCGCCGCCGCTGACAAAACCATCAGCGGCACATCGAAGTAGCGCGGCGCGACCGTCATCAGCAGCGTCCAGAACAGGGCGAACATGGTGACGACGAGGCCGAGTCCGTCTGAGATCCATGGCAGCCAGCCGCTCAGGAAGTGATAACGCTGTGCCCAGCGCAGCTTCTTGCGGCCGAAGAAAATGGCGCCGGCGTGGCGCTTCATGATCTGCATGGCGCCGTAAACCCAGCGGTAGCGCTGGGTCATGAACGCGCCCAACGTGTCCGGCGTCAGCCCTTTGCCGAGACTCTCGGGGATGTACGCGGCGCCATAGCCGGCCTCGAAGAGCTTGAGTCCCAGCTCGGTGTCCTCGGTGATGCACCAGGTGCTCCAACCGCCAACCTTCTCGAGCGCGTCGCGGCGCACGATCGTCATCGTGCCGTGCTGAATGATGGCGTTGCTTTCGTTGCGCTCCACCATTCCGATGTGGAAGAAGCCGCGGTATTCCTCGTAGCACATCGACTTGAAGACGCTCTGCGTGCCGTCGCGATAGTCCTGCGGGCCTTGCACCAGCGCGATGTCCGGCGCGGCAAAATAGGGCAGCGAGTGCTGCAGCCAGAACGGCTCGACCTGGTAATCGCTGTCGATGACGGCGATGAATTGCGCCATCGGATCGGCCAGCCTTAGAGCTTCATTCAGCGCGCCCGCCTTGAAGCCCTGCACGCGATCGCGGTGGAAGAACCGGAAGCGCGGGCCCAACGCGGCGCAATGCGATTCCACGGGCCGCCAGACGGCAGCATCCACCGTGTTGTTGTCGAGCACGACGACTTCGAAGTTTTCGTAATCCAGGCGCGAGAGCGCGTTCAGCGTCTCGATCACCATGGCCGGCGGCTCGTTGTAGGTCGGGACGTGGATCGAGACGAGCGGCGCATCCGCGGGCATGGCGAGCGCAAGCGACCGGCGCTCGACGCGCCACAGGCTTTCCACCAGTTCGACGCCCTCGGTGAGAATCACAGTCGCCGCGAGCAAGATGAGCGGCACCATCGCAAGAATGATGACGATATCGCTCGGCTCGATATACTCGAGCGAAGTGGCGTCGATGAGGATAAGCAGCCCGGTCGTGATGAGCGCCACCAAAGCGCCCATCACCAGATAACCCGGCTGGCGGACGCGCGGCATCCGGTTGAGGATGAGCAGGCCCAGCAGGAGGGAGAAGATCCCGGCACCGAAGGCGTAGGTGCGCCACTGCGGGAAATTGCGCAGCATGCCGGCGAAGGCGAATTTGGGATGGCCGACGGCGTCGAATAGGCCCCAATAGGCGCCGACCACGCCCTCACTGCCGCCCTTCCACGGCTGGTCGTACGCCTCGATGAGGTAATAGTCCCAGCCCTTCTGCATGGCGAGCTGGACAAAGCTGCGGATGTAATAGGCCTCGTTGGCGAGCGACGGCTCGGCGAACCTGCGGGTGCGCCCCTCGGACGGCCAGCCGGACTCTCCGATAATGATCGGCTTGTTGGGGATCTCGTCGCGGACGTGCTGATAGGCGTGCTGCGCGAAGGTCAGGGAATCGCGGATCGAGACGCCTTCCCAGTAGGGAATGATGTGCACCGCCACGACATCGACGTATTGCGCGATTTCCGGGTAGAGCAGCCATGTCGACCACGGCTCCGCGGTCGTCACCTTGATCCGGTTCGGCAGCGCCTCCCGCACCCGCTTGATGTAGCCGTTCAGCTGGTCGGGGCTGACAAACCCGAACATGATCGCTTCGTTGCCCACAAACACCCGGTCGATGACCCGCCGGTTGGCGAGCGCGGTGCGGATGCAGTTCTCGACCTCCTTCTCGTTCTGGACGAGATCTGGGCTGATCCAGCAACCGAGCGAGACCGTGAGGCCGTAGCGGCGTGCGATTTCCGGCACCCGGTCGAGGCCGCTGGCCACCGTGTAGGTTCGCACGCGGCTGGTGATCTGGGCCAGTTGCGCCATGTCACGGTCGATCCGCTCCGGCGATATCCACCGATGCTGCCTCTCGGTGAACATGTGACTGGGGTTGTAGGAGATGCCGCGCACCTGCCCGTCCCAGTCCGGCGCAATCACCGCGTAGTCACGGCTGGCCCAGAACAACACGCTGGCCGCCACCACCAGGAAGAGCGCGGTCGCAATTCTAATGGTCCCACCGGAGATCCGGCCGGTCATTCTCCGGAACATGCAAGCTCCGCCTGGTTCTGTGCCGAGGTCACGAGGGATGGCTTCCAGCCTCAGATGATAGCTTATAACGCAGGGGGCAATCCCGCTTTCCGCAAGGGGTCATAATTTTCTATTGCGATTGGTCCTGATCGCTTTTCTGCTCCTTGGGCGCCGGACTTACCGAGATCAACTGAAGATCGAAGACGAGCGACTGGTTGGGCGGGATGACGCCGCCGGCACCGTGGGCGCCGTAGGCGAGGTCTGCCGGAATCACCAGCTCCCACTGATCCCCTTCGCGCATCAGCTTGAGGGCCTCGGTCCAGCCGGGGATGAGCTTGTTGACCGTGAACTGCGCAGGCAGCCCCGGCTCGGTGGCGTCGAACACCTTTCCGTTGATCAGGGTACCCTTGTAATTGACGGTCACCAGGTCCGTCCCACTGGGGCGCTTGCCGAAGCCGGTGTGGATGGTGCGATGCTGCAGGCCGCTGGGCTCGACCACCACACCGGGCTTTTTTGCATTGGCCACCAGGAAAGCGGCATTTGCCTCGGCACTCAGCGACGAATCGGCAGCCTGGGCGAAGACGCCCACCATCGCCACGAACCCCGCCACCAGAATTCCCGTCCGCATCATGCCTGATCTCCCTGTCGCCCCGACAGACAGCAATAGCCGCCGATGGCTTGGATTCAAAGGGGCTTTGGCTTTAACAGCCATGATGACCCGGACATGGCCCGTGATTGCCGTGGGCGCCGTAGTCTGGCGCGGCGCCGATCGACTGCTGCTGATCCGTCGTGGGCAACCGCCCCGTCAGGGCGAATGGAGCCTCCCCGGCGGGCGGGTGGAGTTCGGGGAAACCCTGCGGCAGGCGCTGTTGCGCGAGATTCTGGAGGAGACCGGCCTGACCGTCGCCGCCCACTCTCTGATCGATGCCGTCGATGCCATCGAGCGCGACCAGGAAGGATGCACGGCCGCTCACTACGTTCTCGTCGATTTCAGCGCCCAGTGGATGGCGGGCGAGGCCTGCCCCGCTTCGGACGCGGCGGAATGCGGCTGGTTTGCACCCGGTGAAGCGCTCGCGCGCGTCCAGTGGGAGGAAACCCGCCGGATCATTCGGGCGAGCGCACTGCAACTCTGGAACCTGTGTCTGTAGTCGCGATTGCGGGAGCCAGCCGGCGGCCTTACCGTTACGCGTGAAATAATATCGTCGGAGGCGCTCCATGTACCGGCCGTTCGACCTCACCGGAAAGGTGGCGCTCGTCACCGGCGGCAATCGCGGCATCGGCTTCGGCATGGCCGACGCGCTCGCCCAAGCCGGCGCCGATCTCGTCATCTGGGGCACCAACGAGGAGAAGAACGCTGCGGCCGAGCGCGCACTGAAGCAGCATGGCCGCCGGGTGATCTCCCGCCGAGTCGACGTCGCGAAAGAAGCCGAGATTGTCGAGGGCATGCAGGTTGCCATTGCGAGCATGGGCCGCGTCGACTGCGTCATCGCCAATGCCGGCATCGGCGGCGGCGCGCCATCCTTTTCCGAGATGACGCTCGACACCTGGCGTCGCGTGCATGCCGTGAACGAGGAAGGCGTGTTCTTCACCTTGCGCGAAGCGTGCAAGCACATGGTCGAGCGGGCGAAGGGGGGCGATGCTGGCGGCTCGCTCATTGGCGTGGCGAGTCTTGCTGGGCTGGAAGGCGCCGCCCGCAACGAGGCGTACAGCGCCACCAAGGGCGCGGTGCTCGCCATGATGCGCTCCATCGCAGTGGAGCATGCGCGTTACGGGGTTCGCGCCAATGCCATCGCGCCGGGCTGGATCGCCACCGACATGACCCAACGCATGCAGGACAATCCGGTCTTCCGGGACAAAGTGCTGCCGCGCGTGCCGATGCGCCGCTGGGGCGAGCCGGCGGATTTCGGCGGCATCGCCGTGTATCTCGCGAGCGACGCCTCGAAATATCACACCGGCGACACCTTCGTGATCGACGGCGGCTATCTGGTGTTTTGATAAATGATTCAGCTCCCCCTTCGCGCACGAGTATGTGCGCGGTGACGTGCACACAAATTCAGCCGAAGGCTATTTCAGCGTGTTCAAGCGCGGCATGCGCGGCGTGTACCAGCATTGCAGCGAAAAGCATCTGCATCGCTATCTCGCGGAATTCGATTTCCGCTACAACCGCCGTGCGGCCCTTGGCTGGACGGATGAACAGCGAACAATCGCAGCTGTGAAGGCAGCCGAAGGCAAACGGCTGACCTACCATCAACCTAGTAAAGTCGCAGTCGTTTAAGGCTGTCGCCGCGCAATTTTCGCGGTGGCGGCAGAGACGACTCTAATGATGCCAGCGCCCTTTTCTCGAAAGTCCGGATGCATGCCCTGACGGTGCCGTAGTAGCGATGCGGCCCATGGAGCGTGGGCTGTTCAGTGGTGATCGCTCAACTCTCGCGCTTCTGCGCTGCCGTAAACAACGTGGTGAAGTGACCGCGGTACTTGCGCGTCTCGAACGGCTGGTTGTGCATGTAGGCTAGCATCACCACGTCGGGATGCTCGACCACTGCGTATCGCCAATCCACGAAAATATCGTCCGCGCAGGGCGCACCATCGATGCAGAGCCCATTATCGCGATGGTAGCGCAGATATTTTTCGATCCGTTCCGGGATCATATCCTGTCGTGTGTCGTGTGTCCCGATCAACCATCCGCCCGGCTTCAATAGCCTCGCGGCGTGCGCGACGATGGCAGCAAGCACCGGTTCGGGGACTTCTTCGACAATCGAGATCGAAAAGATGAGGTCGAAATAGCCTTCCGGCAGATCAGCCACCCGCTCTGCCGAGCCGACGAGACCGCGGCGCAAGGTGACAGACGGACATTGGCTGACGATGTGGGTCTGATAACGCGCGCTCCAGTCGATGTGATTAAAGTATTTTTTGCCCTGATCGTCATCGACGCCCCAGACGTCGTGTTTGTCCTGGAAGGCAACCATGACATCGGGCGCAAAGCCGTGGCCCATTTCGAGGATGCGCGTCTCTTTCCCCGTCGCTCCGAAGCGGTCCTCGATGAACGCCCTGCAAGCCATCTGGCCGTACCCTTTCAGCAGTTTTCCGCGTGGGCGCGGGTTTGTCTCGTATCGCCGCAGTAGGGCAAACCAGTCATCCATTGTCGGAAAGAGAAACATCAGGTTTGCCTTCTATGTGGGCCACCCCCCGATGATGACCGCTCGCCGCGGATGATGCCAGCGCCCTTTCTCGAAAGTCCGGATGCATGCCCTGACGGTGCCGTAGTAGCGATGCGGCCCATGGCGCGTGGGCTATTCAGTGGTGATCGCCCAGCCCGCGCTTCTGCGCGGCCGTGAACAGCGGAGTGAAGTGGCCGCGGTATTTGCGTGTCTCGAACGGCTGGTTGTGCATGTAGTCCAGCAGGTAGTGTCCTAATTTGATTTTTCGGCGGCTTGAAATTTCCGCCGCGCGTCCGTGCGGATTTTCTCGATTGCCCGCTCCAGATGCTGGAGTTCGGTTTCTAATGCCTCCATGCTCATGCATTCGGACGTGACACTGACACGCCCGCCAACGACGATATGACTTCCAAGGACAACCCGTGCTGTCGGCGGATAGGGCGACCTCCGTTTCTCAAATTCCAACTCCAAGCGCATCCCAAGCCCTCCTACCGGCTCGTCTCCTCCACCAATTCCTGCAACGTCCACAGCCTATCAGAAACGCCCGCCGCCATGGCAGGAGTAATCCGGGTAGTCCAGTGGAGGCGCGCCAGCTCGGGCCGAGTACCACTTACCATGAGGCGATAGCGGCTAGAGACAGATTGTTTGCGTGCATGGCTGAGCGCGGCTGGAAGTTAGTGCGTGTCTGAAATTCAAATTAGGACACTACCAAAAGCGCAATAGGTGAGAGCCCCTTTGAAGGGGGTTCTCATGCGTGCCTGCGGACTCGATTTCGGCACCTCCAATTCCGTCATTGGCGTGATCGCTGACAAGCAGCCGGTCCTCGCGCAGGTGGAAAACGGCGAAACGCTCATCCCGAGCGCCATCTTCTTCGATTTCGAAGAACACCAGACGCGCTTCGGCCTCGATGGCATCGCATTGCCACCGGCTCCGATCTTCTCTCGGTCGCCTTGGGCCTCACCCTGCGGTCCGATTGCAGCCCCCGCTACCTCGCGGAATTTGAGTGCGCACCCCGTTTTTGCGGCCTGTCAGGCATAACTTCCTAATAAGACATCTTGGATGGTTGGTTGCCTACGCAATTCGGACTATTTCTCGGCGTATCGGACAATTTGACATCAACGAGGTTCGCTATATGTTCAATAGTGGCGATCAGAAACAGGGGATTCCGTTGAAAACAGATCGAAGCGACGTGGAGAACGACAAAGAATGGCGCCCCGGGGCTCAAGCCGACGGGCAGGCCACCGGCACAAACGCCTTCCAGGACAGCATCGCCGACATGGCCACACTGCCGCTGGAAGAGCAGGCGCACCTGATGTTTTCCACCATCGCCCATGCCGCGATGGAGTGCATGACCGAAGCGACGGTCCTGCTTGTCCGTGACGAAGAACCGCCTGAACCGCACCAGCCCCGCCCACGTTCGCGGCAGCCTCGTGTTCGCGACACGCGCCGCTACGCCGAACTCCATCACCTGGCGCGGTTGAGCGAAGCCGGCTCACGGCTATTGGATGCTCACACACGGCTGAACAGCCAAAAATGTCAGCTGCAGTACGTCCACCGCAAGCGGCAGCAGGATGGCTCTTTCGTGGAGACGCGCCTTGTCCACCGCGCCTCCGCATTGACGGCCGCTTTGGCACTGGAGGCCGGGAAGGAGGAGGCCCCGCCCCCTTCGTCAGCGCGCAACTGAGGTTCGAATGTACAAATCGCGAAAAACATTGCGATTGAAACCCCTTGCCTCGCGCCGCGGTGTGGCGAAGGCACGCGCCGCGGCCGGTCTTCCGCCCCGCCGCAAGGGCGCACAGCCGGGCAACGACAATCGGCTCATACATGGGCGTTATTCGCGCGCTTTCCGCGCCCGGCACATGCAGGTCCGCAAACTCTTGCGCGACGCGCGTACCGTGATCGACGAACTCACCGCGAAGACACGCGAGATTTGCCTCACTGACGCCTCTGCTCAGAGGCGGGGCGTAAGCGACCTGGCTTCGCCCTCCCCCCATGGCACAGGTGCGGATAGAGTGCCTGCCGAACGCAATTTCGCGAGCGAACTGCAATGACCATCCGCACACCGATCTGCGATCTGTTGGGCATCGAGCATCCCATCCTGCTCGCCGGCATGGGCGGCGTCGCCTATGCGGAGCTGTGCGCCGCAGTCTCCAATGCCGGCGGCTTCGGCACGCTCGGCATGGCCGGACGCTCGCAGAGCGAAATCCGCGAGGAGATCCGCAAAGTCCGCGACCTGACCGACAAGCCGTTCGGCGTCGATCTGCTGGCGGCGGTGCCGGAATCGCTGGAGCGCACCGCCGATCTCATCATCGAAGGCGGCGCGGCGGCGTTCATCTCCGGCCTCGGTGTGCCGCCGCCGCATCTGGTGAAGAAATTTCATGATGCCGGACTAAAGGTGATGAACGTGTCGGGTACCGTGCGTCACGCCAGAGCAGCACAAGCCGGCGGCCTTGACGCGGTGGTGGCGCAAGGCACCGAAGCCGGCGGGCACACCGGCCGCGTCGCCGGCCTCGCACTGATTCCGCAAGTGGTCGATGCGGTGAGCATTCCAGTGATCGCCGCCGGTTCCATCGTGGACGGACGCGGACTGGCCGCCGCGTTGGCGCTGGGCGCGCAAGGCGTGTGGATCGGCACGCGCTTCATTGCTTCGGCCGAGGCCCATGCCGGCACGATGTACAAGCAGGTGATCGTGGAGGCCGACGATGAAGCCACCATCGTCACCCGCGCCTATTCCGGCAAGCCGATGCGGGTGTTCAAGAACGAGTACGTGGCGGAGTGGGAGCGGCGGCCGCAGGACATCCAGCCGTTTCCGGCGCAGGCGATGCTCTCGCACCAGGCGGGCGTGCTGGGCGGCATCGGTGGACAGCTCGAGGGCCTCGACCACGCGCGCTCCGCCTTTGCGATGGGACAGGGCGCCGGCTCGATCGACGAAGTCAAATCTGCGCGCGAGATCATCGAGGAGATGGTGGCGGAGGCCGAAAACGTCATCGCGCGGATTTCGAAGCTTGCGACGGGAGCCTAGAACGCCCGCAGGAAAAGGTGGGCGAAGACGGCAACGCCGAACGCGGTGATGATCACGCCCGAGGCCTTGTTGATGATCGTCATGATGCGATCGTCGATGTGCTTGTGGAAAAGACCGGTGATGGTGGTGAGCGCGAACCACCAGAAGGTCGAACCGGCAAGCACGCCCGCGACGAGAAACGCGGCGCCGTAAAAGCTCGCATGTTCCCCCACGAGCCCGGCCACGCCGGCGAACATGGCGGTGAATGCAAGCAGGGTCGCCGGATTGGTGACCGCCAGCGCGAAGGTCGTCGCCATGGCGCGGGCCAGCGGCAGCGCCTTTGTCTCTCGCGTGCGGCAGCCGTCCTCCAAGCGGATGTTGGGCGGCGCGATGTACATGCGCGCGCCGAAATAGAACAGCATGAGGCCGCCGACGACCTGCAGCGTCGTCGAATGGCCGCGGATCAGCTGCGCAATCGCGGTGAAACCGAACGCGGTGATGGAGGCATAGACGGCGTCCGCCAGCACGGCGCCGAGGCCGGACATGAAACCGTGCTGCGGGTCGTAAGCGAGTGTCCGCCGCACCACCAGCAGATTGACTGGGCCGATCGGAATCGCGGCGATCAGGCCGATGAAGAAGCCGAACAGGACTGTGGCCACATATTCCATGCGCCTGATCGTCTCCCCCCTTTTGCCCGTCAGCGCGACAGATCGACGACGAGGCGGCCGCGCACACCCCCGGCGAGAATGTCGTTGGCGGCCTCGAACACGTCCGCAAGGCCGATGGTGCGCGACATCGATGCAAGCTTCTCGCGGTCGAGGTCGCGCGCCAGCCGTGCCCAGGCCTGCAGGCGCCGCGCCCTGTTCATATGCACGGATTCAATGCCGAGCAGCGACACGCCGCGCAGGATGAACGGCGCCACGCTCAGCGGCAAATCCATCCCTTGCGCAAGGCCGCAGGCCGCCACCGCGCCACCATAGCGCGTCGACGCGACGACATTGGCCAGCGTCTTCGAGCCGACGCTGTCCACGGCACCTGCCCAGCGCTCCTTGCCGAGCGGCTTGGGCTCGCCGGAGAGCTCCTCGCGCGGGATGATTTCCGCCGCGCCCAGAGACTTCAGGTAAGGCTCTTCGGAGAGCCGGCCGGTGGAGGCGATCACGTGGAATCCCAGTTTCGCGAGCAGTGCGATGGCGACCGAACCCACGCCGCCCGACGCGCCGGTCACCAGCACCGGACCCTTTGCCGGCGTAAGCCCTGCATCCTCCAGCGCCAGCACCGAAAGCATCGCGGTGTAACCCGCCGTCCCAATAGCCATGGTGTCGGCGGGTGAGAAGGACTCCGGAATCGGCACCAGCCAGTCGCTCTTCACGCGCGCTACTTGCGCGTACCCGCCGTAGTGCGTTTCGCTGAGCCCGAACCCGTTGATGAGAACCCTGTCCCCGGGTTTGAACGCGGTGCTCGCTGAATCCTCCACCACACCGGCGAGATCGATTCCGGGGATCATCGGAAAGCGGCGCACCACCGGCACGCGGCCCGTCAACGCCAGTCCGTCTTTGTAATTCACGGTGGAATGCGAAACTGCGACGACGACATCGCTCTCCATCAGGTCCTCAAGCCCCAGCTCTGTCAGCTCGGCTTTCTGCGCATCGCTCTCTTTGCGGATGAGGATGGCTCGGAAGCGGTCGGTCATCTGGCACTTTCGATTGGCGAGTGCTGCCAAAGACGCCGGCAGCGCGGCGGGAAAACCACAGGAAAACCGCAAACGCGTCAAGCCGCAACCGGAATCGCCCTTTCGGGCCCCTCAAGCCTCGACACGTTGGAACCCGCGGGTCACGCTTTTTCTTAAGAGTCGCGGAGCATGATGGAGACAAGCGAGGGGCGTTCTTCAGTGAACGGACGAGCATGAGCGACTTCGAAATGCAGCTGCGCGGCTACCGGTTGATGACGGCGGAAATTCTCTATCACATGCCGGATCATCCCGAGCTGCTGCAGAGCTTTCTGTGGCAAGAGCTCGATCTGGCGCCGCGGTTTCCGGTGCTGAACAGGTTTCTGCGTTTCTGGGAAGAGAATATCGAGGGGCGCCTGCACACGGTGCGGGTGGCGGCCCGCGGACTCATTTCGCCGACGGAATTGAAAATGGCCGGTGGCGAATTCACCCTGAATTGAGTGTCTCGATAAACCGGACCGGTTCTCCCCTGCCCTTCGCCATCAGCGTACCATTGCGCATGACGATCTGACCGCGGATAATCGTGGCCACCGGCCACCCGGTGGTGGTCATGCCGTCGAACGGCGTCCAGCCGCATTTCGACGCAATCCAGCTGTTCTCAATCGTGCGCTTTGCATTCGTGTCGACGATGGTGAAATCGGCATCGTAGCCCCGCGCGATGCGCCCCTTCCCGGCAATGCCGAAAATGCGCGCCGCGCCCGCGCTGGTGAGATCGACGAAACGCTCCAGCGAGAGGCGCCCGGCACCCACATGATCCAGCAGGATCGTGACCAGCGTCTGCACCCCCGGCACGCCGGAGGGCGTATCGGGATAGATTTTCTCCTTCTCCTCGCGCGTATGCGGCGCGTGATCTGAGCCGATCACATCGATCAGACCTTCGCTTACCGCGCGCCACAACGCCTCGCGGTGGCGCGCTTCGCGGATCGGCGGGTTCATCTGCGCATAAGTGCCGAGCCGCTCGTAGCATTCCGGCGCCGCCAATGTGAGATGCTGCGGCGTTGTTTCGACGGTCGCGAAATCGCGGGCGTTCGCCAGCAGCGGCAATTCTTCTTCGGTCGTCACATGCAGCACATGCAGGCGGCGACCGGCGGCGCGCGCCAGCCGCAGCACGCGCTCGGTCGAAAGCCGCGCGGTCTCCACATCACGCCAGAACGGATGGGTGCGGGGATCGCCAGGTTTGGCCAAACCCTTTCGCTCGCGCAGCCGCGCTTCGTCTTCGGAATGCACCGCCATGCGGCGGCGGCCCGCCTTCAGGGCGGCAGCGATATCCCTTTCTTCATTCAGCAACAGCGTTCCGGTGGAGGAGCCGAGGAACGCCTTCACGCCCGCCACGCCCGGCATCTGTTCCAACATCCCGAGCGCGCCGACGTTGTCCGGCGTGGCGCCCACATAAAACGCATAGTCGCAGTGCATGCGGCCGCGCGCGCGCGAAAACTTGTCCTCGATGGCGGCGCGCGTGGTGGTCGGCGGATAGGTGTTCGGCATCTCGAACACGGCGGTGACCCCGCCCAGCACGGCCGCGCGGCTGCCGCTTTCGAGGTCTTCCTTGTGCTGGTTGCCCGGCTCGCGGAAATGCACCTGCGTGTCGATTACGCCGGGCAGCACATGCAGCCCGCGCGCCTCGAACACCTCGGCGGCGTCCACTGTCGCCAGCGAACCGATGGCGGCAATTCGCCCCTCCCTGACCGCAATATCCGCTTCGCCGATGCCGTTCGGCGTCACGCACATGCCGCCGCGGATCAAGAGATCGAAACGATCGCTCATGCTGCGCTCCCCAGCGCGTCAAGCACCGGAACATCGGACCGTCCACCTTCGATGTGCACCCGGTGCCACAACGCGTAGAACAGGAGTTGCCAGCACGCCGCGCCGGTATGCTTGTCGTGCGTCATGGCGCGAAACAGTTTCTCCACTGCGTCGGGATAACACAGCGCGGCCACGCCGGGCGAATGCGCCACCAATGGCGCAAGGCGCGGCGCCTCGGCCGCCATCCATTCCGTCACGGGCACGGTGAAACCGCGCTTGGGCTCGAACGGTTTCGCTTCAGGCAGGGCGCGGGCAAGCCATTTCCGCAACAGGAATTTTCCCATGCCATTCCGAATCTTGAGCCGGTCCGGCAGGCGGAAGGCCAGATTGGCCACCACCGGATCCAGGAACGGGGTGCGTCCTTCCACGCCATGCGCCATCAGACAGCGGTCCAGCTTGATCAGCAGATCGTGCGGCAGCCAATCGGCGCAATCCGTCGCCTGCGCGACCTGCAATTTCGTCCGGCCCGTTTGCGCAGCTTCCGCTTCGGCCACGGCGATCCCGTCCCGCCAACGCCTGTTCTCTTCGCGCAACACGCCGAGGCCATCGAGCACGCCCTTGCTGCGCATGGGTCGGCCGCCGAGCAGCCGCGGCCGCAGGGCGCTGCGGTAGCGTCCATACCCGGCGAACAATTCGTCGCCGCCTTCGCCGCACAGCACCACCTTCAGCTCCCGGCTGGCGGCCTTCGCCAGCATGTAGGTGGGCACGATTGCATAATCGGCGGCAGGATCGTCCATGGACGCCACGATCGCGGGCAGGTCGCGCCAGAAATCCTCCGCCGTCACTTCGATTTCGATGTGCTCCGCGCCGGCGGCCTTGGCGACGGTCCGCGCATGGGCGCGTTCGTCATGTACCCGGGTGCCTGGAAACCCTGCGGTGAACGCGCGCACCGGCCGTTCGTTCAACCGCATCATGCAGGCAAGCAGGGCGGATGAATCGATGCCCCCGGAGAGAAACATCCCAAATGGAACGTCCGAGCGCTGATGCACCATGACACTGTCCATCAGCGCGCATTCGAGCGCGGTGACCGCGCTCTCTTCACTGATCTCGATCGGAGCACCATCCGGCAGCGCGGATCGGCGCGTTCGCCATTGTACCCTAGCCTGGGCAACGCCGAGCGTTTCGCCCGGCAGCACCCGTTCGATGCCCTCGAAGATCGTCTGGCGGCCGGTGGTGAATTGAAGTTGCAGCAACTCTGCCGCCTTGGAGGTCACCACACGGGCCGGCGCTAACCCGGCCCGGATCAGCGCTTGCGGTTCGGACGCGAACGCGAAACCGAACTCGCCCTCGACATAGTAAAGCGGCTTGATCCCGAACGGATCGCGGGCGAGTTGAAGCTCCCCGCCGCTCGGATCGTCAAGAGCGATGGCATACATGCCGCGCAGAGCGTGCGCGAAACGGCGGCCGTCGCGGGCGAAGGTGAACAGCGGCAATTCGCAGTCCGCGGCCGTTGCGAACGGCCGGCCCGCGAACTCTTGCTTCAATTCGATGTAATTGTAGATCTCGCCATTGGCGACGAGGGCTGTCCCTCCCGGACCGAACAGCGGCTGATCGCCAGTGGCAAGGTCGATGATCGCGAGCCGCTTCTGTCCCAGCGCCACGTCGGCTCCGGCATGACAGCCTTCCCCGTCCGGACCGCGATGGGCAATGGCGCTCATCATCGTGCCCAACACTGCCGCCGATGGCGCGGAGCCATCCTTCGTCGTCAGGCCGGCGATTCCGCACATCAGCCACGCCCTCTCGGCCGGACCTGCTCGAACATGCTGGCGTATTGTCCGATCACCGAGTCTTCGGAAAACTCCGCCGCGATGCGCCGGCGTCCATTGGCGACGAGTTGTCTAGCGAACGTTTTGGAAGACAACACGCCGCGAATGCCTTCCGCCAATGCGATTTCGTCGTCCACCGGCACAAGGACCGCATCTTCGTTCGGGTGCACGAGCCATGCAGGCCCCTTGCTCGCCGCGGTCACCAGCGGAACACCGTAGGCCCACGCCTCCACCACAACACTTCCGAACGGCTCTTCACGCGATGGGAAGACGCAGATATCGGCCGCTTTCAGCAGCGCGCCGCGATCGGTGCGCCAACCGAGAAATTTCACGCGCTCGGCGATGCCGAGATCGCGCGCCAACGCCTTCAATTGCCGTTCCAGCGGTCCTACTCCGGCGATCCACACCCAAAGGTCCGGCAGGCGCGCCGCCGCTCTCAGCAGCACATCGATCGCCTTGTCGGGATGCAGCCGCCCGAGTGCCACGGCCAGCGGCATGCCGGACGGCGTCTCCAGCGACGCGCGGTCGACGGCCGGCGCGTCATCGATGTGCGGAAAATTGGGAATATAGAACACACGCTCCTTCCCCCACCCGCCCTCTCTGACATAGCGAACCAGATCCGGCGTGATGCAGATGAGGTAGTCGCAACGGCGGAAATAGTTGAAATTATAATACCCGCCCAGCCGGCCAATCAGCGCGTAGTCGCCCGGCGGACTCATCGCCGCACCGCGGCCGGTGATCGTCAGGACGACGTCCGGCCGAAAGGCGCGGGCGATACGGACCATCTTGCGGCCGGTGATCGGATCGAATCGCCGCAAGAACGGCGCCACGTCGAACGGAATTCCCGCCTGCGCAAGCGCCTGCTCGCGGAACTCGTTGTGCTTGAGAACGGCGCGCACCTGCATGCCGGCACGATCGAAACCGAGCGTCAGCGTCACGAAAAATGTTTCGGACCCGCCCAATGCAGCGGCCCCGCATACCGTTATCACCTTTAGGGACATGAAATATGCCGTTGAAGGATAACGGACCTATAACAAAAGCTTGCGGATTGGCAAATGATGCGCTCCTTTGCGCGCATGCTTGGTTGTCTCGACGATCGCGCGGTGATTGCCGTCTCCGGACCGGAAGCAAAATCCTTCCTGCAGGGCCTGATCACCAACGATATTGCCGCACTCGCCCCCGACGCGCCGATCTATGCCGCCCTGCTTACGCCGCAGGGCAAAATCCTGTTCGACTTCATCGTGAGCGAAAATGATGGCGGAGTGCTGCTCGATTGCGCCGGGACTTCGGCCGACGCGCTGATGAAGCGACTGAGCATGTATCGGCTGCGCAGCCGGGTTGACGTTTCGCTGCGGACCGATCTGGCGGTTTTCTGGAGCGCGTCCGACGAGACAGCAGGTCTTGGGGATCCCCGTTTGCGCGAATTGGGCCACCGATCGGTTGGGGCGCGAGATCCTTCGGCAGCGAAAGACGAGAGCGGGTATCTTTCCCGCCGGCTCGATCTAGGGGTGCCGGAAGGGCGGGATTTCGGCTCGGACAAAATGTTTGCGCTGGATGCCGGCCTGGAAGAGCTTCACGCTATTTCATTCTCCAAAGGCTGCTACATCGGCCAGGAGCTGACTGCCCGGATGAAACACCGCGGCACGGCGCGCAAGCGGCTGTTGCTCGTCGCGACGGAGAGTGGCGACCTACCGCCGCGGGGCACCGAAATACGGTCCGGCGACAGCGCCGCGGGCGAAATCACCTCGACCTATGGCGCCCGCGGATTTGCCTTGACTCGTCTGGACCGTTGGCCGGAGGCGGGCGCCGCGCGTGCCGGCGAGCAGGACATTCGCATCGTCAAACCCGCATGGCTCATGAGCGGCGAAGACCCTTGACGCGCCATGCAGGGCCGCCAGAGTCGCCCGCATTCCCGATGAGGAGATTTTCGATGCTGCATCATGTGTCCGTAGGCGTGCACGACGTGGAGCGCGCCGCGAAATTCTACGATCCCGTTCTGAAGACGCTCGGCTACTCGCGCGTGATGGAGTTCCTGCCCGACGCGATCGCCTATGGCGAAAGCCGCGAGCGGCCGGAATTCTGGATCGGCCGCCCGCACAATCAGCAGCCTCCGAGTTCCGGCAACGGTGTGCACGTCGCCTTCCTGGCGAAATCCAGGCAGGCGGTGAGCAAGTTTCACGCCGCAGCGCTGAAGGCGGGTGGGAGCAACAACGGCGAGCCGGGTCCGCGGCCGGACTACGGGCCGTCCTACTACGGCGCGTTCATCTACGATCTGGACGGCAACAAGGTGGAAGCCATGCTGATCGAGCCGGCGAAAGCGGCGGTGCGGTCGGCGGCGAAGAAATCGGCGCGCAAGGCAAAGGCGAAGCCGGCGCGGAAAGCGAAACGGAAAACGCGGCGGTGAAGCCGCGCATCCGCTGCACCTGGCCCGGCAGCGATCCGCTGTATGTTGCGTACCACGACGAGGAGTGGGGCATGCCGGAATGCGATCCGCGCGCGCTTTACGAGAAGCTCGTGCTGGATGGATTCCAGGCCGGGCTCTCGTGGATAACCATCTTGCGCAAGCGGGAGAATTTCCGCCGCGCCTTCGATGGCTTCGATCCGCAGAAGATCGCCCGCTACGGCAAGCGCGATGTTGCCCGGCTGTTGAAGAACGAGGGGATTATTCGCAGCCGGGCAAAAATCGAGGCGGCGATCAACGGCGCGCGTGCCTGGCTTGCTATCCAGGAAAAGGAGCCGGGCGGCTTCACGGACTTCATCTGGAAACACGTGAATGGGCGCATGGTGGTGAACACGCGGCGCGAGGGCGAAGCGGCATTCGCGAAAACGCCGATGAGCGAGGCGCTGTCCAAGGATCTGAAGAGCCGCGGCTTCAAGTTCGTGGGCCCGGTGATCGTGTATGCCTTCGCGCAAGCCGTTGGCATGGTGAATGATCACGCCGTGGAATGCTTCCGCCACGCCGAATGCGCGAAGCTCGGTGCAAAGCGGCGATGACTTTGCCCGATGCCCTGGGCATCTTCGGATCGATTGTGATCGTCGTCGCCTATTTCGCCAACCTGCGCGGCATCCTCCTGAACACCGACCTCGCCTATTCGCTGCTCAATCTGATTGGAGCCGCGCTGATTCTGTTTTCGCTCTGGTGGGCGTGGAACACCGCCGCCGCGGTGATGGAAGGGTTCTGGGCCGCCATCAGCGCTTATGGATTAACGCGAGCGATCTTGGCGCGGTAGGGGGAGATGCCGGGATCGGGCAGCGCAACCCCTGCCGGCAGTTTTCCGGTTTGCCAGAACACGTCGATGGGGATGCCGCCGCGGGGATACCAGAAGCCTGCGATGCGCAGGAATTTCGGTTTGATCGCCTTCACGATGCGTTTGCCGATCAGCACCGTGCAATCCTCGTGAAACGCGCCGTGGTTGCGAAAGCTCGCGAGAAACAGCTTCAGCGATTTCGATTCCAGGATCGACTTCGCGGGCGCGTAGTCGATGACAAAATGCGCGAAGTCCGGCTGACCGGTGATCGGACACAGGCAGGTGAACTCGGGCGCGGTGAACCGCACGAGATAATTGGTATCGGGGTGCGGGTTGGGCAAAGCATCGAGTTGCGCCTCATCCGGAGAGCGCGGCAGACGCACGGGGCGGCCGAGTTGACGTGCCTTAGTCTTCATACACGCAGCTCTGGCCATAGGAGGGGCGGCGGATCTTTACCCGCGTCACTTCGGGAAGCGATGACTTCGCGCGGCGGAAGATGTAGCGCGCAAGATGCTCTAGGGTCGGTGTACCCAGCCCATCGATCTCGTTGAGCAAGCGATGGTCGAGCTCTTCGCGCAGCCTGTCCAGAACCACCTTCACCTCGCCAAGATCGCGGAGAAATCCCGTGCGCTCATCGGGTTCGCCGCGCAAGGTCACTTCAACGTAGAAGGAGTGGCCGTGCAGACGCGTGTTCTCGGGCGCGCCGCTCCCGAGAAAATGCGCCGCATCGAACCCGAACTCCTGCGTCAATTCGATCATGGCGCGGGCTTGTGGCGGCTGACGCGGAGAGCGTCAAGAGCCGCTACTTCAGCGCGGCGCGCGCCTGCTCGCGCAAGGCGGCCAATGCATCGGTCCATTTGATCAGCTCGTTGAGCAGAGCGGCGGCGCCCTGCTCATTGAATTCGTTTGCGGTGAACACGCCATCCTTGATCTGCTGAAACACATTCGGCAGCCAGACGTTTTCCGGGATCGGCATCATCTTCAGTGTCGCAACCGTCGGCTTGATCGCATGCGTCGAACGCCCGCCGCCGGAAATCCCGCCATAACCAACGAACCCGACGGCCTTGTACTGCCATTCCCAGAACAGGTAGTCGAGCGCGTTCAGCAGCGACGGCGGCGGTCCGAAGTTGTATTCGGGCGTGACGAACACGAATGCGTCCGCCGCGTTCACGCTCGCGCTCCAGCGCTTGGTATGCTCGTGCTGGTATTGCCTGCGGGCCGGGTGTTCCGGCTCATCCAGCACCGGCAGGTTGAATTCCGCTAGGTCAACCAGATGGGCATCGAATTTGCCGTGCTGGCTGGCGAAATCATGGAACCACTTGGCGACGGAAGGACCGATTCTGGTCGGTCGCGTGCTGGCGATGACGGTGTGAAGGCGCGGGGCCATGACGGTCTCCTTGGCTATGGTTACGAAGAGTAACTCGCACTACATTGGTGACTGGAGCTAAGCTGGCGACCGGTCAGCAAACGCACAAGAAGGCACATCTATGACACGCAGTAACCCTCATGTAACCGAAGACTGCCGGGCGGTGAGCGCGGTGCTGGCGCGTATCGGCGATAAATGGTCGGTGTTGATCGTATCCCGCCTTGGCAACGGTCCGATCCGCTTTAACGCATTGAAGCGCGAGATCGGCGGCATTTCTCAGCGGATGCTGACCTTGACCCTGCGGGGGCTGGAGCGGGACGGCCTCATCACACGGACCGTCTTTCCGACAGTTCCGCCGCGTGTCGATTATGCGCTGACGGCGCTTGGCCGCTCGTTGCTGGTGCCCGTTTCGGCATTGGGCGATTGGGCGCGAAAGAATCGCAGCCGGATCGAAGAAGCGCAGGCGAAGTTCGACCGCGCCGCAGAACCCAAGCGGACGTCTGCCGGCCGGGCAGCGTCCGGCCCGGCTGTAACGCACGCCCTTTGATTACAAACTGTGCATCTTTTGACCCTGCAGTCTGGGGTATTCTGAAATTGCCAGCGGACGGGCGCCCGGCCGCGAGGACAGCCTAGATGGACATTGCCGTCATTGCTGCCGGTTCCCGCGGAGACGTTCAGCCACCGACGGCGCTCGCGTCGGGGCTTGCCGCGCGCGGTCACAAGGTGCGGCTGATTGTGCCGCGTGAATTCGCGCCGCTGGCCGAGCAGCGCGGCGTCGAATTCTGCGGGCTCGACGGCGATATGCGCCAAATGGTGGGCGAAATCATCGACGGGGACCAAAACCCCGTCGCGGTGCTTCGCGATCTGATTGCCGGCTACCGGCAAGTCTCCTCTCAGTGGGCGGCGCAACTGCGGGATTTCGCGCGAGGCGCCGATCTCATCGTCGGCATCGGCGCCGGAAGCTTCGGCGCCGCCGTGCTGGCAGAAGCTTCGGATGTCCCACTCGCTATCGGCTTTCTCCTGCCCGTCATACCGACGGCGCTGTTGCCCAGTCCCGCCTTTCCAGCGGTGAGAACGGATCTTCCGGGATGGGTGAACCGCCTCGAACACGTGCTGGCGTTCGAGCTGCTGTGGCAGTTCCTTCACCGCGCCCTGGCCGTTGTTGCGGGGCGTCGCTCCGGTCCTGATTGCGGTGAGCCCGTCAGTGGTTCCCACGCCGCCCGAGTGGCGCGGCCGCGCCGAACTGACCGGCTACTGGTTTCTCGATCGATCTGCGGACTGGCAGCCGCCGGCACAACTGGAGGCGTTCTTGCGGGACGGCACGCCGGCCGTCTATGCCGGATTCGGCAGCATGACGATGAAGAATCCCGATGTTGCGCTGGACGCCATAGTCACCGCGGTCGAGCGCGTCGACTGCCGCGCCGTGATCAGCGCCGGCTGGGCGGGCCTTCAGCCGCAGAGGATATCGAACTGCATTGATGCAACGAACGACATGCCGCACGATTGGCTGTTTCCGCGCATGGCGAGCATCGTCCATCACGGCGGCGCCGGCACCTCGGCCGCGGCGCTGCGCGCCGGCCGGCCCTCCGTCGTGATCCCGTTCTTCAGCGATCAACCGTTCTGGGGACGGTGGCTTGAACGCATCGGCGCGACGGCGAAACCGCTGCCGATCAAGCGGCTGTCGGCGGACGAATTGGCGAAGGCCATCGATCTGACTCTGACCTCACGCACCTTGCGCGAGGCGGCGGAAGGCTTAGGAACTCGAATTCGGCAGGAAGACGGGGTCGCCCGCGCGGCCGAATTGGTGGAACAGGCGGCTCTCCACCGCGCGCACACGCCGCGCCGGCCTGTTTCAATTCGCCCTGCGCATGTCGAAGCGTGAGGTGGCGGGCATCGGTTCGTTGTCGAGAATATCCGCGAGCCAGCACCAAAGACACGTGCACAGCCGCCGATTCTTC
The DNA here is from genome assembly GCA_002429315.1 of Alphaproteobacteria bacterium UBA6038. Lineage (GTDB taxonomy): Bacteria > Pseudomonadota > Alphaproteobacteria > Micropepsales > Micropepsaceae > Rhizomicrobium. Next base: position 38,547 of record DIZC01000006.1, read on the forward strand.
TGGCGCAAGGCATTTCCGATTGCCGTTGCCGTCTATATCCCGGGGCCCGTAGTCTCGCGCCCCGGCGGGATGGCGTCGCTACTGCGCGGGAGTCCGTTTCGAGGGTGCCCGAAACAGAAGAAGATGTGCTTGCCTTCGTGGGCGCCACGGTCAGGCGGCCGCGATCGGCCGCGAATGAAGCCGCCTATTTGTGCTGGTCGCGCCAGGCCTTTACCGCGGCCATGCTGCGCGCGACATGCTGGCTGGGATCGAGGTTGGTGTAAGTCAGCAGGATCGTACCGTCCGGCGCGATGACATAGGATGTGCGGTCGGACCATTCCGGCTTCTGCTTCAGGACCGCATCGTACTGCTTGATCACCTTCTGGTCGGGATCAGCGGCAACCGCGAACTTGTTGCGGCACTCGACAGACGAGAACTCGGTCACGCGACTGGCATTGCCGGCGGTGACGCCGATCACCGTCGCGCCCATCGCCGTGAATTTCTCGGTGGCCTCGGCGAAGTCGTGCGCCTCCTGGGTGCAGCCTGGTGTGAAGGCGGCCGGAAAGAAGTAGAGCACCACCGGCCCTTTCTTGAGCGTGGCCGCCAGCGAGAAGGTGAACTCCTTGCCGCCGAGTGCGGCCTTGGTGGTGAAATCCGGCGCCTTCGCCCCAACCGACAGCGCGGCCATCGCCGGAACAGACGCCACAGCCGCTATCAGAGCCGCACCAATGATGAACTTCCGCATATGCCCCTCCTCCGATGCTCCTAAACGACGTTTTTCGGAGGCATTCTATGTCCACCATGTTCCCGCGGCAAAATCGCCACGGGTTCGGAGGCCCCGCCGCGACACTCGGGCGGGTGACAGATTATTGCGCCGCACCCGGCCTCATGCTACACGGCCCGCGCGCGGCCATTAAGAGTCGCGCGCGCGAGTGAAATTCTTCGCTCAATCAACGGTTTAGCACTCGCCCGGCCGAGAGCCAGCGCCTCTTTTCGAAGGCGGCCTCGCCCGTGCGAAAGACGAGGCACGGGTGGCGGCGGAACACGCGCACGAAGCAGGTCTGGCGGGGCGCTACGCACTGGCGGTTTTCGAGCTGGCGCAGGAAGAGCGCGCGGTCGAGGCGGTGGCGGGCGATTTCGCCACGCTGAAGCAGCTGATGGCCGAAAACCCGGAGCTCACGCGTCTCATCCGGGCGCCAGTGTTCTCGCGCGAGGAGCAGGCCGCCGGCATGAATGGCGTGTTGCACCGGATGGAGGCTGCCTCACTCACCCGCCGCTTCATTCTGCTGCTCGCGTCCAAGCGGCGCCTGTTCGCGCTGCCCGACATCATTCGCGCCTATGGCGCGCTGGTGGCGAAGCAGAAGGGCGAGATGTCCGCACAGGTGACCAGCGCACGCGCGCTGTCCGACGACGAGACTGCGGAGCTGAAATCGATCCTCAGGTCGAAGCTGTCGAAAGAGGTGAAGCTCGATAGCCGCGTCGATCCTTCGCTGCTGGGCGGCCTTATTGTGCAGGTCGGCTCGCAGATGATCGATTCCAGTTTGCGTACGAAGCTCAACGGCTTCCGCGCCGCGATGCGCGGCGCCTAGGCGCAAGAATTCGAATCGGCGCTCGTTCAGGAGCGGCACGAAACAAAGGACGTAAGACCATGAACATCCAGCCCGCCGAAATCTCCGCCATCCTGAAGCGCGAGATCCAGAACTTCGGCGCCGAAGCGGAAGTCTCCGAGGTCGGCCAGGTGCTTAGCGTCGGCGACGGCATCGCCCGCGTCTACGGCCTCGACAATGTGCAGGCCGGCGAGATGGTCGAATTTCCCGGCGCCATCAAGGGCATGGCGCTGAACCTCGAGAACGACAATGTCGGCGTGGTGATCTTCGGCAACGACTCCACCATCAAGGAAGGCGACACCGTCAAGCGCACCGGCGCCATAGTCGACACACCGGTCGGCAAGGGCCTGCTCGGCCGCGTGGTGGACGCGCTCGGCAATCCCATCGACGGCAAGGGCGCGCTCACCGATGTCGCTGAGCGCCGCCGCGTGGACGTGAAGGCACCCGGCATCATTCCGCGCAAGAGCGTGAACGAGCCGATGCAGACGGGCCTCAAGGCCATCGATTCGCTCATTCCCATCGGCCGCGGCCAGCGCGA
>DIZC01000121.1:0-319 GCA_002429315.1 Alphaproteobacteria bacterium UBA6038
GACAGCCTCACGCCGCATTGCCCTGCTGCCGGGCTGCGTGCAGCAGGTGATCGCGCCGGAGATCGATGCTGCCGCCGCGCGCCTGCTCGCCCGCCACGGCATTTCGCCGGAGCCGCTGCCCGGTGCCGGATGCTGTGGCGCGCTCCCTTTTCACCTCGGCCGAGAAGACGAAGCCAAGGCCTGGGCCAAGCGCGCCATCGAAACGTTCGAGCGCGCCGGCGGTTCAAGCACCTTCGACGGCATCCTCATCACCGCCACCGGCTGCGCCGCCCACATCTCCGACTACCCGCACCTCTTCCGCGGCGATCCGGGTTGGCAC
>DIZC01000121.1:631-2217 GCA_002429315.1 Alphaproteobacteria bacterium UBA6038
ATTTCGGGGAGGGGTCATGCTGCAGATGGTGTAAGCGACCCCTCCCCGAAAAATCCTTCGCTGCGCTCCGGATTTTTCGACCCTCCCTCAAGGGGAGGGTGGAATTCCAGATTGCGTGTTGCGCTGCAGGTGCCGTGTTCATTGCAGCATGGGTTGCGCGGGGACGATGGCGGCGAGGCGCTGCGCGCCGCCGGGTTCGAGGCGGTGAACATTCCCGAAGGCCACCTCTGCTGCGGTTCCGCCGGCAGCTACAGCATCCTTCAGCCGGAGATCGCGAACGCACTGCGCGAGCGCAAGCTCGAAAATATCCGCGTCCTGCACCCCGATGTGATCGCCACATCGAACATCGGCTGCCTGCAGCACTTGAGCGGGCCGGATGCACCGCCCATCGTGCACATCGCCGAGTTGCTCGACTGGGGAGAGGGTGGGCCGGTGCCGCAGGCGCTCGCGGTGCAGAACAGATCAGGTGACGCATGAAATCTGCAGAAACACGAAAAACAACTGCTTCGCACCCCTTCCGCATACGAGATGTGATAGTCGCAGTTTGCGTGGCTTTGGCGCTCAGCGGCGCAGGTCGCATCTCGCCCGCCGCCGTCGCGCCGAAGTCGCCGGCGCACCGCCCCACCCCCGGGGAAATCGATGCGCTGTTCTCGGCGCTTGCCCAAACCGACAACGACGAGGACGCCAAAGCCATCGAAGACAAGATCATGGCGGCGTTCCTGCGCTCCGGCAGTCCGACCGTCGACCTGTTGATGACCCGCGCGGCCGCGGCGCTTCAGGCCGGCGACACCGACACGGCGAAGAAGCTCATTGCCTCAATCACCGAGATCGAACCGGACTTCGCCGAAGCCTGGCACCAGCGCGGCATCATGCAAGCGGCGGCCGGCGACGATCAGGGCGCCATGTTCTGTCTGGAGAAAGCAGTGACGCTCAACCCGCGCCAGTTCGAAGCGATCGCAGAGCTCGCGGGCAAGGTAGAGGAATATGGCGACAAGCCTGGCGCGCTGAAACTTTATCGCAAGGCGCTCGCGCTCGATCCGCATTTTGACGATCTCGCGCGCAAGGTCCGCGCCCTCGAACATGAAGTGGAGGGTGAAAGTTTGTGAGGCTGGTGATTACTGCAGTCTCGTTTCTTGGGTTCTCTTCGTTTGGGTGCGCGTTGGCTTCCGTCACTTCTGATGCGGCGGTGGGCCACTGGTACAGCGAAGACCACTATCCCCATGGCAGAATTTTTGTGATCGAGTATTTGGAGGCTGATGGTTCCTTCAGAACCGAATTCCGGGAGTGCTTTTCCATGGGTGGATCGAGGGATCACACTGAATCTGGGCATTGGACACTTTCGAGCGATCGCCTCTCGATGGTGACGGAAGCAATCGCCGATAAGCCAGTGCACTTAAGCGGCGAGTACGCAACGATCTCGATGAATGCGTCTACCTGGGATCTGCACACAGTCGGCGGTGATGCCCTGAGGGTCTTTGGCCCCGCCACTTTCCGCAAGGTGCGAGTGACGGCAGACTCAAAACTCCCCGGTTGTGAGTTAACCTCTTGACCCTATTTCCGCCGACGAAGGCGACGCGCAGCAGGTT
>DIZC01000121.1:2312-15390 GCA_002429315.1 Alphaproteobacteria bacterium UBA6038
AAGGCGACGCGCAGCAGGTTGGTCGAGCCCGAGGTGCCGAGCGGCACCCCGGCGGTGATCACGATGCGCTCGCCGGGCTTGGCGAAACCTCCGCTGTAGGCCATTTCCGCCGCGCGCGGCGACATCATCGCCGGGTGGCGTCGCGCGGGGATTCCATTTCTGAGCGGCTCAACTGGCCCTTTTTGTCACAGGTTCCAGAGCCGCCACTGTTCCGGAGGCGCAAAGTCGGCAATGTTCGGGAGGCGCCCGGATTGTCCGCGCAAAGGACGGTGCCGGTCTCGGAATAAAACGTTCGGATCGAAGGTCTGCACATTACATGGACGACCGGCGCCGCAGATTCGAGGCGCAAGCCATGCCGCATCTGGACGCGGCCTACAATCTTGCCCGATGGCTCTCGCGCTCGCCGGCCGACGCGGAAGACATTGTTCAGGAGGCGATGCTGCGTGCGTGTCGGGCTTTCGACGGCTTCCGGGGCGACGAAATCAAGCCTTGGCTGCTCGCGATCGTGCGCAACTGCTCGCGCAACATCGGCGCCGACATGAGAAGGCGCGCGCATATCCCTCTGCCGAATGAGGAGACCGCAGCCCTGGTCGCCGACGGAGCGGACCCCGAAGAGGTCGCCATGCAGGCGAGCCAGAGCCGGAGATTGAATGACGTAATCGCGCGCCTGCCAAGCGAATTCCGTGAAGCGCTGATCCTGCGCGAGATCGAAGACATGAGTTATCGCGAAATAGCGGAAGTCACGCGCGTTCCGGTCGGAACCGTGATGTCGCGGCTGGCGCGGGCCCGCGCCATGCTCAGGGAAAAATGGACCGCGGAGGAGCGCGTATGAGCTGCCCCGAAATGCTGCGCACGCAGGCTCATCTGGACGGCGAGCTGGACGAAGAAGCCGCCTCCGAAGCGGAGCGTCACTTGGAAAATTGTGCCGAGTGCCGGACGTTCAGCGCAGATGCCGCAGGCCTGAGCGATTGGGTGCGACGCGAAGCTGTACGTCATCGGGCGCCGGAGCGCTTGGGCAGCCGGATCGGCGCGGCGCTTGATGCCGAGGACGCTGTGGCGAATGTTGTCAGCTTCAATCGGGCACGCCGCAGCTTCTGGCTTGGCGCTGCCGGCGGTGCTGGCGTTTCCGCCTTGGCCGCCGCTCTCGCGTTCCTGACGATCCTTCCGCCTTCGGCGCGCACCATCGCCGACTCCGTTGCCGACGCCCACGTGCGTGCCCTGATGAGCGGACAGACGATACAGGTCGCTTCAAGCAATCATCATACCGTGAAGCCCTGGTTTGCCGGACACGTACCGGTGTCTCCACCCGTGGCCGATTTCGCGGCACAGGGCTTCAGCCTGGTCGGCGGCCGGGTGGATGAGATCGCGAACTCGCCTGCCGCCGTCGTCGTTTACCGCCACGGCAGGCACGAGCTCGACCTCTTCTCATGGGCGGATCGTGCGTCACGGTTGCCGGGCCAAAGCACGACCCACGGCTACCACGCGGTATTCTGGAAAAGTGGCGATCTTGATTTCGCGGCAGTCAGCGACATGGAACGCGCCGAGTTGAACAGATTCGTCCGGCTGGTGCGCAGCGAGCGGGAATAAATCTTCTTCTCGGCCGGTCTGGCACCTCGAAGTTCAAAAACCGAGGGCGAGAAATGGACGATCATCCTTCCCGGCGAGGAGCACTGAAATGCCTAGGCGTGGGAGCCGGCACGCTCTTCACCCTTTCCGGCGGGGTATTCGGTGCGTTGGACCTCGCCGAAGCCGCGACAAGGAAGCACCTAGGCACTCCGCTTTTTCTTCAAATCAGCGACACGCATATCGGCTTCAGCAAGGACGCCAATCCCGACGTGATCGGCACGCTCAACCAGAGCATCGATCTGGCGAATGGGCTCTTCCAACGGCCGGCGTTCGCCATTCACACCGGCGACATCACGCATCTATCGAAGGCCGAGGAGTTCGACAATGCGCAGCAACTGCTTGCGCGTCTGCGCGTGAGCGAAATCCATGCCGTGCCGGGCGAGCACGATGTGACCGACGGGCCAGGGACGGAGTTCTTCAAGCGGTACGGAAAGGTCTCGAACAACAGAGGGTACTACAGCTTCGATGCCAGTGGCGTCCATTTCATCGCGCTGGTGAATGTGATGTCGTTCAAGCCGGGCGGCTTGGGTGCGCTCGGCGACGATCAACTCGCCTGGCTGAAGACCGATCTATCCGGCCGCTCCGCCAGCCAACCCATCGTTGTCTTCGCGCACATGCCTCTCTGGACCATCTATGAGCCTTGGGGCTGGGGCACGGCAGAGGGCGATCAGATCGCCGCGCTGCTGAGGCGCTTCGGCTCGGTGACTGTATTGAACGGCCACATTCACCAGATCGTGCAGAAGGTGGAGGGCAACATCACCTTTCACACCGCGCGCTCCACGGCATATCCGCAGCCGACGGCCGGCAATGGGCCGGGGCCCGGTCCGCTGAAAGTGCCCGCCGATCAGCTTCCGAAAATGCTCGGCGTCACAACGATCGCGCTCGCGCGCAAGAGCGGCCCTCTTTCGCTCACCGACTCCACCATCGCCTGACGACACATTGAGAAGGACTTCCCTGATGCGTTCCAAAGTGCTTGCACGCACGATTCCGATGCTCGGTCTGCTGCTCATGGTTGCTCCCGCTCTCGCCGACGGCGGGAACATGGTTGTGATGAAGAATTTCGACTTCGCTCCCATGGCGATGACCGTCCTGGCCGGGACAACGGTGACCTGGAAGAACCTCGATGGCGAACCTCATACGGTTGTGAGTGCGGACGGCCTCTTCCGCTCCGGAGCGCTCGATCAGAATGACACCTACACGTTCAGGTTCAGCAAGCCCGGCACTTACAAATACGTCTGTTCCATCCACCCGAAGATGATGGCGACGATCACCGTCAAATAAGATCGTCCGCGCGCGCGGATGCGAGCCGGGGCCCGTACACGCCCCTCCCGGGCCCCGGCTCCCTCTACTTTCGGGACCAGGCAGCGCGCTGGCGATGCATGAGCGCCCGTGCCGACGGCGCAACGATCAGCTGAATGGCTCGTTGAACGCAGCTAGCGAGCGTGCCGGTTGACCGACCTACTTTCCGCCCACGAAGGCGACGCGCAGCAGGTTGGTTGAGCCCGAGGTGCCGAGCGGCACCCCGGCGGTGATCACGATGCGCTCGCCGGGCCTGGCGAAGCCCTCGCTGTAGGCCATTTCGGCGGCGCGCTCGACCACGTCGTCGAGGTCGTGCGCGTCCTCCGTCAGCACGCAGTGCAACCCCCACGCCACCGACAGCCGCCGGGCGGTTTCGATCAGCGGCGTGAGCGCGATGATCGGCGCTTCGGGGCGCTCGCGCGAGGCGCGCAATCCGGTCGAGCCCGATTTCGTCCAGCTCACGATGGCGCGCGCATGAACGGTATGCGTCACCTGATGCACGGCATCCATAATGGCGTCCGCCGTGGTTTCCTCCGGCGGCGGCCGTGTGGCGTCGATCAGCGATTGATACAGCGGGTCGCTTTCAGCCGCCGCGGCGATCTTGTCCATCATAGCGACGGCTTCGACCGGATGCTTGCCGGTTGCGGTTTCTGCGGACAGCATCACCGCGTCGGCGCCGTCGAACACCGCGGTTGCCACGTCGGACACTTCGGCGCGGGTAGGCGAGGGCGCCTCGATCATCGATTCCAGCATCTGGGTCGCCACGATCACCGGCTTGCCGACGCGCCGCGCCGCACGCGTGATCTCCTTCTGCCGTCCGGGCACCGTTTCGATCGGCAGCTCCACGCCAAGATCGCCGCGCGCCACCATCAGGGCATCCGATAGATCCAGAATTTCCGCCAGCCACTCGAGCGCCTTCGGCTTCTCGATCTTGGCCAGGATGGCGGCGCGGCCGGCGGTCAGCTTGCGCAGCTCGGCCACGTCGTCGGGCCGCTGCACGAACGACAGCGCCACCCAGTCCACGCCGAGGTCCAGCGCGGCGTGCAGATCGCGCCGGTCTTTCTCCGTCATCGCGGAGAGCGGGAGCAGCGTATCTGGCAGATTGATGCCTTTGCGGTCTTTCACCACGCCGCCGAGCTCCACCACCGCTTCCGCGGAATCCGGCTTCGAGGCCCAGGTGCGCAGCCGCACCTTGCCATCGTCGATCAACAGGCAGTGCCGTTGCTTGAGTGCCGCGAACACTTCGCCATGCGGAATCGGCAGCACCGCCGGATCGTCGGAAGCGTCCTCGCGGGCCAGCCGAACGCGATCGCCTTCCTTCAGCTCGATGCTGCCGCCCGGCAGCTTTCCCAGCCGGATTTTTGGTCCCTGCAGATCGACCAGCACGCCGATCGGCCGGCCCACCTCGCGCTCCAGGGCGCGCACACGTCCGTGTGCGTCCTTCAGCGATTCCGGGGTGTTGTGGCTCATATTGATGCGGAACACGTCTGCGCCCGCATCGAACAGCGCCTTCATGGTTTCGGGCGCAGAGGAAGCGGGCCCGAGCGTGGCCACGATCTTGGTCTTGCGTCCGCGCCGCATGCTCTCCAAAACCCGTTGCGCGCGCCCGAGGTTCCTGCGAGCCTCTAGGACGCGCCGCCGCATCCTGGCGGCCTGTTGCGCTTCGAATTGCACAGCGGCGTATCATGCGCGGCGAAACGAGACCAGCCCGGAGTCCCACCGATGGACGAGCGCACACAGAGCGAATTGGAAGCGGCCGTGTTCCGGCGGCTCGTCGCGCATTTGCGGCAGCGGACGGACGTTCAGAACATCGACATGATGATCACTGCGGGATTCTGTCGCAATTGCCTGGGCGATTGGTATCGCGAGGCGGCCGCCCAGAAGGGAATCGAGGTGAGCAAGGAAGAAGCACGCGCGCGCGTCTACGGCATGCCGCAAGGCGAATGGAAGCAGCGGTACCAAAAAGACGCGACGCCGGAGCAGCAGGCGGCATTCGAGCGCTCGCAAAAGACTCACAGCTAATCGCAACGCGGTGCGTTGCGCCCGCAAGCGCGACGCTCATATGGTCGTGTTCGGCCCGTCCGGGCCTTGGGTGACGATGCGCGGAGATTTTGAATGTCGGCTGTGGGCGTGGTGGAGAAGACAACCTCCAAGGCGGGGTTTGCCGTCGACCATCTGAGGTCGTTCATCGAGCGCGTCGAACGGCTCGAGGAGGAAAAGGCGGCGCTCGCGGGCGACATCCGCGAAATCTACTCCGAAGCGAAGGGCTCCGGGTTCGACACCAAGATCATGCGGCAGGTCGTGCGGCTCAGGAAGCTCGACCGTGCCGACTTCCAGGAGCGCGAAGCCATCCTCGATCTGTACATGGACGCGCTCGGGATGCGCTAGCCCATCCAGCACATCGTCATCACCCGACTTGTCCGGGTGATCTAATGCTTGAAGAAATGGGGTCGCCCGCATGACGCGGGTGATGACCCAGTGGCGTCAGCTTGCCGCCTGGATCTGTTCTTCGGGCTGCTGTTCGTCGCCCGCCATGTGCTGTTCAAGCCCAAGATCCTTGAGCTTGCGGTACAGCGTCGAGCGGCCGATGCCGAGACGGCGCGCCACTTCCGACATGTGCCCGTCGTAGCGCGAGATGGCCATGCGGATCACTTCGGTTTCGATCTCTTCCAGCCGGCGCATGTGGCCCGCCATGTCGGTCGCCGACATGACGTAAGGCGATGGCGGCGCGGCCATCGGCCGTCCCGGCAGAGAGGGCATTGCGAGGCGGGCCGGCACGAGCGGCGTCGGACGCCGGACATTGGCATCGACGCCCATCGCTGCGGCGATCTGCGGGAAGTCGCACACGTCGAGCATGTCGGCGTCGCACAGCACCACGGCGCGGAAAATCGTGTTCTCCAGCTGGCGCACATTGCCCGGCCAGCCAAAGCCTTCGATGAGCTCGGACGCTTCCGGCGTTAGCCCCGCGACCGGCTTGTTCTCCTCCGCCGCGAAACGGGCGATGAAATGCCGCGCCAGCACCGGAATGTCCTCGCGCCGCTGCCGTAGCGGCGGGACGAAGATGGGGAACACATTGAGCCGGTAATACAGGTCCTCGCGGAACATGCCTTCGCGCGTCAGCTCGGCGAGATCGCGATTGGTGGCGGAGACGATGCGCACGTCCACCTTCGCCGGACGTTTCGATCCGACCGGATCGATTTCGCCTTCCTGCAGCGCGCGCAACAGCTTGACCTGCATGTCGAGGCGCAGCTCGCCGATCTCGTCGAGGAAAAGCGTGCCGCCATCGGCTTCCTGGAACTTGCCCAGATGCTTGTCGGTGGCGCCGGTGAACGAGCCTCTCTCGTGGCCGAACAGAATGGATTCGACGAGGTTCTCGGGGATCGCGCCGCAATTCACGGTGACGAACGGCTTACCGCTGCGCTCGGACGAGCCCTGGATCGCGCGCGCCACCAATTCCTTGCCGACGCCAGATTCGCCCTCGATGAGAATGGGGATGTTGGATTGCGCTGCGCGCTGGCCGAGCCGGATCACCTGGCGCATTTCGGAGCTTCTGGCGATGAGGTCTTCGAAGGCCAGGCGGTTTTCGGTCTTCTTCTTCAGGCGCGTCACTTCGCCCGACAGCGTGCCGATCTTCAGCGCGTTGCGAATCGAAACCGTGATCCGCTCGGGGCTGGCCGGCTTCACCAGGAAGTCGTTGGCGCCGGCACGCATCGCTTCGACCGCCGAATCGATGCCGCCCTTCGCGGTCAACACGATCACCGGCAGCTCGGCGTGATTGACGCGCACTTTGGCAAGCACCGTGAGCCCGTCCATGTCCGGCATCACGAGATCGAGCAGCACCAGTCCGATCTGATCGCCGCGTGGGCCTTGCAGCAGGTCGAGCGCGGGCTGGCCGCCGGGCGCCGTCACCACAGCCATGCCGGCGCGCGTGATCGCCGTCTCGAGCAGGCGGCGCTGCACGGGATCGTCGTCGACGATCAGAATGTGATTGGCCATCGGCCGCCTTTCCCTTTGCGCCGATGATCGCCCGTGAAAGGTAAAGGTCACGTTTAAAGTCCCGCTTTGCAACAGATGGGGACGCGGCGAATAGCAGAAACGCGCGCGTGAACGTGAAATCGTGCTATCGGTGGTGAACGCGAGGTAAAGAAATCTCCGAGTGAGCGGCGTCTCTCATGGACAATCGCGAGGACAGTTTTGCACAGCGCCTGACGCGGTTCGCGCGGGTGTCGGCGGGATTGACGGGCGTGGCCGCGCGCGGCGCCGCGCGTTCGCTGAACGGCACGGGCTTCATCACCGCCGAGAATGCAGCCGACCTGACGAACGTGCTGGGAAATTTGCGCGGTCCGGTGATGAAGGTCGCGCAGTTCATGGCCACTTTTCCAGGGTTGATGCCGCCGGACGTCGCCGCCCCGCTGTTGACGTTGCAGACCAACGCGCCGCCGATGGGCCCGGCCTTCGTGCGCCGCCGCATGCAGGCCGAACTGGGCGCACAGTGGGAACACAAATTCCGGCGTTTCAATCGCGAAGCGGCCGCGGCGGCATCGCTGGGACAGGTGCATCGTGCGGTCGCGAAGGACGGCCGGTCGCTCGCCTGCAAGCTGCAATATCCCAGCATGGATGCGGCTGTGCGATCCGATGTGCGCCAGCTCAAGGGCGCGCTCAAGCTGCAGCGCGGGCTCGATCCGACCATCGACACGCGCGAGATTGCCGAAGAGATCGCCGCGCGGCTGACCGAAGAACTCGATTACCGGCGCGAGGCCGCGCACATGCAGCTCTACGGCATCATGTTCGCCGATACGCCTGAGATCGCGGTGCCGCAGCCGATCGCGGCGCTCTCCACCAAGCGGCTTCTCACCATGACGTGGCTGGAGGGCCGCCCCATTCTCGAAATGACGGAGGCCTCGCAGCGCGCGCGCAACAAGGCGGCCGCCGCGCTGTTCAAGGCCTGGTGGCGGCCATTCGCGCATTACGGCGTGATCCACGGCGATCCGCATCTCGGCAACTACACGGTGCGCGCCGACGGCGGAATCAATCTTCTCGATTACGGCTGCGTGCGCACCTTTGCGCCGTCGTTCGTGGAGGGCGTGATCGGGCTCTATCGCGCACTGCAGAAGAAAGATGACGCCATGGCCGCGAACTCCTATCGCGCGTGGGGTTTCGAACGGCTCACGCCGGCCATGGTGGATGCGCTCAACCTGTGGGCGCGGTTCATCTTCACGCCGCTGCTCGATGATCGCGTACGGCTGGTGGACGACGGCGTGCCGGCTGCCGAATACGGGCTTCGCCAGGCGAACGACGTGCATGCCAGGCTCAAACAGCTTGGCGGCGTGCGGCCACCGCGCGAGTTCGTGTTCATGGATCGCGCCGCTATCGGACTGGGCGGCGCCCTCATTCGCCTTGGCGCACGCTTGAATTTCCACCAGCTGTTCGAGCAGGAGATCGTGGATTTCGACAGAGAGACGCTTGCCACGCGCCAGCGCACGGCGTTCAAGCAGGCCGGCGTGCCGCTGCCGGATATTATGGCAAGCTCAGGATGATGGCGCATGAGCGAGCAGAAATCCTTCGACTACTGGGACTTTTTTGCCGGCGAGGCGGAACGCTCCGGCGCGCCGCTTTATGTGCGCCTGTCGCAAGGCGTGGGCGGCGATCCGGAACTGCGTGCGTTCGCCGGCAGCGTGAGAAAAGGGCAACCGCCGGCAAATGTGCTGTTCGCCGCGGTGCATTACCTGCTGCTGCGCGGGGCGCAGCATCCCCTGAGGCGATTCTATCGCAATCTCAACGGCAAGCCTGTCGAAGGCGAAGACCCGTTCCCCGATTTCCGGGATTTCCTCTGGCGCTACCGCGACGAACTGGCACCGCTGGTCGCCACCGGCGTCACCAACACCAACGAAGTCGGACGCTCGGCGCTGCTGCATGCCGGCTTCCGGACCGTGGCGAAGGAATCCGGAGAGCCGCTGAACCTGATCGAAATCGGCCCCAGCGCCGGACTCAATCTCATCTGGGACAAATATGGCGTGCGCTATGCACGCGGGGGAGAATCCTTCTACACCGAACCGCGCGATGCGCCGCTCATCGTCGAATGCGAGCTGCGCGGAGACAAAACGCCGCCGGTTGGCCGCGCGCCCCGCGTCGCCAGCCGTGTCGGCCTGGAACTGAATCCGGTCGATCTGACGAATCCGGACGCGCGCGACTGGCTAAAGGCTCTGGTCTGGCCCGACCAGGTCGCGCGGTTTGCGAGATTGGAGAAGGCGCTGGAGGTCTATGCGCGCGAAAAGCCGGAGATTCGCGCCGGCGATGCGCTGGCGCTGCTGCCCAATGCGTTCGCCGGGATTCCGGAAGACCAGCCGGCATGCGTGTACCACAGCATGGTCATCTATCAATTCTCGGAAGAGATGCGGGAGGCGCTCGATGATTTCCTGGTGGCCGCCAGTCTGCGCCGCCCCATCTGGCGGCTGGCGCTCGAAGGCACGCTTCAGGGCGAGAACCCGCTCACCATCGGGCGTTATCACGACGGCCGAAAGGAGGTGCGGACGCTGGCGCTGTGTCATCCCCACGGCGCCTGGATGGATTGGCGCGGCTGACGCCTTGCCGCCATTGCGCCGTTGCCCCGAAGAGCGGCTTTGGTATAGTCCCGGCCGCTTCGAACAGATGTTTTCCGGGGATTTAGATGACCGATCATACGGGGCACGGGGCCGACCGCGATTCGTTCGACGATATGAAGGCGCACGAGCGGACCTGGCACGGGTTCCTGAAGTTCATGAAGTGGCAAATCATCGCCGCCATCGTCCTGCTCCTCATCCTCCTGATCTGGCGCACGCACAATTAGCCCGCTCGCTTTATGAGACTCGCCATCCTCAAGGAGCGCCGCGCGGGCGAAGCGCGCGTCGCCGCCACCCCGGAAACGGTGAAGAAGCTCACCGGACTCGGGCTTGAAGTGGTCATCGAGTCAGGCGCCGGCGCCGGCGCTCGGATTTCCGATGATGAATACAAGGCTGCCGGCGCCGCGATAGCCGACGCATCGGCAACCGTGCTTCGGGACGCCGACATCGTGTTGAAGGTCCGGCCGCCGGATGCCCACGAAATCGCGGCGATGAAATCCGGCGCCATATTGGTGGCGCTGCTCGCGCCGTACACAGAGAAAGACACCATTGCCGCGCTGGCGGCACACGGCGTGAACGCCTTCGCCATGGAGTTCATCCCGCGCATTTCCCGCGCGCAATCGATGGACGTGCTGTCGTCGCAGGCCAACCTCGCCGGCTACAAGGCCGTGATCGATGCGGCGGCGCAGTTCGGCCGTGCCTTCCCGATGATGATGACGGCGGCCGGCACCATCGCTCCGGCGCGCGCTTTCATCATGGGCGTAGGCGTGGCAGGCCTGCAGGCGATCGCGACGGCCCGGCGCCTGGGCGCCATTGTCTCCGCGACGGATGTGCGACCTGCCACCAAGGAGCAGGTCGAATCTCTGGGCGCCAGTTTTGTCGCGGTGATTGACGACGAGTTCAAGCAGGCGGAGACGGCAGCGGGCTATGCGAAACCGATGTCGGCCGAATATCAGGCCAAGCAGGCGGCGCTCGTGGCCGAGCACATCAAGAAGCAGGACATCGTCATCACCACCGCCCTGATTCCAGGACGCAAGGCGCCCGTGCTTGTCACCGAAGAGATGGTGGCGACGATGAAGCCTGGCTCGGTGATCGTCGATCTGGCGGCGGAGCAGGGCGGCAATTGCCCACTGACGCGCGCCGACGAGGTGGTGGAAGCGCACGGGGTCACCATCATGGGCTATACCAACCTGCCGTCGCGGCTGGCGGTCGATTCCTCCAGCCTCTACGCCCGCAACCTGTTCAATTTCGTGAGCCTGATCGTGGACAAGAAGACCGGCGCGCTGGCGCTCAACTGGGACGACGAGATCGTCAAAGGCGCGGGGCTTACGCGCGACGGCCAGATCGTCCATCCGGCGCTGAAAGGGTAGCCATGGAACTGATCGATCCGTTCGTCTTCCGGCTGTCGATTTTCGTGCTGGCGATCTTCGTCGGCTATTATGTGGTGTGGAGCGTGACGCCCGCGCTGCACACGCCGCTGATGAGTGTTACCAATGCCATCTCCTCGGTGATCGTCGTCGGCGCGCTCATCGCAGTTTCTGTTGCAACCATCGGCAGCGCTGCCTGGACCTCCAAGCTCCTCGGCTTCTTCGCGCTCATTCTGGCGAGCGTCAACATCTTCGGCGGCTTTCTGGTCACGCAGCGCATGCTCGCCATGTACAGGAAGAAAGAGAAGAAATAGCGCAGATGCCACGGGGGAAGGACATGCGCTCTCGAAGCCTGCTCGTGCTGCTGACGGCATGCCTGAGCGCCTGCTCCAGCGTGACGCCGGTGACGCCGGCGGCCGTGACGCCGAAACATGTGGTGCAGAAGAACTTCGCGGTTGGTGAACTGAAATCCGTGCCGGTTGGCGAAACGATGGTGTCGCTGAAGGACTATTACCAGAAGGCCCGGCAGGACACATGGTCCATCGGGCAACCGGTGTCCTTGCGCGTGGGCCTGAGCAGCATGGTCGTCATTCCTGGAGACTACGCCGTCGCTGCCCGGGTAAAGGTGGACGGCACCGACTATGACGTTGTCGATGTCAAAGTGCATCCGTACGAGCTGACCACGTTCGGCCCGTCTTCCGCTGTCGTGCCGATGACGTTTTTGATCGACCCGTCCGGGCGCATTGCGAAGTCCGGCAGCGGGCTCGGCATAACGACAGATGTCAGCGGCCTCGATCCGGCGGATTTCCGCGCCACCCGCGCTGAGAAGAACGCTATCGACTCCAGCCGCGGCTACACCAATTTCGAGCTGCTGTACTCCGGCGTTGCCGCCGGCGCGCTGAGACTCACGTACCGCGAGTACAGCCCGAACGATTTGTCCCGTCCGGCCTCCTTTCAGGACCTCACCTACAACCTCGCGGACAAGTCCATCCGCTTCAAGAACATGCAGTTGGACATCGAAAGTGCGGACAATCAGGCGATCCGTTTTCGCGTCAAAAGCGTGCCGCAGGACTGGATCGGCGCGGTGCAGCCATGAGCGACAGGGGACACGTCCGTGCAAGCTGATCTCGCCGCGCTCGCCTATCTCGTTTCGGGCGTGCTGTTCATTCTGGCGCTGCGCGGGCTCTCCTCACCTGTGACGAGCCGCGCGGGCAACCGCAACGGCATGATCGGAATGGCGCTCGCCATCGCCACCACCCTGTGGGTCACGCATGTCACCGACGCGCTGACCTGGGGCATGATCGTCGTCGCCATCGCCATCGGCGGCGGCGCCGGCGCAGTGATCGCGCGGCGCATCGCCATGACCGCGATGCCGCAGCTGGTTGCGGCCTTCCATTCGCTTGTCGGACTTGCGGCGGTGCTGGTGGCGGCGGCGGCTTTCTATTCGCCGGCCGCCTATGGCATCGGCACGGAAGGTGCGATCCGCACCCAGTCGCTGATTGAGATGAGCCTGGGCGTCGCCATCGGCGCCGTCACCTTCGCGGGTTCCATCATCGCCTTCGCCAAGCTCAACGGCAATATGAGCGGCGCGCCGATTTTGTTGCCGGCGCGGCATGTCCTCAACCTGGCGCTCGCCATCGCCATTGTCGCGCTCATCGTGTGGTTCACCCTGCACCAGCCGGTATGGGCGTTCTGGGCGATCACGATTCTCGCCTTCATCTTCGGCATTACGCTCATCATCCCTATCGGCGGCGCGGACATGCCGGTGGTGATCTCGATGCTGAATTCCTATTCGGGATGGGCGGCGGCCGGCATCGGCTTCACCTTGGAGAACACCGCGCTGATCATCACCGGCGCGCTGGTCGGCTCCTCCGGCGCCATCCTCTCCTACATCATGTGCGCCGGCATGAATCGCAGCTTCATTTCGGTGATCGCCGGCGGCTTCGGCGGCGAAGTGGCGGCCGCCGGCAAGGCCGAGACGCGGCCGGTGAAGCAGGGCTCGGCGGAAGACGCCGCCTTCATCATGAAGAACGCGGGCTCGGTCATCATCGTGCCGGGCTACGGCATGGCGGTGGCGCAGGCGCAGCACGCGGTGCGCGAGATGGCGGACAAGCTCAAGGCGGAGGGCGTCAAGGTCTCCTACGCCATCCATCCGGTGGCGGGGCGCATGCCCGGCCACATGAACGT
>DIZC01000017.1 GCA_002429315.1 Alphaproteobacteria bacterium UBA6038
TCGCTGTCGTAGCCGCGGTGGGTGGCGAGATCGAAGGCCACCGACAGGCCCATCTGCCCGCCGGCGAGATTCTTCCGGTAGAAGGCGTTGGATTCCTCAGCGGTCGAGAAGCCGGCATATTGGCGGATCGTCCACGGCCGGCCGGCATACATGGTGGCGCGCACGCCGCGGGTGAACGGCGGGAGACCGGGCAGCGTATCGGCTTCGATATTCTCAAGATCGGCCGCGGTGTAGAGCGGCTTCACCTCGAAGCCTTCCGGCGCGCGCCAGGTGAGCGCATCCAGCGGCTTGTCGCGCAATTCTTTCTGCGCCAGCGCCGCCCAATCTTTCGCCGTCTTTCGATCAGCCATCACCCACCTATGGACCCACCAGGCCCGCGATCAACGGATGCGGTTTCCGGGCAAATGGATTGCATACCGTCACGCCCTGCCAGACAAATCCATCCTGAAAGTCCTCGGAAAGGAGCACGCTGCAGCCCGCCCCTTCGGCCGCCGCCAGAACGAGCGCATCCCAGATTTTCAGCTGGTGTTCCGATGCCGCTCTCGCAGCCAGCAACATCAGCTCGAGGCTGGTTGGAACCGGAATGAACGTGCTGCTCCATTGAGCCAAAGCTTCGCGCGCGCGGGAGCGGGCGAGGCCCCTTCGAACAAGCACATTGTACAGCTCGCCAAGCACTTGCACGGACACGAAAGTCGTATCGGATGGCAACGCATTCGTAAGCCGAATAGCGCGCAATTCGCGCTCCTTATCGTTTACGCCCTCGGCATACGCCAGCACGTTGGTATCCAGAGCAGTTCTCATAGATCATCGTCGTATGCTTCGTCGCGCGAAAACGGCCCGGAATTCAACGGCCGCTGTTTTCGCAAGCGCCTGAGCAGTTGCTGCTTCGCCTTCTCCATTCTTTCCTTGTCAACCCTCGGGATCAGATCGGCCACAGGCGTACCGTGGACGGTGATGGTATAGGAGACGCCACTGTTTCCCACCTCGCGAAGCATTTTCGAGAATTCCCGGTTGGCTTCCGATGCCGTGATGATCTTGTTCATGCAACTGTCACCTGATCGTTCGTTGCTTACTCATATCCCTCCTCGCGGGACCATGGTCCGGAATTCAGGGCGGGCTGTTTTTTCAGGCGCGTCAAGAGTGCCTTCCACGCCTCGTCCCGCCGTGCCTTCTCTTCGGCAGTCATGACGGGGACAATGCGTGCGACCACTTCGCCATGGCTTGTCACATCGACCTGATGACCCTTTCGTACGTCTTTCAGGAGCTTCGAAAAGCTCCGGTTCGCCTCAGAGGCGGTGACGATCTTGTTCATGGGTCAAATGTAGTGAAATTACGTACTTTTGTCCATGTGCGGCTCGCTGGCGGCTGTTGCGCGGACAAGCGCCAGTTGCAGTTTGGCCGCCCTCATCGCGGTGCGGGCGGAGCGGAGCGTTTCGTGCACGCGTTTGCGGCGGGCGAGCGACTCGCGCGTGAAGCGCCCGTTCTTCAAGGCGTGCTGGTTGCCCCTTGGCGCTCCGCGTGTGTACGGCACGGCGGTTCCCCGCAACTTTTATTGCGGATTTGAATTGCACGAATCGCGATTTTTCGTCGCCGAGCTGGGTTCCAACCGGCCGATGACTGCGCCCAGCTGCGCGCTCATTTTCATCAAACCCAGCATATTGCGGAGTTCCCATTCGCCCCAATGTCCTTTTTTGTCGATGTGGCTCATGCAATCTCCCAGCGCCGATTGGCACCTCTCCAGCTGATTCTCCAAAGCGGCCGCGACGCGTTGGTTTCTTGTTTCCATCTCCATGACACTCTCTCTAAGTTCCCGTTTTGTGCACAATAGTGCGAGGTAGGATGTCTGTCAAGCGCCTATGTGCATCTTCTCCCTGAGAAAAATGGAACAATGCTGAAAGTCCGTATAAGGCGATATCCTCCTGCCTTGTCCGCAAGGAACAAGGCAGATTCGCAACAAATTGCGCCTACCCCCAAGATTTGGCGAGACAATTGCTTGACAAACTGCATTTAGTATTGAGAACGAAGGCGGATATTGATTCGGTTGGTGATTCGGGCATGCTCCGTGCCCTGACCGTTCGGGTTGTTAACCGCCCATCCACAAGCCGGACTGCAGCTGTGCGCAGACGCTCCGAAATTCGGGCGTACCCGTTGACGGACGCGCGGAATTACAGCATTCCGGAGGCTGCGCCGCCGCTAGACGCAGACGAGGAATTTCAGCCATGACCAGCGACGACCACAGTCGATCGCGCCTGCCGCTTCCGGCCGGCCTGGGCTGAGGCTTTCCGCTTCATCTCGGACCGCCGCCAAGCGGCTGAAACCCGAGGTGATTGATGTTCCTGCCGCCCATCTCCATCGCACGGCGCTACCTGCCGAGCCGCTGGGATGTGCTGGCGGCGCTGCTGGTGCTCGGCTTGATCGTCGTGGTCGCCGACGCGAGCGAACTGCTCCGGCAGCCGCTGACCTCGCTGGCGCATCGGCACATCTCACTGTCGCCGGGGCACCTGCCGGAGTACGCGATGCGGACCGCGTTGCGCATGCTGATCGCAATGGGCCTGTCGCTGATTTTCACCTTCACCTACGCCACCCTGGCAGCGAAGAGCGCCCGTGCCGGCGCTTTGCTCATCCCGCTGCTCGATATTCTGCAATCGGTGCCGATCCTCGGCTTCATCTCGATCACGGTCGTGTTCTTCCTGTCGATCGCACACCAGCGGATCCTCGGCGCGGAACTGGCCGCCGTGTTCGCGATCTTCACCAGCCAGGCGTGGAACATGGCGTTCAGCTTCTATCAGTCGCTGCGCACCGTGCCGGAGGAACTGGAGGAAGCCGGCCGGCTGTTCGGACTGAACGCCTGGGCGCGCTTCTGGCGGATCGAGGTGCCGTTCGCCATGCCGCAGCTGATCTGGAACATGATGATGTCGATGTCGGGCGGCTGGTTCTTCGTGGTAGCAGCCGAAGCGATCAGCGTCGGCCACACCACCATCGCGCTGCCGGGCATCGGCTCCTATATCGCCGCCGCGCTGGCCGCGCGCGACCTTACCGCCATCTGGTGGGCCATCGGCACCATGCTGGTGGTGATCCTCATCTACGACCAGCTGATGTTCCGGCCGCTGGTGGCATGGGCCGAGCGCTTCCGCTTCGACGAACAGCAGAGCGAGGATCCGCCGGAGTCGTGGGCGCTCACCATGTTCCGCCGTTCGCGGCTGATTCATGCGATCTCGGCGCCGTTCACCACGCTGATGCAACGCACATATCGCATGGCGCCGCCGCGCCCGCTGATCCGCGAGCGCACCATTCCCCCGCGCGCGGCCGATCTGATCTGGTACGGCTTCCTCGCGCTGCTCGGCGCCATTGCGGTCTGGCGGATCGGCGCCTTCATCCACCGCAACATTCGGCTTGAAGAAGTGCTGCACGCGGCAGAGCTTGGCTTCATCACGATGCTGCGCGTGCTGGTGCTAATCGGGATTGCGAGCGCGATCTGGGTGCCGGTCGGAATCTATGTCGGTTTGCGCCCGCGGCTCGCCCGCACCGTCCAGCCGGTGGCACAATTCCTCGCCGCGTTTCCGGCCAACCTGCTCTTTCCGCTGGTCATCTCGGCCATCGCAATCTGGGACTTGAATCCCGACATCTGGCTATCGCCGCTGATGGTGCTCGGCACCCAATGGTACATTTTGTTCAACGTGGTCGCCGGCGCTTCCCTGCTGCCGCTGGAATTGCGCGACGTGAGCACCAATCTCGGCATTCGCGGCTGGTTGTGGTGGCGCAAGGTGGCCCTGCCCGGCGTATTCCCGTTCTATGTCACCGGCGCGATCACGGCTTCGGGCGGCTCGTGGAACGCCTCTATCGTGGCGGAAGTGGCAAGCTGGGGCGACCGCACCTTGCGGGCACACGGACTCGGCGCCTACATCGCCGATGCGACCGCGGCGGGAAATTTCCACCGCATCGTGCTGGGCATCGCGGTGATGAGCATCTTCGTGACTTTGGTGAATCGCCTGTTCTGGCGCCGGCTGTATGATTACGCCGAACGGCGCTACCGATTGGCGTAAGGAGAGCGAGATGGAAAACGCAGCGGCCCTTCTCGATGTGCGCAACGTGCGCCGCGCCTTCCCGCGTGCCGGGGGCGCGGAGCTGCTGGTGCTCGACGACGTGCAGCTCAGCTTGCGTGAAGGGGAGATCGTAGGCCTGCTCGGCCGCTCCGGCTCCGGCAAATCCACCCTGCTGCGCATCATTTCCGGGCTGTCGCAGCCAACCGCTGGAACCGTGACCTATTTGGGGCACGCGGTGGAAGGTCCGGCGCGTGGCATCGCCATGGTGTTCCAGAGCTTTGCCCTGTTCCCGTGGCTCACGGTGCTGGAGAACGTGCAACTTGGCCTCGAGGCGCTGGGGCTTGCGCCCGAGGAAATCCGCAAGCGCGCGCTGGCTGCCATCGATCTCATCGGCCTCGACGGCTACGAATCCGCCTATCCACGCGAGCTGTCCGGCGGCATGCGTCAGCGGGTGGGATTTGCGCGCGCGCTGGTCGTGCACCCGAATATCCTGCTGATGGACGAGCCGTTCTCCGCGCTGGACGTGCTTACCGCAGAAAACCTGCGTACCGACTTTCTCGATCTTTGGCAGGAAAGGCAGCTGCCGATCAAAGGCGTGCTGCTTGTCACCCACAACATCGAGGAAGCGGTGCTGATGTGCGACCGGGTGCTGCTGTTCTCCACCAACCCAGGACGCGTGGTGACCGAAATCAGAATCGACCTGCCGCATCCGCGCGACCGGCAGGATCCGGCCTTCGTCGCGATCGTGGACCGCATCTACACCGAGATGACGGCCAAGCGCGCCGAACAGGCGGCGCAGCGGCGCGACCGGTTCGCGGGCACGGGACTCGGCACCATCCTGCCGCCGGTCTCGACCAATTTGCTCGCCGGCCTGATCGAAGCCGTGGACGCGCAGCCCTACAACGGCAAGGCCGATCTCCCCGATCTCACCGCCGACCTGCAGCTGGAAATCGACGAGCTGTTTCCGGTGGCCGAAACGCTGCAGATGCTGCGGCTCGCCGAAGTGGAAGGCGGCGACATCAAGCTCACCCACATGGGCAAGCGCTTCGCCGAAGAAGATACCAACGTGCGGAAGGAAATCTTCTCCCGCGCCCTGTCCAGCTACGTGCCGCTCGCGCAGCACATTCGCCGGGTGCTGGACGAGCGGGCGAGCCACACCGCGCCCAAGAGCCGCTTCCAGGACGAGCTAGAAGATTACATGACGGCGGACGCGGCGGAAGCCACGCTGGATGCGGTGATCGCCTGGGGCCGCTTCGCCGAACTGTTCGCCTATGACGATGAGTCGGCCATGTTCAGCCTGGAGAATCCGCAATAGCTAGAGCACGATCCAGTCAGA
>DIZC01000014.1 GCA_002429315.1 Alphaproteobacteria bacterium UBA6038
GACGAGTTCAAGAAGGAATCCGGCATTAATCTGCGGTCGGACCGTCTCGCCCTGCAGCGGCTGAAGGAAGCCGCCGAGAAGGCGAAGATCGAGCTGTCGAGCGCGATGCAGACCGAAGTGAACCTGCCGTTCATCACGGCGGATGCGTCGGGTCCCAAGCATCTCACCATGAAGATCACCCGCGCCAAACTGGAAGCGCTGGTCGACGACCTCATCCAGAAGACTGTCGGTCCGGTAAAAGCCGCACTGAAGGACGCCGGCGTCTCCGCCAACCAGATCGATGAGGTGATCCTCGTTGGCGGCATGACGCGCATGCCGAAGGTCCAGGAGGTCGTCAAGCAGCTGTTCGGCAAGGAGCCGCACAAGGGCGTCAATCCGGATGAAGTGGTCGCCATCGGCGCCGCCATCCAGGGCGGCGTGCTGAAGGGCGAAGTGAAGGACGTGCTGCTGCTCGACGTGACGCCACTGTCGCTCGGCATCGAAACGCTGGGCGGCGTGTTCACCCGGCTGATCGAGCGCAACACCACGATCCCCACCAAGAAGTCGCAGGTGTTCTCGACCGCGGAAGACAATCAGACCGCGGTGACCATTCGCGTCTTCCAGGGCGAGCGCGAAATGGCAGCGGACAACAAGATGCTCGGCCAGTTCGACCTGGTCGGGATTCCGCCGGCCCCGCGGGGCGTGCCGCAGGTGGAGGTCACCTTCGACATCGACGCCAACGGCATCGTCAACGTCACGGCGAAGGACAAGGCCACCAACAAGGAGCAGCAAATCCGCATCCAGGCGTCCGGCGGTTTGTCGGAGGGCGACATCGACAAGATGGTGAAGGACGCCGAGGCGCATGCCGCCGACGACAAGAAACGGCGCGCGCTGGTCGAAGCCAAGAACCAAGCCGATGCGCTGGTGCATTCGACGGAGAAGGCTCTGTCGGAGCACGGCGACAAGGTCGGTGAGGCCGAGCGCACCGGCATCGAGAACGCCATCGCGGCGGTGAAGGAAGCGATCAAGGGCGACGATGTCGACGACATTCAGGCCAAGACGCAAAGCCTGGCGCAGGCTTCCATGAAGCTGGGTGAGGCGATGTACAAAGCGCAGCAGGCGCAAGGTGCGGGTGGCGACGGCACGCCGCCCGGCGGCGACGGCGGTGCGCCCAAGGACGAGAACGTCGTTGACGCGGAATTCACCGAAGTCGACGAGAACAAGAAGAAGGGCGCGGCGTAAGGCGCACAGCGCAAGGCGCGCGGTTGGGGGGCGTGTGAACCAATGCTGGAGTGGAATGACAACGAACGGCTCGCTTTCTCCGGAAGGAGAGGCGGGCTGTCGTTTATGGTGACCAGGTTGGCATGAACAAGCGTTGCTACTATGAGATTCTCGGTGTCGAGCGCGGCGCGGCGATGGAGGCCATCAAGGGCGCCTACCGCAAGCTCGCCAAGGAGCATCATCCCGACCGCAATCACGGCGACACCACCGCCGAAACGCGCTTCAAGGAAATCAGCGAAGCCTATGACGTCCTGAAGGACGACCAGAAGCGCGCCGCCTACGATCGCTTCGGCCATGCCGCGTTCGAAAACGGCCACGGCCGGGGCGCCAACGGCTTCGGCTTCGATTTCTCGTCGTCGTTTACCGATATTTTCGACGATTTGTTCGGCGAATTCACCGGCGGCGGGCGACGTGGCGCGCGGCGCCAGAACCGCGGCCAGGACCTGCGCTACAATCTCGAGATCACGCTGGAAGAGTCCTTCCGCGGCCGGCAGGCGCAGATCAAGGTCCCGACCGCCGTGGCCTGCGAGGCGTGCGGCGCCACCGGAGCCGAGTCGGGCACCAAGCCCGAGCAATGCCCGACTTGTTCCGGCATCGGCAAAGTGCGCGCAAGCCAGGGCTTCTTCACCATCGAGCGCACCTGCCCCTCGTGCCGCGGCAATGGCCGCATCATTCGCAATCCGTGCAAGGCCTGCCATGGTGCCGGGCTGGTGCAGAAGGAGCGCACGCTTGCGGTGGACATTCCCGCCGGCGTGGAGGAAGGCACGCGCATTCGGCTGGCCGGCGAAGGTCAGGCGGGGCTGAACGGCGGACCCACGGGCGACCTCTATCTGTTTGTCGCGGTGAAGCCGCATCCGCTGTTCCAGCGCGATGGCCACGACCTCTATTGCCGCGCGCCGGTGTCGTTCGTGACGGCGGCGCTGGGTGGCAGCATCGAAGTGCCGACGCTGGACGGCGGGCGTGCCAAAGTCTCGATTCCGGAAGGCACGCAATCCGGCCGGCAAATTCGCCTGCGGAGCAAGGGCATGCCGGTGCTGCGCGGCGGCGGCATGAGCGGCGATCTGTATGTCGAGGTGGTGGTCGAGACGCCGGTGAAGCTTTCCAGGAAGCAGAAGGAATTGCTGCGCGCCTTCGAGACAGGTTGCGAGCCCGGCTGTCAGCCGGAATCGGAAGGCTTCCTCGTCCGCCTGAAGGAATTCTGGTCCGGCAGCACCGAGGCTTAACGGCCGAGCAGAGGGGCACCTTCCTCCGGCACCGCTCCCTGAACAATTTGCTGTCTTCTGTTCACAATGGGCCGCCTACGGCTGCTCCACCCAGAAGGAAATTAGATTTGCTGTTGCGCCGCTGCGGCGTGGCCCTCAGGTGCCGAATCAAAGTGTTCAATGCCTTCGTACCGTTTCACAGCGGTGGCAAGTTGCTTGGTAACGGGAAGAATCAAAAATTCGCAGATCATAACAACCGTCCAACTGAATACCCCAGCTGAGAGAATCGTCATGAGAGGAAGAATGCCGCCGTACGCCAAGGTAAAGAAAGTGGCACCGTTTACGATCTGCGCAATCGCAACGGCCGTCGCAGCCCGCCAGTAGAAATGCCGCGCGTGAAGCTTAATCTTGAGTCGCGACATGAGATAAGAATTGGTGAGTTCAGTGACGAAATAAGCTGCAATGCTCGCACCAACGATGCGCGGCGTCGCCGAAAAGATTACCCGAAAAGCGGTATTGCTCGTGTATCCGGGAGCTGGCGGAAGTTGCACGGCGGCTTGCAGAAACACGGCATATAAGATTAAGCAACCAAGCCCAACGTACAAGAGACGGCGGACCCGTCGGTAGCCATATACCTCCGCCATAACGTCAGCAATAATCAGTGAAAGGACATAACTAAGCTGTGAGGCGATGACAGAAAATCCGAAAACGTTTATGAATTTCAAGTTCAAAACGTTTGTGATTAGCATGAGGGCCATCATCACAACTGCGAAGTAGCTTAGTGCCTTCGGCTGCCACGTATCGCCAATCGCAACCTTGAGGTCTTTTGGCATGGTCACATCCAAACGAATTGAGTGCGAGGAGGTACACTTCGACAGTTGGCGCAGTTTTAAGGCGGGCTTCGAGGATCACCTTAGCAGAGCCACCGACCGAATTGAACAGCCCTATCCGTTCTTGTTTAGAGGGCAAGGAGACGCGGGTTGGCCGTTAGTGACGAAATTCGCGCGAGATATCTGCCGATTACCAGGACCTTCCAAGAATCCGCGGCTTAGTGCGCGTGCGAGGCGCAAAGCACTCCTTGAACTCTTTCAGAGCGAGTTGAAGCTTTCTGATGTAGCACAGCTGCAGCCAAAGGCGTCGCCTTGGGCGCTCGGCCAACACTACGGCTTGCCGTCGCCACTGCTCGATTGGTCAAGCAGTGCCTATGTTGCCGCCTTTTTTGCGGCGGAGTCCGCGGCCGAAAAAATTCATGCAGAAAATCGACGTGAACTGGAAACCTTAAAGCAGCGCTTCGCCATTTTTGCGATTCGCCAACGTTGCGGCGCGCATTGGGAGAGGATGAAAGTTGATTTCATATCTGACACGGAGCCTCTCAATCGACGTATTCGTCCGCAACTAGGATACTTCACGATCACGAATTCGTCAGACGAGCCACTCGAACAGATCATCGGAAGCTACTGCGCCAAACACCGGGGGCTATCGATGGAGGACTTCTTGGTAAAATTTACGCTTCCCTACAGCGCTGCTTTGGCGGCTTTGCGGGATCTAGAAAGCATGGACATCACTCCTCGGCGCATATACGCGGACCTAACAGGTGTGTGCCGGGCCGCGACGCAGAGGCTGCGGCTACAAGCTCTTGGGGTTGAACCCTAAGTTGGCAGCTCGACGAGCTCGCATCTATAAGGAACAACCTCGCCTATACGTCGGTCATGCCGAGTGATAAGCTCATGGAGCATTTGAAAATCGTCCACAAAAGCTCGATGTGGGTGGAGATTAACGATCTCCACAAGATCATTTTGTATCGTATGAGAGGGATCATTGACGACCTTTTCCCATTCGCGGACAGCAAGCTCATTCCAGAGCGTAGTCATTGCGGATAATAGCCTTTTCGCCTCATCGCGTCGCTCGACGGCGACCCAAAAGTAGCAGTTTGCTTCTGGGATATCGAGATTATCCAAGCTGCTTTGGACGGTAATTCCGAATTTTGTGCCAGGTGATGGCACATTCACGAATTGTTTTTGGGCGTACAATGATTGCAAACCTCCGACGATACCGTATTTTATCTTGCCATCTACGACATGCTCCAAGACCTGGTCTGCTGAGTTGAGATAAGCAATATCGTCTACTTGGACCTGGCGGCTACGAAGTTTTAGACCACCTCGCTTCCGAATGTGCTGGCGGACCACCTCGTCAAAGTCAGATTTCCAAGGAACAGCGAGCTTGAAGTCAGATGGTTCGGAATGAGTGCGTCGGATGATTTCGTATCCCACATATCGTATCAGAGGAGCGCTTCGGTAAATCAGTCTCCGCGCAAAAAGGGTCTCCACACCCTTTAGCTGCGCCCGCAGGCTTCCATTGTAGAGCGCCACGTCAAGTTTTTGATTTAGAAGTGCGGCACCGATATCGGACCATTGCACGTCTTCAACAATGATGGTTTTGCCGAAGTCATTCGACCGACGCGATAGAAGCGCGGGATAAACAGATTCTGCGAAGGGTATGTCGTTGATGCGGATGACCTCGTGTGTGGGGTTTGAGTGGGTATGGTGGGAGAATTTTGCTCCGCGCGCCCTCCAATACGCGCGCTTAATCTTCGAAATTGTGTCGAACCCAATAGGGCTCCCTCCGAATCCCGAAAGCGCGATATCAAATTTGTCCTGAACCGCGGTTGCAAAACACTCTGCTACGTCCTTGACCCGCTCGACCTCCCTCTCTCCGCTAGCTATGTCGGTCAAGAAGGAAACAACATGCTGAATAGCGCATAGGTTCTCGGTAGCCGCGGTCGCCGTGAGTGGTGCAAAAATGGAAAGGGCTTTAGGTCGCAGGCGCGCTTTGAGAATGGTCGTTTGACCCGTTCGTAGGTATTCCACTCCGGCTTCAATTACCTCATCAAAAAGTGACCCCTGTGGGCGTGCCGCTGCTGCCTGTATCTTCTTTGGTGGCTGTATCCTCTTTGATGGCATGATGGCTCCAAAAAGCATGCTCTGTGGGTTGCGGTTAATGTCCCGAACGCCTGTCTGAGCGATGTTCCGACGGGCAGCGTACTGACAGCCCCTAGTCGTTCACCATATGCTGGCCGGGCAGGTGGGGAATACCCCCTTGGGGACCGGGATTATGGTATCCCACGCTTTTCTGGTATAAGTGCTTATGGAGGCGCAGACACAACGGGATCCTTAGAAATGCTGAGCTCAACTCAGGTCACACACACCACTCACGTCGGCGGCACCTCCATACCCCGTCCTCTAAAAGGCCTTCCGAAAGTCGAGCAACATGATGGGCTGTATGCGGCCCAAGGTGAGTCCACTCAATCGCCTAGTTCACCGGTAAGAGCCGTGCCGGAGCGCCGCCTTCTTCAGCTATTGGGCGGATGACTATGAATTAGGTCGGAAAGTGCGCTTGGGGCATGATCGATCAAGATCGCTATTTCAGCCTCCTCGCCAGTGTGGGGATCACATTGCACGCGCCCAATGGCAATGTGCTCATGGCATCCCCATCTGGTGCAGACAGGCGCCAGATCTTGGCCGAAGCTTCAAGGAAGCGGCTGGATGAAAGGCATATCGAAGGTACTCGCGAGGGATTGATCGCAGAAATCGCTGATGAGTTGCGCCTTATTCGAAGGGAAAAGCCTAGCATCTACGAGAAGCCAAATTCGCTTCCCGTCCGCGAGCTAGATTGGTCTCACGCTCGCGAGCGCCTAGGTAGGATTCAAGTCGGTGATCCGAAATTCGATTGGCATACAGCCATTGAATACTTGGACAATCACGGGATCGCGCTTCGTCCGTTCTCGCTTCCACAAGGTGAACGAGGTGATACAAATACGGAAGTAGGATTCCCTTTTCTATTCGAAGCTTACCGCAAGAGCGACGGATACGTTATATCAGGCGGCAAGGGCCAGTCATCCGAGGACGCGCAGATGGGCGCGATCGCTGAGGCAATCGAGAGGACTGTAGCTGCATGCCCCACTCTGAAAATCTTCGCAACCGACTCGGACGATCTCCGGCGCACGGGCTTCACAATACCATACTTCGATGTCGGTCCTCGCGACGCCTATAGTGCGTCGCTCGTCCTAGATTGGGTAGCTGCACACACTCTTGCTGGTCAACCTGCGGCACTCCCCGCCGAACGTGCTCTGTATAATTACAACCCTAAATCCGGAATTCGTGCTTTTGCATGGCAACATACAGCGGGATTGGCGGCAGGAAATTCGATTCAAGAGGCGCTCTGGGCAGCGGTTTCAGAAGTTATAGAGCGTGATGCCTATTGGCTCACCATGCGATGCAAGCTCGTCGCGCCTACCGTTCGAGTTGATGTGGCATTTCAGCGGGCGCCATTCCTTGAGGAAATATTTGATCGAACGGGCCTGCGCGTCATATTGAAAGACATTAGTCTCGATTGGCCGCTAAGGGTCGTTCATGCGCTCATATTTGATGAGTCCGGGCGCGTACCTGCGTTCAGTCACGGAACGGGGTCAGCGCCTGACACCGCTGTCGCCGCCGTCAAGGCCATTCTGGAAGCATTTCAGATTCGAGCTGGTCTCATTCGTCGGTGCGTCGCTACGAATGATGAGGCTATTCTGGGAGGCGCCTTTCGGCCTACTGGATTGATCTGGAGCGACCCGAATTCACGTTGGTTAGTCGACCATTTGTTGGTTGCTGAGGTACAGACTGACTATAACTCCGCCGCGCCCTGTCAGCCGGCCGAACTCTTACGTGAAGTCGAGAGAATAGGTGGTCCTATTGTCTGGACCGAATTGGGTCAAATTGCTGGCTTGGTAGTCGCTCGTGCGTATCTAGAGAACGCGCTTCTGCCACAACCCGAGCTTGAGCACATTCCGACTCGGTTGAAAAAGTGGCTAACCAGATCAGGTTTGCGATACCCATACTTAGACCCGATTCTATCGTAGGCATTTGCCCGCCACGGCCGCTATCCCTGTGGCAGCGCGCGCCGTGAACAGAATACAGCATTCTGTTCACCCATTTGTAGGCGCACTTCCAATAGCGTTGCCCGAGCCTATTTGCCGAACAGCGCGTTGAAGTTGGGGCAGTCGGCGCTGGTGGCGAAGATTGAATCGTACTTGCCCTCCGACAGCAGCATCTTCGTGGCGCGCTGCGCCTGACCGTAGGCCGCACGCCCGATCAACGCGCCGGCGCTGACGCGGCGCACGCCAGCCGCCTTCAGCTCGGCAAGCGGCGACACTTTTTTCATGATCAGGATATTCAGCGGCAGGTCGATGGCGTTCACCACGTCCCGGATCTGCGCAACGTCGCTCATGCCCGGCATGAACAGCCCGTCGGCGCCGGCTTCCGCGTAGAGCTTGCCGCGTCGAATGGACTCCTCCAGCTTGCGTTCGTCCGGCGCCAGGTTCTGCAGATACACGTCGCAGCGCGCGTTGATGAAGACGTCTGCGCCTTTCCCCTTCGCCGCGCGCTTGATCGCGCCGATCTTCGCGCACAGCAGCTCCGGCGCAGAGGTTCCGTCCTCGAGGTTAATGCCCACCGCGCCGGCCTCGATCAGCGCCAGCACATGCCGCGCGACCTCCTCCGGGTCCGCCGAATACCCGCCCTCGCTATCCACGCTCACCGGCACGCTTACCACGCGGACGATCTCGCGGGTGGAAGCCAAAGCCGTCGCGGTCGGCATCTGCTCGCGGTCGGCATAGCCATGGCACCACGCCACCGCCGCGCTGGAGGTGGCGATGGCGGCGGCGCCGGCCTCCTGCGCCAGGCGGGCGCTGGCCGCGTCCCAGGCGTTGGGCAGCACCAGAAGGCGACCCGGCGCGTGCAGCGCGCGGAATTGTGACAGGCGTTCGGCTTGTGTGCTCATCTCTGCTTCCTTGCCGCGGTGTCGTGCGTTAGGGCAGGATCGAGCGTCTGCCGGCCGGTTTCAACCGCTTTAATGCGGAGGGCTGGGATGCAACGGGGGATTTGACAGGGAGAGATCATGGCCGCCAACAGCGCTGCCGAGCACTTCAATTTCATTCGCGGCCTGATCGCGCGGCCGAAGAATGTGGGCGCGCTGGTGCCGTCCAGCCCGGCGCTCGCCAGGGCGATCGCGGCGCAGGTGGATCCGCGCCGTCCCGGCCCCGTGCTGGAATTGGGCCCGGGCACCGGCGTGGTGACGGAAGCGCTGGTCGCGCGCGGCATCGACGAAGCACGCCTGATCGCCATCGAATACGATCCGGAGTTCGCCAAACTGGTGGCCGAGCGCTTTCCCCGCGCGCGCATCCTGCGCGGCGACGCGTTCGCATTCGCGCGCATGCTGGACGGCACCATCGACCAGCCCTATGCCGCCATCGTCTCCGGCCTGCCGCTGTTGAACTTCCCGGTCGAGAAGCGGCGGGAGTTGATCGAATCCGCACTCGATCGCCTGCAGCCCGGCGCGCCGTACATCCAGTTCTCCTACGGCACCAACCCATCGATCCCGCCGACGGAGCGCTACACCGTCAAGCGTGCGGCGCTGGTGTGGAAGAACCTGCCGCCGGCGCGCGTGTGGGTCTATCGCACTGTGTGATCGCTTGAGGCCTGCCCGCAAACGCCTTGCCGCCGGCGCGGCTGCACTCTTCATCCTGAGCGGCGCGTCCGCCGCGATCGGCGAAACGCGCATCAGTTCCGGCCACAACGTGATGGTCATTCCACGGGGCTCGCCGGTGCGCTTCGCGTTTTTCGGGCGAGACGAAGTGGCGAAGTTCAAGGGGCACTTCGAACTGACCGGCACATATCGCTACGGCTATGCGCACGATCCTGCGGCCAGGCGTGCGCGGCGCGAAACCTTGGCGCTCTCGTTCGTTCCGGATCTTCCGCTCGCCGAGGAGCTGCCGTACTGGCAAGGGTTTTCCCCGCCTGCTACGCTGAGTTTCTCGAACGTGCGGGCCTTCGTAAGCCGCGTGGTCCCACCGGATGCTCTCGCCAAGCTCAAGCAGAAGAAAGCGCTTTCGATCGGCGGGAGAGCCGCAATTCAGGTGGACGACTATAAAGCCGGAATCGAATGCGGCGACGCGCACTACAGCGTCCGCTTTGTTTCTCTTGCGCGGCAACGGCCGGTTCGCCTCACCCGAAATGTTGTGCCCGCGTACGGCTGCTGAACGATCCCGCGTTGCCACCCGGAATTTCGCGCGCACCGGCCGCTTCGGCTATGTTCAGGCGGGGTAGATTCCACGGGGGCAATTGTCTGGTCGCGGAACCCGCCACAACAGCTTACGTGCGCGCGGCGCCATCGCAGCCCGGCGCGCGGCTTGTCTCCCTCGATGCGCTGCGCGGAATCACCGTCGTTGGAATGATCGTCGTCAATTCCGCCGCCTACCTGAAATATGTCGACCGCTTCGATGCCTATCCGATCTTGCTCCATTCCGACTGGGCCGGCGTCACGCTTGCCGACCTGGTGTTCCCCGCCTTCCTCGTGATGGTGGGTGCTTCCATCCCGTTCTCGCTGGGCGCGGCGAAAGCCGGCAGCCTCGATCGCCAAACGGCGGCAAAGATTTTCTGGCGCAGTGTCCGCCTCATCATCGCGGGACTCCTGATCAGCAACCTCTATTGGCTGGCCGATTTCGCCCACAACAGCTTCCGGCCCTTCGGCGTGCTGCAGCGCATCGGCCTCTGCTACTTCGCGGCCGCGCTGCTCTATCTCATCGCCGCCTGGCGCTTGCGGCTCGGCCTGGCGGCGCTCGTGCTGCTCCTCTATTGGCCGCTGACCCTGATCGCGTTTCCCGACGGTCACACGAACCTCTATGCGGCGGGCGCAAATTTCGTGTCGTGGTTCGATCGCGCGGCGCTGGGCGTCCATGCCTACGTCAAAGGGCCGCTGGGCTACGATCCCGAGGGCATTCTCAGCACCCTGCCGGCCATCGCGCAGACGCTGCTCGGGACGCTTGTGGGGGAGTGGCTGTTGCGCCATCGGGAGCGCACTGCTGCGCCGGGCACGATGGCGCTCGCCGGTGTTGCGCTCCTGTTGCTCGGCGCCCTCTGGGCTGTATTTTTCCCGCCCGTCAAAAGCATCTGGACCAGCAGCTACGTCCTGATCACGACCGGCGCCACGCTGCTCCCCTGGGCTTTGTGCCACTGGGCGCTGGATGTGAAGCAGCGAAGAATCTGGGGCACCGAGTTCTTCGTCGCCTTCGGTCTCAACGCCATCTTCGCTTACATCCTGCATGAGCTGGCGTCGCTGATGCTGGCGGGCGACGCCATGCGCTGGTTCGATGTCGTGGCGAGCCGCGTCCTTGCGCCCAAAGCCGCGGCGCTCGTTCCGGTGATCGTGTTCGTCATGATCGTCTGGCTGCCGGTGCGCTACCTCTACCGGCGCAACTGGATCGTCCGAATCTGATTCGGCTATTCCGCGGCTTCGGCCAGCTGCGGCGCAGCTTCGAGAACGTCGCGGCCGACATGGGCCTCGAATTTGCGGAAATTGTCGCGGAACATCGAGACGAGCTTCCGCGCCTGCGCGTCGTAAGCCGCCTTGTCTGCCCAGGTGTCGCGCGGATTGAGGATTTTCGAATCCACCCCCGGCACCGCCACCGGCACACGGAAGCGGAAGTGCGGATCGATCCGCATCTCGGCATTGGCGAGCGACCCGTCGAGCGCCGCAGCCAATAGCGCGCGCGTCGCCTTGATCGGCATGCGGGAGCCCACGCCGAACTGCCCGCCCGTCCAGCCGGTGTTCACCAGCCAGCAATCGGCCCGGTGCTGGGCGATGAGATCGCGCAGCAGATTGCCGTATTCCGTTGGGTGCCGCGGCATGAAAGGCGCGCCGAAGCAGGTCGAAAACGTCGGCTGCGGCTCCTTGCCCAAACCTTTTTCCGTGCCCGCCACCTTGGCGGTAAAGCCGGAGAGGAAGTGGTACATCGCCTGGCTCGGCGTGAGCTTGGCGATGGGCGGCAGCACGCCGAAGGCATCCGCCGTCAGCATGATGATGTTCTTCGGGTGCCCGGCGCGGCCGGTGTCGCTGGCGTTGGGGATGTAATCGATGGGGTACGCCGCCCGCGTGTTCTCGGCGTATTTCGCATCGTTGAGATCGAGCTCGCGGGTGACAGGATCCATCACCACGTTTTCCAAGACCGTGCCGAAGCGTTCGGTGGTGGAAAAGATTTCCGGCTCGGCCTCGCGCGACAACCGGATCACCTTGGCGTAGCAGCCGCCTTCGAAATTGAAGACGCCGTGCTCGCTCCAGCCGTGCTCGTCGTCGCCGATCAGCGTGCGCGAGGCATCGGCCGACAGCGTCGTCTTGCCGGTGCCGGATAGCCCGAAGAAAATCGCCGCCTTGCCGTCCGCGCCCACATTGGCCGAGCAATGCATCGGCATGACGCGCTTGGGTGGCAGCAGGTAGTTGAGAATGGTGAAGACCGACTTCTTCATCTCGCCCGCGTAGGAGGTGCCGCCAATCAGCACCAGCTTCTTCGCGAAGTTCACCGCGATGATGGTCTTGCCGAGGGAGCCATGCTTTGCCGGATCGGCCTCGAAATTCGGCAGGTCGATGATCGTGAAGTCGGGCGTTAAGTCTTTCAGTTGATCGGCCGTCGGGCGGATGAGCAGCTGGTGCACGAACAGCGAGTGCCAGGCATACTCTGTGATCACCCGCACCGGGAGGCGGTAGGTGAGGTCGGCCCCGCCGAACAGATCTTTCGCGAATAGCTCGCGGCCTTCCGCGAACGCCAGCATGTCGGCCAGCAGCACGTCGAAATGCGCCGGTGTCATTGGCTTGTTGTTGTCCCACCAGACATTCTTCTCGGTGGAAGCGTCGCGCACCACGAATTTGTCGCTGGCAGAGCGGCCGGTGTGCTGGCCGGTGAGCACCACGAGCGGGCCGTTCTTGGCCACATGGCCCTCGCCGCGGCGAACCGCCTCCTCATAGAGTGCGGGCGCGGAAAGGTTCCAGTTCACCGTCTTGAGATTGCGAAAGCCGTGACGCTCGAGGCCAAAGGCGCCGGATTGCCGCCCGTCAGACATGAAGACACCCCAATAAAAATCTGGGGGCCGCGGCCGGTGGCCGGGCCCGTTATCCACAGGGCAACCTACCGGAGAGGACCGGCCTTTTTCAATCTCTGTGACGGGAGCGAGACAAGCGCAGGGACATTGCTTGGGCAGAAGCCTTGAATTTCAGTCATTTTCCTGGCGCCCGGCTCAGGCGCAGGTTTCTTGCGCGGCTCTGCTTCGATATGACGACCCATGGCCCTGTCTGATGAGGAACTTGAGCGATACGCCCGCCACATCGTGCTGCGCGAGGTGGGCGGCGCGGGCCAGGCGCGGCTGCGGGCCGCGCGGGTGCTGGTGATCGGCGCTGGGGGGTTGGGCAGCCCGGTGATCCTTTATCTTGCGGCAGCCGGCGTCGGCACCGTTGGCGTGGTGGATTTCGACACTGTCTCCTTATCCAACCTGCAGCGGCAGATCGCGCACCGCACGGTGGATATCGGCCGCCTGAAAACGGCTTCGGCGCGCGATGCAGCGCAGGCGATCAATCCCGGTGTTGCGATCGAAACGCATCCGGTGCGGCTCACCGCCGACAACGCGCTGGAGCTGATCGGACGCTTCGACATCGTGGCGGACGGTTCTGACAATTTCGCCACCCGCTTTCTCGTCAACGATGCGTGCTACTTCGCAAAGAAGACGCTCGTGTCCGCCGCGGTGACGGAATTCGACGGCCAACTTGCGACCTACAAGCCGCACGCCGGCGATTACCCATGCTACCGCTGCCTGTTTCCCGAGCCGCCGCCGCCCGGCAGCGCACCTTCCTGCTCCGAAACCGGCATCCTCGGCGCCGCCGCCGGGGTAATGGGCACCTTGCAGGCGTTGGAAGTCATGAAGGAGATCGTCGGCATCGGCGAAAGCCTGGCCGGCCAGTTGCTGATCTATGACGCGCTCTCCACCCGCTTCCGCACCGTGCGCGTCCGCCGCGATCCCGACTGCCGGCTCTGCGGTGAGCAGGCCGGCATAATAGACCTATCCTCACACCGTCATGGCCGCCCTTGAGGCGGCCATCCATCGCGCCAGCCTCCGTGAGCGCAAAGGACTCTTATCGGCGCGCGGATGCGCGTCGGATGGATGGCCGGGTAAAGCCCGGCCATGACAGGACCTTGGTGAACCGGCTCGTCCAAGTTTCTGCGCGGTTACCTTAAGTCATTTCTCGCGGCCATAGACGATCCGAACGACCGCTCCGCCCCCGAACAGCAGAATGACGCCGAAACCCAAGTACACGGCGCCAAAGACCAGACCGGTGGTCAAAGGCACTCGCGAGGTAACCTCCAGACCTACAGCCTTGAGGACCTCGTATATCAGGGCGTACGCGCCATAGGCGGCCAGGATCACGCCGAACCAGCGCACCAACGCCCCGAAGAAATCTCGTTCAGTCATAACCCCACTCCCGAGTCTCGACAATTCCACAAGATGCCCCATTGCGTAAGCAGGTTTTTTTGAGCCACGCTCAATGCGCTTCGTCCCAGTTCTGGGCGGCGCGGGCATCGACGTCCAGCGGCACCGACAGATCTACCGCCGGCAGCGCGGCTTTCTCCATCACCGCGCGGGCGGTGGCGCAGACGGCATCGGTCTCGTCGTCTGGCGCTTCGAAGATCAGTTCGTCGTGCACCTGAAGCAGCATCTTGGCAGTGAGCTTCGCTGCGACCAGCGCATCGGGCATGCGGATCATGGCGCGGCGGATGATGTCGGCGGCCGCGCCCTGAATCGGCGCATTGATGGCGGCGCGCTCCGCCCCGCCGCGATGGCCGGGAATCTTCGAATTGATCTCGCGGATGTGCACGCGCCGCCCGAACAGCGTTTCCACAAACCCGTGCTTGCGCGCAAACGCCTTGGTTTCTTCCATGTAGTCGCGGATGCCGGGGAATTTCTGGAAGTATTTCTTGATGTAGTCGCCCGCTTCCTCGCGGCCGATGCCCAACTGGTTGGCGAGCCCGAAAGCGGAAATGCCGTAGACGATGCCGAAATTGATCGCCTTGGCGCGACGGCGGATTTCGCTCGGCATGCCGGCCACCGGCACACCGAACATTTCGGACGCGGTGAGCGCGTGAATATCGATGCCATCGGCGAACGCCTGCTTCAGCTCCGGCACGTTGGCGATATGGGCCAACAGCCGCAGCTCGATCTGCGAATAGTCGGCGCTGACGAGTTTACGCCCCGGCGCTGCGATAAAAGCGCGGCGGATGCGGCGGCCTTCTTCGGTGCGGATGGGAATGTTCTGCAAGTTCGGATCGACCGAGGCCAGCCGCCCCGTGCTTGCCGCCGCCAGCGCGAACGAGGTGTGCACGCGGCCGGTGGTTGGGTTCACATAAGTGGGCAGCGCGTCGGTGTAGGTGCCGCGCAGTTTGGCGAGCCCGCGCCAGTCCAGCGCCTTGCGCGCAATGTCATGGCCTTGCGCGGCCAGTTCTTCCAGCACGTCGGAATCGGTGGACCACGCGCCGGTCTTGGTCTTGCGGCCGCCCGGCAGCTTCAAGGTGCCGAAGAAATAATCGCCCAGCTGCTTGGGCGAGCC
>DIZC01000123.1:0-7701 GCA_002429315.1 Alphaproteobacteria bacterium UBA6038
ACCAGGGTATCTAATCCTGTTTGATCCCCACGCTGTCGTGCATGAGCGTCAGTTACGGGCCAGTGAGCCGCCTTCGCCACCGGTGTTCTTCCCAATATCTACGAATTTCACCTCTACACTGGGAATTCCACTCACCTCTCCCGTACTCAAGCCACTCAGTCTCAAAGGCAATTCCAGAGTTGAGCTCTGGGCTTTCACCCCTGACTTGAGAAGCCGCCTGCGCACGCTTTACGCCCAGTAATTCCGAACAACGCTAGCCCCCTTCGTATTACCGCGGCTGCTGGCACGAAGTTAGCCGGAGCTTATTCTGCGGGTACCGTCATTATCGTCCCCGCCAAAAGAGTTTTACAACCCGAAGGCCTTCATCACTCACGCGGCATGGCTGGATCAGGCTTGCGCCCATTGTCCAAGATTCCCCACTGCTGCCTCCCGTAGGAGTCTGGGCCGTGTCTCAGTCCCAGTGTGGCTGGTCGTTCTCTCAAACCAGCTATGGATCGTCGCCTTGGTGAGCCTTTACCTCACCAACTAGCTAATCCAACGCGGGCTAATCTTTCGGCGATAAATCTTTCCCCGTAAGGGCGTATCCGGAATTAGCACGGGTTTCCCCGAGTTGTTCCGAACCGAAAGGCATATTCCCACGTGTTACTCACCCGTCCGCCACTGACGTATTGCTACGCCCGTTCGACTTGCATGTGTTAGGCCTGCCGCCAGCGTTCGTTCTGAGCCAGGATCAAACTCTCATGTTAGATCCTTGAGCAGAGCGAAGCGCTCGTCGTTGTTCGCAAATACCTGACATGACGGAGTTGATCGCGCTTGCAGGCCCTTGCGGGCCGGCAGACACGATCAGTTTCATGTCTTTCTTTGCTGAAGAACGCGAGCGTTCGGAATGCTCGATTAATCGCCCGTGATTGCTCACGGGCATGCGACCGAGCCGCCGCCCACGTTCCCCTTCCTCGAATCACAATGTCAAAGAGCCCCGCCTCGAGGCGAACTTCCATTTTGCCAGAGACGGAACACCGCCCGCAAGACCGTCGGCCATCGGGCGGCGTGGGCGCGGTATATAGGTGCCGCAACAGCCCCTGTCAAACGGTAAACGCGGGGAAATTGCGGAATTTCTGAGGCAGTTGTAAATCGCGGTTCGCCCCGGCGCCGCCAACCAGAGGAGCGGAAATGATCCGTTTAGCGGTCCTGTTCAAGGGCAGCCGCTTGTCGTCGCGGAGCCGGCTGTCGGTGCGGCGCCAATCGGGGATGTCGGCGCACATGCCGCTGTGCCCTGCGTGGTGGTCGCCGGACCGCTGATGCTGGTCCCCACGGGACTGGTGGACAAATAAGTCGGCTGCGTGGAGCGATATCCCGGCGTGGACGGTGCTGCCGGCGGCCACGACGAATAAGACGGAGTGGTCCCGGATTGATACGGCAGCGCCGTGGCCGGCGGGGTGGTGGTGACGGCCGGTGAGCCGGTCGACGGCCCCGCGCCGGTAGTGGTTCCAGCGGGAGAATTCGAAGGACCGGTCTGCGCAAGGGCATCATCCGCCGCGGATTGAGCAAGCGCAGCGCAGACGGGCGTAGCGATAATCATCGCCAAAGCCAAAGCCGAGTTCTTCGCCATCATCAATCCTCCACCGATGCGCGCGCCCTGTTTCGTGAATGCAATGCTCTCTACCGCTGAGCCGACGCGCGTCTGCTCATCGGTGCCGTGCTGCTACGGACGGTAAATGTCGCTCTCGACGGTCGCGCCGGGCATGTCCCAAAGCTCGTCACGCGACAGGTCGGTAAACAGAACGCGGCCCGCAGGATCGTAGCGGAAGTGATCGGGCGAAACCCAAACCGACACGATCCGGTTCAGGGATACCTCGATGCGCCGCGGTCTGCCGTCCGGAGCGGTCTCGATGTTACGCACCTTGCCGACAAAACGCCCGGAGGGACCTTCTACCGGCACCTGCGCCAACTGGTGGGTCGGATCCGCGATCAGATAAAGCCAGCGCAGCCGGGTATCGCCGTAGTGGTAAACGTAGACGCGGGGATAGTCGGTGTACGCATAGCGAGCCAGATCGTATTGCCGAAGGTCACGGATATACTGATGCTGTTGCGCCCGGTACTGCTCCCGCTGCTCCTGATAGCGTTGCTGCTGATCCTGATATTGCTGCTGCTGATTTTCGTACTGCTGCTGTTGGGCGTTGTCCTGCGCCTGATCGGCTTGAGCCATGTCCTGCGAAGCGGCCGATTCGCCATTCAGCTGGGCGGGCGATTGGGTGTTGCCCGTCACCGACTGCTGGTTCAGCTGCTGGGTTTCCGCCTGCTCGGCAGGCGTAGACACTTGCGGAGTGTGGCCGTAGCTCTGGGCAAAGCCGGGCGATGTCGCAGACAACATCGCGGCAAAGGAGAGGCTGGCGCTTCCCAGGATGACGGATTTGAATGTCATGACATGCCTCCTTGCGCACGCGAGCGACACCGGCCTCGCCGGTCGATTGTAAACGCGGCACGGACGGGCCCGGTTCCGGTCTCCAACTCGCAAAAGGCCGGCTGGCGGCCGGCCTTTGCGCAATCGTCGATTACTGAGAAGCCCCGGGAGGGTTGGTCGGCGGTGGCGCCGACGTTCCATTGGTATTCGACATGTTGCCAGAGGTGGTCTGGCCCTCCGTCGAAGTGCTTCCCGTCCCACTCATATTGCCTGCGCCATTGCCCATCGGGGCACCGCTGCTTGCTCCGGTGCTCCGGTACCCGGCGGATTCGGTTTTGAGCGTACTCTGCGTGGCTGTTCCGGTGTCGGCGCCGCCGGCATTCGCGCCCGTATTGCCGCCGTTGGTGTAGGTGGCCTGGCCGAAGCCGGCACCGCCGTTGGTGCTGCTGTTGCCGGCCATACCGCCGCCCGCCATACCGGGCTGGTTCAGCTGTTGCCGGTTGAGTTCGGCGGTTTGCTTCTTCTCGGCAGCCGTCGAACCCTGGACTAGGTGATGTGTCCGGTGATGCACCCTGGCATAGCCCGGCGAGGTGACCGCCATCGCGCCCGCGAGTGTCAAGACGGCTGCGCCGCTCAAGATCGCTGTCCTGTTTCGCATTCCAGATCTTGCTCGTGCGTGATTCCGCCGGAAGGGCCGAATGCGCCCTCGGGTTCAGCAAGGAAACGGGACGGTGCTGCCGGAGGTTCCGCCGAACGCAATGAGGCCGGCAGCCGTTTGGGGGGCCGACCTCATTCCGATGGCAATGTCAGTGGGGCGTTGCGCCGCCTGGTGGGGTTTTGCTCGGCGGGGTTGCCGGGGGTGTATTCGGAGTTGTAGTCGGGGCGGTGGATGGGTTGGCCGTAGTCCCTGTTCCCATCGTATTTCCGGTTCCCATGGAGGCGCCGGTGGTCGCATGGTGCACGACGTGATGCTTACGGTGGTGCACCACATGATGATGATGGTGCACGGTGTGATGAACGTGATGGGTCATGCCGCTGGAGCCGGCCATTCCGCCGGTACCCATTGAACCTGTGTCGGTCCCCGTGCCGGTGCCGGTGGTGCCGGTTCCCATCCCGGAGCCGGTCGTGTCGGTCCCCGTCCCGGAGGTCCCCGTCCCGGAATTGCCGGTCGGCGGGTTCGAGCCCGGCGTGCTGCCCGGCGGATTGACCGTTGGGGAGGTCGTCGAGTTCTGGTCCATGGTCGGCGTCGTCGGCCCCGAACCGTTTGTGCCTGGCGTCACCGGCTGGTTGGGATTGTTGTTTTGGGCCATGCTCTGGTCCGCGCTGCCAGAACTGGCAGGCGAAGCTGCCAAAGCAACGCCGCCTGAGAGGGCAAGTACCGCCGCTCCACAAAGCGCCAAACCCTTGATGTGCATCTGAAATTCTCCCTTGTGTCCCTCCGCTCGCCCAGGATCGGGCGAATGCATCTTTCTGGGTTAACGTTAAACGCGTGCGATTGCGGCACGGTTCCTAACAATTGTTGAGAACCGGTGCGGGACCGAACGTGGATGTCGGTATTATCCGGCGGCGATGTACTGCCTGAGACTGTCCGCCTCGTGCACCGTTTCCGCAATTCGCGTCTTCACGACGTCACCGATCGAGACGATTCCGCAGAGTCGATCATTTTCGATCACCGGAAGATGCCGCAGGCGGCGGTGAGTCATCGTCTCCATCAGGTCTTCGACACTGTCCGATTCCCGGCAGCTTTCGACAGCCCGCGTCATGTGGGCCGAGACGCTGTGCGCTAGGGCATTCACGCTGGCTTCTGCGACGGCGCGGACGATGTCGCGCTCGGAGAGAATACCCGCCAGACTGCCGTCCCGGTCGCGCACGATCAGCGCGCCGATGTGCTTGCGCGCCAGCAGGCGGGCCGCTTCGGACAAAGTCGCATCGGCGGAAATGGCGATGACTTCGCGGCCTTTGTCGCGGAGAATGTTTTTGACGAGCATACGCGCCTCCACTTTGCTCCGGCGGGGAACGCCACCAACGCGGCCGCAATAGAAGCCTCGCCAGATCGCCGTAATGCTGCGCCTCCGGTTTGGCGTTTGCAAGACAGGGCCGAAGCGGTGCTTTTTTGAAATAATGTTGCTGCGGTGCGAAAGCTTCAGGAGCGGCTGGCAAAGGCCCGCGCCACCTCCAGATCGTCCAGGAATTGGGCGTATTCCCGCTCCTTGTCGCGCTCCTCCTGCAGCCGCAGCAGATAAGACGGGTGAATGGTGACCAGTGCGTTGCCACCGTCGGGGACCGGCAGCACGCGGCCGCGCACCTTGTTAATGGTGATAACCCGCTCGAACACGCTGCGCGCGGCGGTGGCGCCGAGCGCCACGACGAGCTTCGGCTTTACCAGCTCGCGCTCGATCTTGCTCCACCAGCGGCAGGCCTCAATCTCACCGGGATCGGGCCGCTTGTGCAGCCGCCGCTTGCCGCGCATCTCGTGCTTGAAGTGCTTCACCGCGTTGGTGACGAACACTTGCTTACGGTCGATCTTCGCCTCCTGCAGAGCCTTGTCGAGCACGCGGCCGGCAGGCCCAACGAACGGGTGCCCCTCGAGGTCTTCATCGTTGCCCGGCTGCTCGCCGATCAGCATCAAAGGCGCGTGTGCCGGACCTTCGCCAGGCACAGCTTGCGTCGCGAATTTGTAAAGATT
This sequence comes from Alphaproteobacteria bacterium UBA6038, assembly GCA_002429315.1. Taxonomy (GTDB): domain Bacteria; phylum Pseudomonadota; class Alphaproteobacteria; order Micropepsales; family Micropepsaceae; genus Rhizomicrobium. The sequence continues at coordinate 5,088 of DIZC01000123.1, forward strand.
GCAGCGGCGGCAGGAATTTTCGGCCTCGCGCAGCGCTTTCAGTGAGCGCGGCGTCTCCTCCCGCAATTGCTGTTCGAACAGGGACATGCGAGGCGAATGTTCGCGGGGCCTCAAAGTTCCTTTTCCAGCAGGCGTTCGAGGGTGGAAAGCTCATCGGCTTCGCGCGCCGGCTTGTCCCAGCGAATGCGGTTGATGCGGGGAAACCGCATCGCCACGCCCGATTTGTGCCGCGTCGAGCGCTGAAGGCCTTCGAACGCCACCTCCAGCACCAGCCCGAAATCCCTGTCCGCCTTGACCGCGCGCACGGGCCCGAAACGCTCCACGGTGTGGTCGCGCACGAACTTGTCCAGCTGCTTCAGCTCTTCGTCCGTGAAGCCGAAATACGCTTTGCCGACCGGCGTGAGCACGTGGTCGCCATTGGCATCCTCCTTCCAAACCCCGAAGGTGTAATCGGAATAGTAGCCGGAGCGCTTGCCGTGCCCGCGCTGTGCATACATCAGCACGGCATCGACGAGATGCGGATCGCGCTTCCACTTGAACCACAGGCCTTTCGGGCGGCCGGCTTCATACGCCGAATCCCAGCGCTTGAGCATCAGCCCTTCGGCGATCTGCGGATCGCCTTCCGGCGGATGCGCGCGCAGTTCCGCCAGCTCCGCCCAGCTGGAAAACGGCTGCAGGGGCGAGAGATCGATCCGAGACGAATTCATCCGCGCGACGAAGGCTTCCAGCCGCTTGCGCCGCTCCGCGAACGGCAGGGTGCGCACGTCCTCTTCACCGTCGAGCAGGATGTCGTAGGCGCGGATGCCGATGGGGAATTTCGCCAGCAGCGCGAGATCGATGCTCTTGCGGTTCAAGCGCTGCTGTAGTTCGTTGAACGAGCACACCCGGCCTTCGCGCATCACCAGCAATTCGCCGTCGATGACGCCTTCGAAGCTCAGAGCCTCGATCACATCGGGAAAGCTGCCGGAAATATCATCCGAGGTACGGCTGTAGAGACGGCGTTGCCCGCGCTCGCTCACCGCCTGCACACGAATGCCGTCCCACTTCCATTCCGCGGCATAGTCCTCCGCATTGTATTTCGCGAAATCCGCATCTTCGATGGCGTGCGCCAGCATCACGGGCCGGAAGCGGCCGGGATTTTCCGTGGACGGTTTACCGGACCGTTTTTCCAGCCAGGCAAACAGATCTTCGTAGGGCGGATGCTGGCTGTGCCAGACTTCCTCAATCTCGCCGACGTCCACCCCGCCCATCGCCGCCAGCGCATGCTTGGCGAGCCGCGCGGACACGCCGACGCGTAAGCCGCCGGTCAGCAGCTTCAACAGAGCCCAGCGGCCGTCCGGATCGAGCGCGTCCAGCCAGCCTTCCAGGAGGCGTTGGACCTGCGCGCGGCTGGCATGTGTAAGAGTGTCGACGACCTCCGACAATTCCGGCTCGCGGTTGGGGCCGTGCTTCGCCGGCCAGACCAGCGCCACGGTTTCCGCCAGATCGCCGACGTAATCGTGCGAAAGATGAAACAGCTCCGGGTCCATGCGGGATTCGACGGCCTTGCGGATGAAGGAGGGTTTCGCAGCCTCGAAGCCGAGCACCCCGGTCAGTGCCGCCAGCGCCCAGCCGCGCTCCGGATCCGGCGCTTCGCGGAAGTAGTCGCGCAGCAAGGTCAGCTTGCCGTTGCGTGCCGGCGTGAACGCGAGGCGATCCAGCAGATTGGCAAACGCGCGCATCCGATCCGCGGCCCTTCTCTTCTGCATCCGTCCCGCAACACGAAACCCACGCATGCGGATCGCCGCCAGACGCGGCCTTGTTCTGCGTCTTTCGCTCCATGTCGCGCAACGTGGCCAGCACGTGCGCGAGCTTGGTGTGATAACGCGCTTTCCCGATGAGGAGGCGGACCTCGCGGCGGAAGCGAAGCATCTTGGCGGAGCGGCCGCCATGCTTCATCGCGTTCCGGTTGCCGGCGGGCGCGCCGCGCCGCCCGGAATTGTTTGTTTTGTTCGCCGGAAAATGGGGGGTGGGGTCCCCTCCCCCTGTCGATCCGCCACGCGCAAAGCACGTGTCAAGCGCTGCGAGATGCCGCGCGACGCCGGCGCGTGCCGCCGCACGGGCCGCGCGCGCCTCCGCCGTGCGCCGGCCGTGCTTCAGGGCATTGCGATTGCCCTTGGGCGCGCCGCGCCGCCGGACAATGGGGATGGCGGTTTGCCTCTCCACCGATTGGGTCTCAGGCGTGGTCATGCGCGCATTGTACGCCTGATCGGCCGCTGGTGAACGAAAGGGGTGCAAATATTTTTAGAGTCTTGATTTAACAAGGTTTTTATTGGCCGAATCGGGGAGCGGCCCGGTAAGAGCAGGCTTAAGCCCGCACATCGCGTTGGCGCGAAGCCAACTGCCCTGTCGTCGACATCGGCGGCAAATTGTCGATGCCGTCGCCATGATTTTTTTGCGCGTCTAGAGCGAGATCGGCTCGAACCGAATCGACCTCACACCCTCCCCTTGAGGGAGGGTCGAAAAATCTGGAGCGAAGCGGAAGATTTTTCGGGGAGGGGTCAGGATCGCCGATGAAATGACCCCTCCCCGAAATTTGCGTCACTGCGTTTGCAAATTTCGACCCTCCCTCAAG
>DIZC01000123.1:7842-15345 GCA_002429315.1 Alphaproteobacteria bacterium UBA6038
CCTCCCTCAAGGGGAGGGTTGGACTCGGCTGGAGGCAGTTCGGCACACCTAATCCTCGCCTTCGTCATCGTCGTAGCCGACGAGACGGAGCGCGCGCGCCGGCTGGTTGTTCAGGGTGCACCAGCGCAAGAGCGCGTCCTCGTTGCCGTGGGTGATCCACACTTCGCCGGGCGCGAGTTCCTGGATGGTCCCGGTCAGTTCCTGCCAGTCCGCATGATCGGAGATAACCAGCGGCAGCTCGACATGGCGCTGGCGTGCACGCGCCCGCACGCGCATCCACCCCGAGGCGAACGCCGGCAGCGGATCGGCGAAGCGCCGCGTCCAACGGTCCTCCAGCGCCGACGGCGGCGCAATGACGATGGTGCCGGCGAAATCCGCTTTCTTCGCGTTCTCAACCGTCGCCGGTTCCAGCGGGCCGAGATCGATCCCAAAGCGCTGATACAGCGTGTTCATGCTCGCCAGCGCGCCGTGGATGTAGAGCGGCTTGTCGTAACCGGCCTCGCGGATCAGCCGGATCACGCGCTGCGTCTTGCCGAGCGCGTAGGCGCCGACCAGATGCGTACGCTCGGGAAACTGCGCCACCGATTTCAGCAGCTTCTCGATTTCATGGGCGGCCTCCGGAAAGCAGAACACCGGCAGGCCGAACGTGGCTTCGGTGACGAACACATCGCAGTTGACCGGCTCGAATGGCGCACAGGTCGGATCGCGCCGGCGCTTGTAATCGCCCGAGACGACAATCGTCAGACCTTTGCTGCGAATGACGGCCTGCGCCGAGCCAAGCACGTGGCCGGCGGGCACCAGCGTGATGCCCACGCCGCCGCGTTCGACCGTCTCCCCGTAGCGCACCGCTTCCGCGCTTTGCGCAAAACCATCGCCGTAGCGCGCTTGCATGATCGCCAGCGTTTCGGCGGTGGCAAGCACGGCGCCGTGGCCGGCGCGCGCATGATCGGAATGGCCATGGGTGATCACCGCGCGCGCGACCGGCCGTGTGGGATCGATATAGAAATCCCCCGGTGGGCAATAGAGCCCCGCCGGCGAAGGACAAAGAACCGACTCAGCTTTGGGCAATTACGCTGCCTCCCAGTGGCTTGTATGCCAATCTAGAACTTCGCGTGGGGAACAAAACCGGGAAGTTTGCGCACGCGACGCGCAAAAAACGGCGCCAAAGATTTTTCAGTTCTCAAAGAAAATCGAACCCCGCGTTTAGGCCTTCATCCTTCACCACGATGTACCATAACTTTGTGAAGATCAGTGGCGGATCGACTGACCCCTGCAATGGCCGCTGGCGTCAAGTCCCGCCTTTGGGAGATTGGCGAGATCGTGAAGGTGATTGAGGAGTGGGAGATGACGCAAGGTGAAGGGCAACATCTTGCTTATAGGTCTCACGCCAACGGTTGTCGGGCTGCGGAGATTTGCCGACCTGGAAGTGCGACCAGGCGAACATGTCCTATTTGGCGATGGGCAATGCGCGCATGAATCCGACCTGCGCAGTAAAGCTCAGCCTCTTGGCCGCGATGGCCGTAAGACGATTTCCGCTTCTACGAGGCGAAGCCCAGCCGAGCTGGGTGGCTATCGGGCATGGCGCATCGTTTGCGCCAAAAACTCATACTGACCCACTACCGATTTCCACCCGCCCTTCGGGGAGGATGGGAATCACTGAATAAATCCTGATTGGCATCGACAGCGACTCCATCGGTCGTATCATCGGCGTGCAACGAATCAGTTGGGGCTCTTCGCCTGACGATGGCCTCGCTCGGCTTCTCGCCCGCGCATGCCGCGAGCCGCGCCTTCTCCGGCGCAACGCGAGCCGCGACGCGGAACGTCCGCTGGACCATCGTGCTGTCGATCCTGCTGATCTTCGGCAGCTTCGTGTCCGCCGCGATCATCCAGATGCGGCTCGACCGCATGCGTGCGCTGGATCAGGCGGCGACGATCGAATTGCGTCGCGCACAGGAAACGGCGTCCGATCTCGGCGCCACGCTCGATCGCTTTGCCGCGCTCGGTGCGGCCTTCGCCAATGCCGAGGTGAGCGCGGAAACTTCCGCCGCGCTGTCGGAAGCGGGAGGTCCGGCGCTGCAGAACATCGCGGTGCTGGATGGAGCGGGCCATCTGCTGTTCGAGATGAAGCGCGCGCCGAAGGACATCCTGCCGCTCGATGCCGCCACCCTGGCGCGGGCGGCGCAAGGCCGGGCCGTCACAACCGCCGCCGCCGGCCAGTCGATCCTGCTCGCATTCCCCGACAATGGCCGCACCGTGCTCGTTCAACTGGCGGCCAGTGTGCTGTTCCCGGCCGCCGGCCTGGAAGACGATCTGCTGGCCACCGACGACGGCCGCGCGCTCGTCCTTGGCCGCGGCTGGCGCGAGTTGCCGTCCTACGATGCGCTGGCGCTGCCGCGCGGCAAGACGGAAGCCCGCATTTTGGAGTTGCCCTCGGGACGCCGGCTGGTGGCGCTGGCGCCGGCGCCGCACTGGCCGCTGACGGCGGGCGCATCAGTGCAGGTGGGCGAAGCGCTCAGCGGCTGGTACGGCGCGCTGCCGCTCTATTTCTTCTTCATCCTGGGACCGGCGTTCGCCGGCGCAGGACTTGCGGTGGTGTTCGTGCGCGAGTTCGAGCGGCGCGCGCGCTCGACCGGCGCGGCCCGCGCGCTGAAGGCGAAGAGGAACGACGAAGCGAAGCTTCTCATCCGCCTGGCCGATGCGGAACGCCGAGCCGTGGAAGCGGAGCGCTCGAAGGCCGAGTTCGTCACGCATATGAGCCACGAGCTGCGGACCCCGCTCAACGCCATCATCGGGTTTTCGGAAGTCATCGAACAGGGGCTGTTCGGCAAGCCGGGACATCCGAAATACGAGGAATATGCCCACGACATCAGCGCCGCGGGGCGCAAGCTGCATGCCCAGATCGGCGACGTGCTGGAGTTCGCCAGTCTCGAAGCGGGCAAGCAGACGGTCAAGCTGGCGCCGGTGGACACTGCCGCCATCGCACGGCAGGCCATCGAGGAGATCGCCGGCCGCGCCTTCTCGCGCAAGATCAAGCTGTCGGTTGCGCTGTCGGAGACGGCGCGCGCGATGGCCGATCCTTATGCGCTGAAACGGGCGCTGAGCAATCTGCTCGCCAACGCACTGCAATACACGCCGGAAGGCGGCGCCATCCGGGTGCAGCTCCGGGTCAGCGACACCGCGGTGGCGATCGCGGTGCAGGACAACGGCTTTGGATTCTCACCCATGGAGGCGGCGCATGCCGCAAAGCCGTTCACCCGCTTCGACCGACCCGGGGCGTCCACCGGCAGCGGTCTTGGGCTGGCCATCGCCAGCTCGCTTGCCCGCCGCATGGGCGGCTCGTTGAACATCTCCGGCAAGTCGGGCGAAGGCGCGGTCGCGGAACTGAAACTCCGCCGCGCCTAGAGATACCAGGCGTATTCGGTGGGCGGGATGGCGCGGCGAACGCGTTGCGCCTCGATACGCTTGTTCTCGCGGTAGAGCGACAACGTCTCATCGCCGAAATAGGCGGGCAGAATGGATGCGTGCTCCAGCCGCGCCAGCGCATCGTCGATGGTGAACGGCAGCGAGGGATCCGGTTCGCGCGAGACATTGCCGACGGCCGGCGCGCCGGGATCGAGCTTGGTCTCGAGCCCGTGGTGGACGCCCGCCAGTACCGCGGCGAGCGCGAAATACGGATTGGCATCGGCACCGGCCACCCGGTGCTCGACGCGCCGCGCCTCGCCCGGTCCCGCTGGCACCCGCATGCCCGCCGAACGGTTGTTAACGCCCCACCGGCGGTTCACCGGCGCGAACATGTCGGGCTGGAAGCGGCGATAGGAATTCACGCTGGGCGCAAACAGCGCCATCGACTCCGCCATCGTCGCCTGCAGGCCGCCGATGGCGTGGTGCAACGCCTGCGAGCCTTCGGCGGCGCCATTGTCGAAAATATTTTGGCCCTTGTCGTTCAGGAGACTGAGATGGATATGCAATCCGCTGCCGGCGCGGTCGGCGTATGGCTTGGCCATGAAGGTCCCATCGAAGCCGCAGCTCCGCGCCGCCGCCTTCACGATCTGCTGCAACAGGACGGCATGATCGGCCGCGAGCCGCGCATCGCTCTGATGCTTCAGGTTCGCTTCGAACTGTCCCGGCGCGTATTCCTTGCTGGTCGCGCTCACCGGGACGCCTTCGGTTTCCGCGGCCTGCGCCAGCGCCGACAGAAATCCCTGGAACCGGTCGAGATCGTCCACGCCGTAGACGGAGGCGGTGCTTTCGCGGGTGCCGCTGCGCGGATCGAGCGGCGGCCGCGGCGCGCCATCGGCACCGCGCGCCGGGTCGACCAGATAAAATTCGAGCTCCAGCGCGCAGACCGGCGTGAGCTTGAGTTCGTCGAAGCGGGCGAGCACGCGCTCCAGCGCCGAAATCGGTTCGGCGGGATCGGGCTCGCCGGCGTCATCGCGCAAGGTGAGGAAGATCTGCGCACGGCCGGGACCTTCGCCCCACACTTGCCGCGCCGTGCCAGGGACCGGCCATGCCGTGCCATCCGGATCGCCGTCGCCGAAGCCGCGGCCGAACGGATTGGTCATCTCGCCGCGCGCATCCATTAGATAGATGGAGTGCGGGAGTTGCAGGCCGCTGTCGAACAGCTTTCCGGCTTCGCCGATGGGCAACCGCTTGCCGCGCAGGGTGCCGCAGAGATCGACCACGACGGCGTCGACAAATTCGAGGCCAGGGTGCTGCGCCACCAGCGCCTCGAATTCGGCTTTGGCGTCCAGCACGAAAGCGGGGCGAGCGAAGCCCGGTATGGCGGCTGCCTTGTTCATGCGATCTCCGGCGTCCCAGCTTGGGGCACCGATCATAAACACCGCGCTAAGGCCGCGAAAGGCAGGTACGCGCGCAACGAGGCGCAACGCGTCAGCCATGATCGGCCGCTTGACATGTGTCACTCTCCGGAATACGTGACATACATGCAGAAAACACAGGTTTACCTGCGAGCAGACGAACTTGCGGCGCTGCGCAAAGCAGCCGCACGTACCGGCCGCAGCATTGCCGATCTCATTCGCGAAGCGATCAGAAAGACGGTGCTGAAGCCAGACATAACCGGCCCGGTGGCGATCTGGGACGGCGAACCCAAGCGCACCTCGCACGAGCACGACACCATCTACAACGAGTCCTGATGCGCCAGGGCGAAGCGGTTTTCGTCGACAGCGGCGCATGGATCGCGCTGGCGCTGTCCCGCGATCGCCTGCACGACCAGGCGCGAGAACAGTGGACGAGCCTGCACGAAGCGGGCGCAAAGCTCCACACCTCGATCCCGGTGGTCATCGAGACATTCACGTTTCTGGAGCGTAACGCAAACCGCGAAGTCGCGATTGCATGGAAGGATTCGCTCTACGGGCCAGGAACGGTCCGAATTGTGCCGTGCGAACTGCGCGACCTAGAGCAATCGTGGGAGTACTTCCGGCGCAGCGATTTCCACAAGCTCTCTGCCGTAGACGCGACCAGCTTCACCATCATGAAACGCGCAGGGATTCACACTGCTTATGCGTTCGACCATCACTTCGCTGTGGCCGGGTTCAGGTTTGTGGGTTAGAGCCGAAGGCGATCCCCGATCACGTGTCTGCTTTGAGTGCCCGATCGATCAAGCCCAGAAGCCTCGCATGATCGGCGGTGGTAGTGGCCGGGAAGCGTTCGAAATCGTCGCGCAGGCGGGCGTCGGCGTAGACGTCTTCGCCGTGTTCGTGGAAATGCAGGAAGGCGCGGCCGCCCCGGTAGAACGTGCCACGCGACTTCTCCTTCAGCCCTGCCCGCGTCCGCAAGTCGCGCAGGAGCGTTTCGAGCCGGTCGAGTGCTTCCGGGCCGGCGTGCTTCATGCGGGCAGAGGATCAGGCGCGGGCAGAAACGGCAAGCGTGCCACGCGCGCGCCCACCTCGCGGAATTCGCGATGCCGGCGCGTGGGAGCAAGCGTAAGCATAAGCATCGTGCCGGCTTCGGAGGCGGTCGTCTCCATTCGCGCAATGGCAATGGCGCGGCGGAGCGCAGGCGAATAGCAGGAGGCGACGGCGTGGCCCACGGTGCGCCCGCCGACGATCAGCGGGGTATGCGATGCCGGTTGATCGGACTCGATTTCGAGGCCGACGATCGTCGTCTGTTCGGCCTGGCGGGCGGCCAGCAAGCCGCGACGGCCGGTAAAATCCGTGTGCTGTTCGTCGATCAACCGTTCCAGCCCAAGCGATTGCGGCGACGGGGCTGTATCGGCGGCGCTGCGCGCCGGATCGTAGTCGCGCTCGGGCCGCAAAACACCGGCCTCGATATCGAGGACGTCCATCGCTCCGACTCCGGCGGGCAGGATGCCGAACGCCTCCCCGGCGCGCGCGATGCGATCCCACACGAGCGGAGCGTCGTCGCCTTCGCACCAGATTTCGTAGCCGCCGTGCTCGCCCCAGCGCGACAGCGTCACGTCGAGACCGTTCCATCGCACCTTTCGGAAGCGCAGCGGATCCAGAATTGCGTCGAGTTCCGCTTGCCGCAGCACATAGGCGGCATACGGGCCGATCACCGCGAGCCCAGCGCCGCATTTCTCGCGAACGTCGACGCCGAAGCGGACGGCCGCCCTCTCGAACCATGCCGCATCCGGCGCGGCCGAGGCGAGCAGGAACGCATCGCTTGCACACCGTACCACGACACCGGCGCCGCGCACGCCGGCGCCGTCGGTGAGCCACAACGCCTTTAGCGCTTCGCCCGGCGCGAGCTTTGTCGCGTCGCGAGTCACGAGATGCGAAAGCATCTCGCCGGCGCGGCCGCCTTCCAGCGCCACGCGCCAGCGCCAGGAGATGTCGGCCATTGCCACGCGGAGCCGCGCCGCAAGCGCCTCTTCCGCGATAGATGTGTAGTGCGCCGCAAGGGTGAATCCGCCCCGCGGCAGCCAGGCATTGTCGCGATTGGCCTCCGCCGCGCGATCGTGAAACGGCGTCCGCCGCAGCATCATGGCTGTATTCATCGGCGCCCCAGATCGGCGAGCACGGCACGTGCCGCAACGGCGCCGGCGGCGCCGGTGGCGAGCGGCCCTGCGGGTGTCGATTTTCCGGCGAGATAGAATCCCCGCAGGAAGCTGCGCGGCGGAGAATGCGCAACGCCCGGGCGGCGGCCAAACATCTGGCCGGCGGCGATCTCGCCGCCCCACAGATCGCCTTCCGTCGCGCCGATCTGTTCCTCGAAATCGGGCGGCACCAGCACCTCGCAAGCAAGCACGCTCTCGGCGAAACCGGGCAACACGCGCGCGATCTGCGCCGTCACGATGGCCCGCAGACGGTCTCGCCGGGCGTACGACCACGCGCCGTCCCGCAGCCGATACGGAATGCAGCCGACGGTTGCCGTCATGGTGGCGGCGCCGACCGGCGCAAGACTCGGATCGGTTGAGGAAACGACGCGGACCGCAATCGGCGGCGCCTCCGGCATCTGCTGGTCGCGCCAGGCGGCATAGGCGCTTCGCATCGACGCAATCTCCGGCGCGAGGTGAATTGCTCC
>DIZC01000123.1:15519-56633 GCA_002429315.1 Alphaproteobacteria bacterium UBA6038
GCCCCGTTCATCCGGAAATCGCCGACCTGCGTAAGCAGCGCGCTCGGCAGCGCGTTCGGGTCGAACAATGACAGAAACGTCCGCTTCACATCCAAGGTGGAAAGCACGGCGCGCGACCGGATTCGCGTTCCATCGGCGAGGATGACGCCGGCCACGCGCCCCTTTGCAAACCGGACCTCGGCTGCTTCGAGGCCGCAACGGATCTCCGCACCGGCATCGAGCGCTGCAGCGGCAAGCGCGTCGCCCAGGCGCTCCATGCCGGCGGGAAGCATGCCGGAGCTTCCGACGCCCGGCGCCAGAAGATGCAGCGCCGTTCCCGCTGCCGTCGGATCGACGGCACGGCCGGCGGTTGCGGCGGCGACCAGATGCGCGGCCTCGTCGAAATCCGACGCATGCTCCGCCGCTAGGTCGCTGAGCGCGGCAACGCTCCAGTCCTCGCAGGGCCATTCCGGTGGCCGCCGGAAGAGTTTGCGCCAGAGGCTTCGGGGCGCGCTGTTCCGCTCTGTCTGTTGCAGCACATCGGCGACCCGCTCTTCCGCGGACGAAAGCAGCCGCGGGGGAGAGCCTCGGAATTCGAGTACCGAGTGCCGATCGGGCCAGGCGACGGTCGAGAGCGGCGCCGCCACGAAGATGGCGCCGCGGCGCGACAGATCGAGCGCCCAGTGAAGCTCCGCCGGGATCGGCGCGACTTCATCCACGAAAGGCGAGGCGCGAAAGCCCGGATGGAATTCGCGCGTGACGAGCCGCCCGCCGGGCCGCTCGTTGCGCTCGACGACGATGATCTTCAGTCCGGCGCGCGAAAGCAGCGCTGCGGCCGCCAAACCATCGGCGCCGGCGCCGACAATGGTCACGTCGCATTTGAGTATCTGTGCCAGTGGGTGCCGCACCCGTCGCACGATAGCGGTCAAGCAGAAGGGCGGAAACGGCTGCCGCACAGCCATCTCCGCCCTTAGTTAATGCGGCAGCGTATGAAGCGCGCGGCCTACAGTACGCCGCGCTTGTGCTCGCCGATGACGATGCGGCCGGGATTGAAAGCCCGCTTGAACACCGAAAGCGCCTTGCGGGGTTCGGCGTGTCCGCACATGAACACGTCGAAAGCCGCATAGCCGCGCTCCGGCCATGTGTGCACGCTGATATGACTCTCCGCCAGCACCGCGACGCCGGAGATGCCGCCGCCCTCGGTGAAGGTATGCAGATGAATGTGCAGGAGCGTGGCCCCTGACGCATTCACCGCGTCGATCAGCGCTTGTTCGATCAAATCCCTGTCGTCGAGCCCACTGGCTTCCCACAGATCGATGATCAGGTGACTTCCCGCAAAGGTCAGTCCGTTACGTGTGATGAAGTGGTCCTTCGCCTCCAGGACCGGCTGGGGAACGAGTGCGACGGGCTTCTGAGAGGTCCGGACGCGGGGCGCCTTCGCTTCTTTGTTCGCCGTCACCAGTTGCAGTCTAGCCATTTCGGGCACCTACCCTTCTCTAAGGTTGACACCTGCGCCTTGGCCTTACGACTTCCGGACGCCGTCCAAGAAGAAAGCGGCGGACGGAAGGCCGTCTCGCCGCTTTGCTCCGTTGCCGGAGCAAGGCTGAATATAGGGGCCGCTCCCCCTCATGCAAGAAATTTTGTCATCCAATCGTCAATTTTCTCTGAGCGTCGCAGGCGCTCCACTGTCACAAATCTCGGCCGCGGCAGCCGGGCGGAGCCCTGCCGCGTGCGCTGGACAGTGCTGGGAGCGCGCCCTAGAACGCGCGCCGCTTCCACGCTCTTTTCCACTCAGGCATTGGAGAACACGATGGCCGGCAAGAAGTTCACCGAGCGACTCCACAAGGGCTACGCGCAGGTCATGGAGCTCTCCGGTGCAGCTTTGGCGGAGGAGAAGAGCCGTTATCAACGGATAAGAATTTTCGACACGGTGGCGAACGGGCGGGTGCTCACGCTTGACGACATCGTCCAGATCACCACCCGGGACGAAGCGGCCTACGCCGAGATGCTGACCCATCTGCCGATGCTGGAGCACGGCCGCGTGGAGCGGGTGATGATCGTGGGCGGCGGCGACCTTTCCATCGCCGACGAGGCGCTCAAGCACAAATCCGTGAAGGCGGTGGTGCTGGTCGACATCGACGGGCGCGTGGTGGAGCTGTGCCGCGAGCATTTTGCCGAGATCAATGCAAAGGCGTTCCGAGACAAGCGTCTCAAGATCGAGATCGCCGATGCCTTCGAGTATCTCGGCCGGCCGGAGTCGAAAGGACGCTTCGACCTGATCGTGGCGGACCGGCCTGATCCGGTGGGGCCCGGCAAGGCGCTATTCGGCGAAACCTTCTACGAGCGCGTGCGCAACGCGCTGCGGCCCGGCGGCTTCGCCACCTTCCAGACCGGCGTGCCGTTCTATCAGCCGTGGGAGATCACCGAGGCGCTGGAGGATCTGGCCGGTTTCTTCCCGCAATCGGGACTCTACGTGACCGTGGTGCCCACCTATATCGGCGGCTTCATGGCGCTGTCCTGGGCGGGCAACGGCCGCAATGCGAAGCTCGGCACGGCGGGCGGCATCCGCCGCGCGCGCAAAGGCTTCACGTCAGCCAGGCTCAAGACCGACTACTACAACCCTGATATTCACGCCGCGGCATTCGCCTTGCCGGAATGGATCAAGCGACTGGCGCCGTAAGCCTCAGCATTCGCGTCAGCAAAGCAGCGCCTCGAAAACGCGCCACGCCGCGGTTTGTGTTTGCCGCAGCCGTGCATCGAGCGCGTCGAAGTCCCCCTCGCCGGTGGCGCGCGCGAGAAGCTGCTTCAATCCCGGCGAGGCTTTCTCTGGATCGAAGCCGCTATCGAGCGCAATCCGCAGGAGCTGCAGCAGTGTTTGTTGAAGCACCGCCGCTTCGAGCAGCGCACTGCCCGCATGGGGGGCAAGCGCGCCAGCGTTCTGGAGCCGGCGAAGCGCCGGCACCGTGCTCACGTCCAGCACATTTCGATGCGCCGGCGCTTCGCGCAACTGAAGGTATTGCGCCACGAACTCGATGTCGACGAGACCGCCTTTCGCAAACTTCAGGTTCCAATGGGACTTCGGCGGATAGTTCGCCGCGAGCATATCGCGCATTTCGCGGACATCCGTCTGCAAGCGCGTCGGATCCGCGGGTGCACTCAGCGCCTTGGCGATGGCGCCGTCGATCTGCTTCCGCAAGTCATCCGGCCCGCAGATCACACGAGCCCGTGTCAGCGCCATGCGCTCCCACGTCCAGGATTCCGTCGCGTGATAGCGCTCGAAGGACTCAAGGCTGACCGCCACCGGGCCCTTGTTGCCGGTGGGCCGGAGCCGCATATCGACGTCGTACAGTCCGCCTTCCGCTGTGTACGCGGTGAGGGCTGCAATCAGCCGCTGCGCAAGCCGCGCATACCAGGTCGGAACGGGCAGCGGCTTCGCACCAGAGGACTGCTCGGCGGCGGCAGGCGCGTCATAAACAAAGATAAGATCGAGGTCGGAGGTGGCGGTCATCTCGCGCCCGCCCAGCCTCCCCATGGCGACGATCGCGAACTGGCCGCCCAAGATTTCGCCCGCCGATCTCGCGAATTCACGCGCGACCGCCGGCAACAGTCCGCGGATCACCGCCTCTGCGATGTCGGTGAACGCGTGCCCTACGGCATCGGGCGGAATCGTTCCTTCCAGCACCTGCACGCCGGCACGGAACATCTCCTCGTTTGCGAAGCGGCGCGCCGCGTCGAGCGTGGTCTCGTAATCCTTTGCCGCCCCTAGTTGCCCTGCCAGCGCGGCGTCCAGCCGATCCCGGCCGAACCGCTCGCCGAGCAATCCCGCATCCAGAATTGCGTCGAGCACCTTGGGCGAGCGTGCGAGGTGCTCGGCAAACCGGGGCGCGGAGCCGCAGACATCGGCGATCAGTTTCAGCAGCTGCGGATTGGCCAGCAACAACGAAAACAGCTGCACGCCAGACGGCAGACGCGTGAGGAACCGGTCGAACTGCGCGAAGGCTGAATTGGGATCGGCGGTTGCGGCCAGCGCTTGCAACAGCGGGGGAACCAAAGTCGTCAGCAGCTCGCGGCCGCGTGCGCTTCGCGTCGCCCGGATGCGCCCGTGATGCCAGCCGCGGATGGCCGCGGCGACGTGACGAATGTCGGAGAAGCCAAGTTCTTTCAGCGTGTTCAGCGTTTCCGGATCGTCTTCAACGCCGGTGAACACGAGGCTTCCCTGCGCAGAAGCGAGCGGCGGTGCCCGCTCGAACAGCCGGACATAGTGCAGCTGAACCGTTTCCAGACGGCGGCGGATCTCGGAATCGAAATCGGCGACATCGGCAAATCCCATGAAGCAGGCAATGTGCTGCAGCCCCTCGGCAGAGCCGGGAATTGTGTGTGTTTGTTCGTCTTCCACCATCTGGAGGCGGTGCTCCAGTTTGCGAAGAAACCTGTAGGCTTCGCCCAGTTCGTCCGCCGCCTGGTCGGACACCAGTCCCCGTTCCCGCAAAGCTTCGAGCGCCGCGAGCGTGGAAGGAGTGCGCAACACGGGATTGCGGCCGCCAAGGATCAGCTGCTGCGTCTGGACAAAGAATTCGATCTCGCGGATGCCGCCGCGGCCGAGCTTGATGTTGTGGCCGGCCACCGCGATCTTCTCATGGCCGGCATGGGCGTGAATCTGCCGCTTGATGGAATGAATATCTTCGATGGCCGCGTAGTCGAGATTGCGGCGCCAAACGAATGGCTCGATCGCCTTGAGAAATTGCGATGCCGCAACGCGATCGCCGGCACAGGCGCGGGCCTTGATCAGCGCGGCGCGCTCCCAATTCTGCCCCATGCCCTCGTAATAGGCTTCGGCCGCTTCGGTGGAGATGGCGATCTGCGTGGCGCTTGCATCGGGACGCAGCCGCAGATCGACGCGAAAGACATATCCATCCGCCGTCACCTCGCTCAGCAAGGCGACGATACCTTTGACGATGTCGACCGCCGCCGCCCGTGGATCATCCCGCTTGCGGAATGGGAAGCGATCTAAGTCATAGAAGACGATGAGATCGATATCGCTGGAGTAGTTGAGTTCGAGCGCGCCGTACTTGCCCATGGCCAGCACGATGAGCCCGGTTGTGAGCTCCAGGTCTTCGGCGGGAGTCGATGCCATTGCGGTGTGCGCCGCAGCTTGCCTCAGGAGAAACCGGACGCTTGCGCGCACGCAGCAGTCCGCAAAATGCGATAGCGCGACGGTCACCTTCCCGAGCGCCCATATCCCCGCGATGTCTGCCAAAGCGATGCTGAGCGCCGCTTGCCGCTTGGCGCAGCGCAGCGCGGACATCAACTCCGCATGATTTTCGATGCCATCAGCCTCGAGGCGGCCGCCGATTTCGGACAGCATCGCGTCCGGTCCGCGGTCCAACAATGCGCGGAGAAACTCCACTTCTCGAAGCGCCAGCCGCGCAAGGTACGGGCTGTTGCCAAATGCCGCCTCCAGCAACCGCCGATGCTCGTCTTCCGGCACGAAGTCTTTTTCAGCGAGGCTGTCCAGCGCGCGCACCGCCCGTGCTGCGTCGAAGGGTGACGGCAGCACGAGTCCGGGATCGGCGAAGGTGCGCTCAGCCATTTGCGCATTCTACGAATGGCAACGCCTGAAACAAAAAGGCCCGCCGACCTGGGCGGGCCTCCTGCACGCGTGTCGATGGCCTCAGCAGCCCGCGGCCTTCTTGAGCTGCGACGACGGCTTGAAACGAAGGCTCTTCGACGGCTTGATCTTGATCGCCTCGCCCGTGCGCGGGTTGCGCCCCATGCGGGCGCCGCGCTTGGTCACGCGGAAGCTGCCCAGAGTGCCGATCTGATACTTGCCCCCGTTCTTCACGCCTTTGAGGCCAATCTCCAGCGCGCCGAACACCATTTCGACGGCGCGTTTGGCATCGGCTTTGCTGACCTTGCCCTGCTTCGCGACGGCGTCGACGAAGTCTGTCTTGCTCATTCTTCAATCCCTTTCGATGCGAGCGTCCGGTGCACGACATATAGCCAACCGCATCCGTGCTGCCTACCGAATCGTCGGTAGATGCTTGGATTCACCGCGATGATCCACAGAAAACCCAACTATCGCCTCGATTCCGCGACGGGCTGGCGGTTTCAGAAGACGTTCGGCAAACGGACGCTGCGGCGCGGGAGTCGCAGAAAATGTGCGAATCACGCGAATCAGCGGCTCTGATTCGCGCCTTCGAACACGATGCTGGCCTTGAGGCCGGGATGATTGTCCTCCAACTCGAGGCGGGCTTCGTGCAGCCTGGCGACCGCCGCCACCAGGCTGAGGCCCAAGCCGCTACCTGGGGAATTTCGGCTGGCCTCGAGCCGCACAAAACGCTCGATGACCCGGGATCGATCCTCTTCGGGAATTCCCGCTCCCGTATCGGCGACCGACAATACGGCACCCTCCGCCGTATGCTCCGCCGAAATCCGCACCCGCCCGCCCGCGGGCGTGTATTTGATGGCATTGTCGACCAAATTCGCCAGCGCCTGGGAGAGCAGATTCCAGTTGCCGTCAATTTCCACCTCGGCATCGGCGGCAGTGTCCAACACGAGCTCTCGCTCCTCGGCGACTGGCGCGTAGAGGTCGCACACATCGCGGGCCAGAGCGGAAAGGTCGATGCGCGACATGGCGCTGCGCTCAAGCCCCGCCTCCGCCTCGGCGATCAGAAGCAACGAATTGAACGTGCCGATGAGCCGATCGATTTCGGCGATCGCCGAATCCATTTCTTCAGCCTCGGGCGCGTCGGACGCCAGACGTTTCAGCGTTCCTTCGAGGCGGTTGCGCAAGCGATTGAGCGGCGAGCGCAGATCGTGCGCCACGGAATCGGTTACGTCACGCATGCCCTTCATCAATCGTTCGATGCGATCGAGCATGCGGTTGAGGTTGTGAGCGAGCGTGTCGATTTCGTCACCGGCCCGAGACAGCGGCAAACGGCGAGAGAGATCGCCGACCATGATCTCGCGGCTGGTGCTGTTGATCGAATCGAGTCGCCGCAAAAGGTTGCGGCTCATCAGCGCGCCGCCGACGAGCCCAAGGGTCAGCATCAGGGCAACGCTCCACGGCAACGTCGTGGTGAACATGCGGTCGGTGACGGAGCGCTCGTGCATGTCGCGCGCGACAAGCAGCCGGAATCCGCCAACAAGACTGAAGACCCGGCCGCGCGCGGTGTGCCGCTCGATCGCGCCGCCGACGCGGCGATCGTAATCGAACTCGACGAACCGCTGGCCGAGCCGCTTGACCGTGGGCCATGCGTCGAGATTGCCTGCCAGCGGACGGGCCAGCGGTCCGACCAGCAGATACAGGCTTTGACCGGCGTGAATCGAGCGCGTGGTGACGACGTCGGTCAGGCCGCCAAGACCCTGCCGCTGGTATTGTTCCGAAAGCCCGGCGATCTCCGCTTGTATCGTTTGGTCGGTTTCGGCGTTCAGCGCGCGTTTGGTGTTCCAGTAGGTGAACGCCACGAGCGCGGCCGCCGATATCGCGAACAACGCCAGATAGGCCAGCACGATGCGGAAAGCGAGCGTCCGGAACAGGCGAACGCCGAGCATCGCTAGCTCGCAGGTTGCGCGGATCGGCGGGCTTCGCGCCCCGCGTTACCCTTTGGCACGGATCATGTAGCCCGCGCCACGCACCGTCTGCAGCAAGGGCGGGTCGAATCCCTTGTCGATCTTCGCCCGCAGGCGGGAGATATGGACGTCGATCACGTTGGTTTGCGGATCGAAATGGTACTCCCACACGCTTTCGAGCAGCATGGTGCGGGTGACCACCTGCCCGGCATGCCGCATCAGATATTCCAGCAGGCGGAATTCGCGCGGCTGCAGTTCGATGCTCGTGCCGCCGCGCTTCGCCTGCCTCGTCAGCAGATCGAGCTCTAGATCGCCAACCTGCAACCGCGTCTTCACGGCCGACGGCTGACGCCTTCGCATCAATGCGTCGATGCGCGCGAGCAATTCCACGAAGGCGTAAGGTTTGGTGAGATAGTCGTCGCCGCCCGCCTTCAATCCTTTGACGCGATCGTCCACTTCCGAGAGCGCGCTGAGGAAAAGGACCGGCGTCGCATTGCCGTGCTCGCGCAGTTCCTGCACCAGGCGCAGCCCGTCCATTTTCGGCAGCATCCGATCGATCACCGCCACGTCATACGGCCGCGACAGCGCGAGCGTCAGCCCGGTCTCTCCGTCGACGGCGTCGTCCACGACGTGGCCGGATTCGCGCAATCCATTTACCAGGTACCGTTGGGCTTCAATATCGTCCTCAACAACGAGCATACGCATGTCAGGCTCCTATGCTCTGATCCAAATAAACAACCGAAATGGGTCCGCGCCGGCGGCGGCAACGGGGGGATGGGGCCACCGCCGCCAGCGCGGGGGCCGGATGACTCCGGCTTTCGCCGGTGCCGTCCGGGTACGCTGTTCCTTACGCTTTGCCGATCTTGAGCGCGACGAAACGTTCGCCGTTCTGTCCGGTCAGCAGAATAAGCACCGCGGTCCGCCCCGCCGCCTGGGCATCGGCAATGCGGCTCTTGACCTCCTGCGGCGTGTGCACCGGCTTGTTGGCGATGGAAACGACGACATCGCCCGGCTGAACGCCTTTGTCGGCGGCATCGCTGTTCGGGTCCACCTTGGTGACCACGACACCGTCGATCTCCTGGCCCAGATTGTAGGCGCGCCGCACATCGGGGGTCACAGCCGCAAGCCCAAGCCCCATCGCTTCCGCGGTGGTGCCAGGAGCGGATGCGGGCTGGTCAGGATTGTCGTTGGAAGCCACCTGCTCATCTTTGCGCATGCTGACTTTGGCGTGCAGATCTCGCCGCGAACCCTCGCGAACCACGGTAAAGGTCGCGGTGGTTCCGGCCGGAAGCGCCGCCACGCGGCGCGTGAGATCGCGCGAATCGTCGATCGACGTCCCGTTGATCGCAACGACCAGATCGCCTTGCCGGAAACCCGCCTTCGCCGCGGGACCGCCGGGAACGACATTCGCCACGATGGCGCCCTTGAGATCTTTTGCGCCGAAGCTTGCCGCCATTTCCGGCGTGATGGCCTGGACTTCGACCCCCAGCCAGCCGCGCGCGACGCGGCCATGGGCAAGCAGTTGCGCCACCACGTCATGCAAGGTCGAGGCCGGAATTGCGAAGCCGATGCCCACGCTGCCGCCAGAGGGCGAGAAGATCATCGAATTCATCCCGATGACCTTGCCGCGGATGTCGAAGGTCGGTCCGCCGGAATTACCGCGGTTGATCGGCGCATCGATCTGGATGAAGTTTGTGTATGGACCGTTGCCGACATCGCGGCCAATGGACGACACGATTCCGGCGGTGACGGTATTGCTCAGTCCGAACGGATTGCCGACCGCAATCACCCAATCCCCGACGCGGATCTGCCGATCGTCGCCGAACTCCACGGACGGAAGCGGCCGATCGCTCCTGATCTTCACGAGGGCGACGTCGGTTGCAGGATCGGCGCCAATCAGCCTTGCATCGAATTCCCGGCCATCCGTGAGCTTCACCTTAATGCTCTTGGCGCTCTCCACGACATGGTTGTTGGTGACGATGTAGCCGGATTTATCGATGATGAAGCCGGACCCCATGGCCACGGCCTTGCGGGGAATGTTGAACGGTTTTCCCTGCTGGCCAAACTGATTGAAGAAATCGCGGAATGGCTCGGGAAGGTCCTGCGGATTCATGCCCGCGGCTGCGTTGATTTCCTGCTCGACCGTCACCGTGACCACGGCGGGGCTCACGCGCTCCACGAGGTCGGCAAAGCTGAACGGCGCGCCGGCCTCCAGCATGCGCGGAGGCATCGGCCGCGCGGCCACCTGTACGAAATGGCCGGCCGCTTGCGTATCGGTGTCGGAGATGGGGCGCGGCAGGAGTGCGAAGGCGCCCAAGCCCAGCACCAGAATTCCGGCAGCCGACGTTGCTGCAACGAGCCTGGGGTGGCGCGTTCGGGGAGTTTTGGTGTTTTCGTTGTCCATCGATCGGTCCTTCTTTTGCTGCAATCCGCATCCCCTCCGCGAACCGCCAAAGCTCAGAACAGGCCATAAGCCTGATTTGTTACCAGTTCCTGTTCATAACATTAAACGTCCGCTACTCTTCAAGCGCCTTTGCCGCACTTCGCGAGGACGTGATCACGTCTGCGGCTCGGCCGGTTCCTCAAGCAACCTGCGCCGCGCCCTGTAGGCGACGGCCGTCACCAAACCTGCACCGATTATAACCGCAAGCAACGGCGCGAACCACAGCAGATATGTCGCTCCCTCGACCGGCGGTTTCATCAAGATGAACTGGCCGTAACGCGCGACCAGATAGCGTCTCACGTCATCGTCCGTGTCGCCCGCCGCGATGCGCTCGCGGATGAGGCGGCGCAGATCGGCGGCAAGCGGCGCATTGGATTCGTCGAGCGATTCTCCCTGGCAGACGAGACAGCGGAACTGCTTCTGAAGGGCGACGGCGCGCGCCTCGAGCGCTGGATTCGACAATTTCTCCGGCGCGGCGACGGCCGCCACCTGAAATGCGAATATCGCGAAAAGCCCAATCGCCAGCAGTCGCGTCATTCGGCCGCCGCGTACGCCACTGATTTCTTGAATCTTATTCCCAGACGGCCGAGCAAGCTTGCCAATCCACCCAGCGCCATGATTCCACCGCCGAGCCAAATGAAGGGTGCAAGCGGATTGACATATGCGCGCACCACCCAGCGGCCACGCTCCCGCTCGTCGCCGAGCGCGACATACAAATCCGAAAATCCGGTCGTGCGGATGGCCGTCTTGCCGACGGCCTGGCCTTCCGCGGGGTAGCTGCGCTTCTCCGGCGCCAGAGTGGCAATCCGGCGTCCGCCGCGCCACACGTCGATCTCGGCACGTTTGGCGAAATAGTTGGGTCCATTCACGTCGGCGACGTCGCGCAGCCGCAACTCGTAACCGGCGATTGGCATGGTCTGGCCCGGCGCAAGAACGTCAGACGCCTCGCTCTTCCACACGAGGGTGCCGGCCAGACCCATCAAGGTAACTCCGAGCCCCGCATGCGCAAAGGCCGATGCCGCAGCGGTCCAGCCGAATGCGCGCTCGCGATTGCGGCGCACCGCATCGACAATGCTGCTGGCGATCAACCACGCCGCCAACCCGAAAGCGCCGGCTCCCGCGACGTTGCGGGGAACTGCAATTGCCAAGGCTGTCACCGCCGCAATCAAGGCTGCGCCGAACGCCGGTGCCAGACTCCGAACCGCGCTTTTCAGATCGCCGCGCCGCCAGGCGAGCCGCGGACCGAAGGGGACGAGAAGCAACAAGGCAATGAAGATCGGCGCAAATGTAATTGCGAAATAGGGCGGACCGACCGAGATTTTCTTTCCGGTGAGCGCGTCAAGCGCAAGCGGATAGAGCGTTCCCACGAACACCGTGGCTGCGGCAGAGACCAGCAGCAGATTGTTCAGCAACAGCGCCATTTCCCGGCTCACCGGATGGAAGGCGCTGCCGCTTTCGAGTTTCGGCGCCCGCCAGGCAAACAGCACGAGCGCTCCGCCGATCGCCGCAATGAGCATCATCAGAATGAAGAAGCCGCGTTCCGGGTCGTTGGCGAACGCATGCACCGAGGTGAGCACGCCGGAGCGAACGAGAAACGTCCCTACCAGACTCAGCGAGAAGCCGAGGATGGCAAGCAGCAGCGTCCAGGTGCGGAAGGCGCCGGTGCGCTCCGTGGCAAGCGCCGAATGCAGCAGGGCGGTGGCGACGAGCCACGGCATCAGCGAGGCGTTCTCGACCGGATCCCAGAACCAGAACCCGCCCCACCCGAGCGTGTAATACGCCCACCAGCTGCCGCCGGTAATCCCGAGCGTCAGCGCAATCCAGGCGATGAGCATGAACGGCCGGGCGGCGCGCGCCCATCGTGCATCCGCCTCGCCGGTAACCAGTCCCGCGGCGGCATAGGCGAACGCGGCCGACAAGCCGACATAGCCGGCGTAAAGCACCGGCGGATGGAAGGCGAGGCCGGGATCCTGCAACAGCGGATTGAGACCGGCGCCTTCGAAGGGCGGCGGATCGAGCCGCACGAAAGGATTCGACGTGAGCAGAATGAACAGCAGAAAGGCAGCGGCCAGCAGCCCCTGCACGCCGAGGGCTGCGGAGGTAAGCCGCGTGCCGCCGCGCTGCGCGAACGCGATGAAGCCGGAATAAAGCGACAGCACGAAGACCCACAGAACCATGGAGCCCTCGTGGTTTCCCCACGCGCCGGTGATCTTGTAAAGCAGCGGTTTCGCCGTGTGCGAGTTCTGCGCCACGTCCAGAATGCTGAAATCCGACGTGACGAAGCCGAAGATCAGTGATGCGAACGCCAGCCCCACGAACACGAGCAGGCCCATCGCCGCCCCCGATGCGACCGCTGCCGCGCGGGCGCCGTTGCCACGTGCACCGGCGAGACCAGCCAAGCTCTGCACGAGAGCGAGAGCGAGCGCGAGCGACAGCGACAGCAGGCCGATTTCGCCCGTCATGTGCCGCCCTCTTTCCAGCGTCCGGCGCGCTTCAACGCATCGACCACCTCAGGCGGCATGTAGCGCTCGTCGTGCTTGGCCAGAACTTCGCTGGCCCGGAACACGCCGCCGCGCGCAAGCGCGCCGGTGGCGACCACGCCCTGGCCTTCGCGAAACAGGTCCGGCAACGCGCCGGAATACGCAATGGGCACGCGCTTCCGGCCGTCGGTCACAATAAAGCGAACCTCGGTGCCTGGCCCGTGCGCGACGCTGCCCTTTTCGACCAATCCCCCGATCCGGAACGCGACATCGGGCGGAACGTGCTTGGTCGCAATGTCCGACGGACTGTAGAAATAGAGCACGTTGTCCTGGAGCGCGCGGACGATCAGCGCCGCGCCTCCGGCACCGGCCACCACCAGGGCAATCGCGAAATACAACCGGCGGCGCTTCTTCGGGCTCATTGTCTTCGCTGTGCAAAGCAGGACTATAGAGTGCGCGTGAGTTGGGTCCAACGCGGCGGTCCGCCCCACTTCCGTCGCAATCGCCGCCGAGCTTGTTCGGGTCGAAAGGGCATTTCGTGAAATTCCTCTCGCATATCGGCGGCGTGTGCGCCATTTTGCTGGTGGCCGCCTGCCTGCCCGTCACCAGCAAAGTTCCGGTTGGAAGCACCGCCGCGTTCAGACCGGACCCAGCGCTACTCGGGACATGGAAGGCGCGCGACCCCGACGGCGACTCACCGGCCTATCTGCATTTCATCGGCAACGAGGACGGCACCATGACGGCGCTTCTCGTCACGCCGCCGCAGAACGAAAATCTCGGCGAATGGAGCGCGTACGCGGTTCGCGTCGCGACGCTCGGCGCAAATCATATCGTCAACGCGCAAGAGGTCATCGCCAACGGCAAGCCGTCGGACGGGCCGCTGGCGCAGGAGAACATGCTGCTCCTGTATCGCGCGACCGGTCGGGGAACGATCGCGCTTTATGTCATGGACGACAAAGCCGCCGCGGCGGCCATCAAGGCGGGCGCCATCGCCGGCGAGGTCGATCCCGGAGAAAACGGCGACGTTCGCATCACCGCCGGCGAGCCGGCGCTGGACAATTTCATGCGGACGCCGCAGGCCGCGAAACTGTTCAGCAAGGCGCTCGTCAGCCTCACCCGCGTCGAGTGAGCCTTTCAATGCGGCGAACGCCGCAGAATACCGTCGGTGAGGCCTGTCTCATAACCAAGGCCCGCGGCTGTCACGGTAATGCGATGCGGCCAGTCGGCGCGCGCAAGCCCTTTCCGCTCCAGAGCATGCCAGACTTTGTCGATATACAGCCCCGTCACGTCCTTGGCTGAGACCACGGCGTCGCCCAGGTGGAGATGGTCGCCATGCGCCTGCGGAAATCGCTCGACCGTCACTTCTCCGGGACCCGGTCCCCGCGCGGCCGCATCGGGCAAGCGCGCGAGCGCCTGCAGCACCGTCAAGGTGCGCAGCTGAAGCGGATTGAGCTTGAGCGGATTCTGTTTCGGCGCCATCGAAGCATTCGCTGGGTGCCCGGCCGGTATATTGACGGCGCGGCGGGCCCGCAACCAACGAACGACAGCGTGAGGCTACGCGGCGACCGACGATGACAGCGCGGCGCGCCCGCGCCGGCGCAGAAACTCGCCTTCCTCGGGGCTGAACAGTACCGCCGTCAGCTCAGTGGCGATGGCGGTGAATTGCTCCGCATTCAGCCGCTTCTCCTCGCTGGCGGCGCGCAGTTCGCGGACAATCTCCTCGTTGTAGCTCTGGAGAGCGACCGCGATCTCCTCATCGGCGCGCTTGAGCGAGGCGCCGAAGCAGCCAGCAGCGGCAAAGCGCCGGCAGCCCGCGAGCAGGCGTGCATAACTCAGCGCCCGGTCCGATTTCTCCGGATCCGTCGGCTGCGACATGTCGGGCACCTTCCGGCTGCCGGCATCGCTCGCCGGCTTCTGCATCGGCAGCGCGCCAAGGATTTCCCCCGGCGCCCGCTCCATGAACCCGTCCATCACTTCGGCAACCGCGGCGCGGTCCTTGACCAGCCGCTGGCCCCACACGCCATCGCGACGCAATTCGACCTCTTTCACGACGCCGTTCGACAGCAAGGTAAAGCCCTCGACATGGGCGATCAGGGCATCGGCGTTGAACTGGTGCGGCTTCGCCGCGCGAATGGCCGCGCTGTGGGTTTCGATGGCGTTGAACAGAACTTCGCCGACCAGTCCCTCCGTGCTGGCGATCGATGTTTCCTCTGTCTTGCCCGAAATACTCAGAGGAAGCCGCAGCGCTTCCCAGGGGCGCTCCAGACGGTTCATCACGACGAGCGGCAAATAGGGCGCGGCATCGGGCGCGGCGCCGGTTAGCCTGTCATACACCTCCCGAAAAGCGTGAACGACATCGTCGGTCAGGGACGGCAGCGTGTGCCGCAAGCGGTCTTGCAGCTCGCAAATTTCCGCGCCCGCGGACAGCATCAGCGCCATCTCCCGGGCGTCCTCCAGGACGACATCGCCCTCGAGCGCGTGGCGCGCCGACCGGCACCCCGCTTCGCTGGCGAGCTTGGCGCGAATCGCCTCGGCCGCGAACTTCCAGAATTCCTCGGTTCGCGTCTGCAGTTCGTCGGCACGATAGCCGAGCACAGCAGTTTTGACGGCGAGCGAATAGGCGTTCAGCGGCTCCGGAATCAGCTGCTGCCCGAGCCAGTTCCACACCGGCGTGATCGAGCTGCGGGCGATGCGGCCCTTCTGCTTCTGCCTGCGCGGCTCGTTGGTCAGAAGATCCTCGAACGGCCGGCAGAACATGCGCATCGGCGTCGGCGTGCGTCCGGTCTGTTCCGGCCCCCGCAGCGCTGGGCGCAAGCTCTCCAGGATCAACTCGTGCGGCAGGATGCTGCCGTTGCTGAGCTTGTCGACTTCCACCGCCTGGGCGACGCGGCCGGCAAGGCTCACGGGAAGCGAGCCGAGAAAGGCCCGAAGCAACTCCATTTTATCGCGTGACGCCATGCCGACACCCGGGCGGCCGCGCCGGCCGCCGCTCCCGTTTTGCCCACCAAGGTTAGACCTGTGTCGTTAACGCCATCTTGCGGCGGCGCGGCTTTTCCGAAGCTTCACGGCGCGCGGGGATGCCGTGAGACGCCCTCGTCTTGAATGCGTTGGTAGTTGATGCTAGATGTTTGATGCGGAACCTTGGGTTTACGTCTATGCGAACGACATTGGCCATCGACGACGACGTGCTTGCCGCCGCCAAAGGGTTGGCGCAACGGCAAAACAAGACGATCGGCGAGGTGATTTCGGCGCTGGCGCGAAAGGCTCTTCGCCCGGCGGCTGCCAGGCTTTCCATGCGCAACGGGGTGCCGCTGCTGCCCCGGCGCGCAACCGCGCCGCCGGTGACCTCCGGGCTGGTGAACGAATTGCGCGACGAGAATCCGTGACAGTTTTTCTGCTGGACGTGAATGTTCTCATCGCGCTGATCGACCCCGCTCACGTTCAGCACGATTCCGCCCATGACTGGTTCGCGACGGAAGGACGGCAAAATTGGGCAACCTGCCCGCTAACCGAGAATGGGGCCGTCCGGATTGTCAGTCATCCGCGCTACCCGGGCTTACCGGGACCGCCGGCCGCAATTGCGGACGTGCTCGCCCGCTTTGGTGCCCTCCCCGGTCACGTTTTCTGGCCCGACGATATCAGCCTTCTGGATCAACAGCGGGTCGACGCTTCCAGGTTGCTCAGCCATTCCCAAGTGACAGACACCTACCTGCTGGCACTCGCACGCGCGCATCGCGGCAAGTTGGCGACGTTCGATCGCCGCCTGGTGACCGCCGCCGTGCCAGGCGGCGCGGAGGCATTGCACATCATCGGACGAATTACGGCGCCCGGGGCAGCGTGAGGCGCGCGCGCAAGCCGCCGAGCGGGCTTTCGGCAAGCTCCGGCGCGCCCCCGTAGAGTCCGGCAATCTCGCGCGCGGTATCGGCCCGACCGCTCACGATTTGTCTGACTCCGCTTTGCCCTCGGCCTTGCCAGCAGCTCGCAGCGCTTCGGCATCGGCCACGTCCTGCGCGCGGCCCGATGCGAGTTTCGCGGCAATCAGGTCGCCCGCCGAGATGAAGTTCGCGTGCAACCCGGTGTGGGCGTCCACGAGCGCGTCAACACGGTGTGGCCATGCGTCCTCAAAGCCGAGCCCGGCGATGTTGGGCAGAATGTCGACCATCACGGGAGGAACGCCCATTCTAAAGAAGCTTCCAGGTTGAGCGAGGCTCTCGGGCGTCAGACCTTCGAGCGGCGCACCGAAGGCCGCCAGCGCACGAAACAGGGCCGCTGCATTGCCGGGCGAGGACTCGACCCAGATGTCCAGGTCCTTGGTCGCGCGCGGCTCGGCATGCAGCGAAACCGCATAGCCTCCGACCACCAGATAGCGAACGCTTTCAGCGTTCAAGAATGCGAACAATTCTTTGAAGTCGCGGTGCATCGCCCGGAATGCCTTTCAATGCGTAAAGCTCCGCGTTCAATTCGGAGACAGCCTCAAGACGGGCGAATTCCGGCTGCTCCTGCCAATAGCGGTAGGAATCGGTCTTCATGTCGTCGAAGCTGCGAAACAGGCGCAGCGTAACCACGCGTTCCATGACTCGCATTGTAGCACGGGCGAGGCGCGCCGGTTCATCTATCTCTATCGCACCGTTGGTCAGGCGCGGGGGAGCGTGAGCCTCGCGCGCAAGCCGCCGAGCCGGCTTTCGGCCAGCTCCAGCGCGCCGCCATAGAGCCCCGCGATGTCCCGGACGATCGCCAGGCCGAAGCCCGAGCCGGGGATGCTTTCGTCGAGGCGCTCGCCGCGTTCGCCGACGCGGACGCGCTCCTCGGGATCGAGCCCCGGGCCATCGTCGTCGACGCACAAATCGAACTCGGCGTCGGGCTGCTGGCTGACCTTCGCCTCGACCTGCCCGCGCGCCCATTTGCAGGCGTTGTCCATCAGGTTTCCGGCCATCTCCTCGAGATCCTGACGATCGCCGCGGAACGCGACGCCCGGCGGACAATCTGCCGAAATCGACAGCGACCTGTCCGCGTGAATGCGCGACAGCGTGCGCGCGAGATCTTCGAGCACCGGTTTGACCGGCGTCCGGTTGCCCAGAATGTCGGCGGCGCCCGCCGCCCGCGCGCGGGCCAGATAGTGATCGATCTGGCGACGCATGGTGTTCACGCGCGCCATGACGGTACTAGCAAGCGGTCCCGGCTGAGCGGAGGCTTCGCTCGCCAGAACCGACAGCGGCGTCTTCAGCGAGTGCGCCAGGTTGGACACTTGCGTGCGGGCCCGCTCAACCACTTCCGTGTTGTGATCGATCAGGCTGTTGAGCTCCTGCACGAGCGGGGCGATTTCCGCAGGGAAGCGACCCTGGAGCCGCGGCGCCTCGCCATCGCGCACGCGCGCCAGCCCGGCGCTCAACCGGCGCAGCGGCTGAAGACCGATGCGCACCTGAAGGAAAATCGCGCCGATCAGACCCAGCCCGAAAATGGCGAACGACCAGATCAGCATGGTGTTGAAGTTCGACACCTCGTTCTGCAGTTCGGACATGTTGCCGGCGACGAGAAACGTATAGGTACGGACGTCGCCGCGCTGCGGAGTGGCGGTGATCGGAAACTCGATCCGCCGCGCCACAACCCGCACCTGCTCGTCTTCAGGCCCGATGCCGTGGCCCCAGGCGATTCCCGACTGCATGCGGAAATCGGTGAGCTTGATCGCCTTGTCCCACAGCGAGCGCGAGATGCGGATGTCGCCCTTCGGCTGCTCCGGCACGATTTGCCAATACCAGCCCGAATACACGCGCTCGAAGCGGGGATCGGAAAACCGCTCATGCAGCGACAGCTTGCCGTCGCTGTCCGGCTCCGCCGCGGCAACGAGGCCGTCGAGATCGAACTTCAGCCGGGAATCGAAATCGCCTTCCACCGAGGCGCGAAAGATTCCCGACAGCACGAAGCCGCCGATGAGGAGCGCAAGAACAGTCCAGACGGCGGCTGCGGCGATCAGCCGGCCGGAAAGCGAGTTAAGCCTTGGCCCGATTTTCGTGCCGAGACGCGTCCGGAGATTCGAGACAATAGCCAAGGCCGCGCACCGTCTGAATCAGATTGGGATCGAGCTTCTTGCGCAGACGCCCGACAAAGACCTCTATCGTATTCGAATCGCGATCGAAATCCTGATCGTAAAGATGCTCGACCAATTCCGTCCGCGACACAACGCGGCCGCGGTGATGGGCGAGATAAGCGAGCAACCGATATTCCAGCGACGTCAGCTTGACGGGATTGCCGTCCAAGGTGACGCGCGACGAGCGGGTGTCGAGACGCAGCGGTCCGACCTCGATTTCCGAGGTGGCAAGCCCGGCGGCGCGGCGCAGCAACGCCCGCACGCGCGCCAGCAGCTCCTCGGTATAGAAAGGCTTGGCCAGGTAATCGTCGGCGCCGGCGTCGAAGCCCGCGACCTTATCGCTCCAGCGATCGCGCGCCGTCAGGATCAACACCGGCATGGTGCGGCCGGCCTTGCGCCAGGCTTCCAGCACGCGCACGCCGTCCATCTTCGGCAAGCCGAGATCGAGAATGACGACATCGTAGGGTTCGGTGTCGCCGAGGAAATGGCCTTCTTCGCCATCGGCGGCGGCGTCCACCACGTATCCGGCATCGCTCAACGCCTGCTTCAGCAGGCGCTGAAGATCCTTGTCGTCTTCCACCAGTAAAACGCGCATGTCTTATCTGCCTCGAGGTCCGTGGCCGCCGCGGAAACCGCCGAGGCCGAAATGTGCGCCGGGGCGACCCCAACGGGGTCCCCATGGCGATTGCGGTCTGAAGTATCGCGGCGGCGGACCTTCGGGCATGCCCGGCACCCGCGCGAAGAAGCCGCGCGGATAAGGACCATAACCGCCCCAGCCGTGATTAACGCCAAGCACGCGGCCGGTGCGCGCATCGGCATCGAGCCAGATCACCCGACCGTCCGGCGTCAGCCATTTGATGCGGTAGTGCAGCCGCCCCGCCGGATCCGCGAACGGCCCGTCGGCATCCGAAAAGTTGCCGGGATGGGCGCTGCGAATGTGCGGCAGAATGCGATCGAGCGGCACCGGCGCGCCCGGGCCGTTCGGGTGCACGAAGCGTCCTTGCGCCGCTGCCGGTGCGATGGCCAGCAGGAGCGCCGAAACAGCGCAAATGAACAGCCGCCGACACATGCCTTTTTCTAGGTCGGACGCGATGAACCCATGATGAATGCCCTGTCCAGATTTGGTTCAGCGGTGCCGCTTCATTGTAACCTGGAATTCAGCGGCTCCAACTTCGGGCCTCCGCGTTACACGCAGGGAACAGCAGACAGACACGATGAAGCTCAATCTCCTCCCGGCCCTGGCGGCCGCAATGGTGCTCACCGCGGCCAACGCCGCGAGCGCCGATTCCGACCGCGACCGCCACGGCGTCGATCCGCGCGTCATCATGAAAGTGCAACCGGTGCACAGCACATTGCTGCCACGCGATCGCGTCGTGGAAGTGATTCGGGGCCGGCACATCCGCTTCGTCGGCGATCCGTATCTCTACAACGGACGCTACGTGATGCGCTGCTACGACAAACTTGGGCGGCTCGCCTATTGCCAGGTCGATCCCTATTCGGGCGCGTTCCTCGGCATCAACTTGCGACTGTGATCTTGAGGCAGCGCGGTTCGCGGTAAGCCCCTCCACGCGGACCGTGCCTGCCGTCAAGCGAGAGCCCGTGCCGGGAAACCGGCGCGGGCTTTTTCTTTCCGCCTGCCATATCGGCGCCACGAAGGTGAACAGCCGATGAGGATGCGCCCCAGAGTTCGTTCAGCGCACGGCCGTCATTCTGCGCATCAAGAGCTCGCCGAAAAGCGGCAGGCAATCCGATAAAGGAGAGTGACTCATGAAAACGAAACAGCTCATCGTTGGCGCCGTCGGCGCGTTGGCCCTTCTGGCGAGCACCATGTCCGACGCGGCCGTGGTGATCGAGAAGAAGCACAAGGTGATCATTGCGCCAAACCGCGCGGTGGCGGCGCGCTATATCGACCGCGGGCGCGTGCTCGAAGTCGTGCGCGCGCGCGGCATTCGCGTGGTCGGCGCGCCATACATGTATCGCGGCATGTATGTCGTGCGGTGCCGCGACCAGTTCGGTCGCATCGCATTCTGCCGGATCAGCCCACGCACCGGTGCGTTTCTCGGCGTCAGCATAAGACTCTAACGCCCCTCTGAGGCCGGGCGCTTCGCGGCATGCCCCTCCACGCGAGGCGCTCCGCCAATCGGAGGAACCCGCGGGATCCGCAAGGCTCCCGCGGGTTTCGTTTTACATGCGATGGCGGTTGCGGATGTCCGACGGCGTGGCGCCGTAGCGGGCGCGGAAGCTCCGGTTGAAATAGGAGATGTCGCCGAAGCCGCAGGCCATGGCGATGTCGCCGATCGTCCGCCCGTTC
Organism: Alphaproteobacteria bacterium UBA6038; assembly: GCA_002429315.1. Taxonomy (GTDB): domain Bacteria; phylum Pseudomonadota; class Alphaproteobacteria; order Micropepsales; family Micropepsaceae; genus Rhizomicrobium. The sequence goes on from DIZC01000123.1 coordinate 36,390, forward strand.
GCTGCGCCGGCGGCGAGCGAGGCGTGCGCGCGCGCCAACCGCCGCGCCAGCACGAATTCTGAAAAGCTCGTGCCTTGGCGTTCGAACAGCCTTTGCACCGTCCGCGGCGAAATGCCGAGGCAGCCGGCGACGGTTTCCAGCGACAACGCTGCGGAAAGCCGCTTGTCGATATGCCCCGCAACGGTCCGGAGCCGCACGTCGTGCAGGCTGCGTTCGCTCGCAAACTCAGCTTCGTCGCCGGCCGCGCCCACAGCCAGGGCGGCGAGATCGCAGATGTGGCGCGTGACCAGCGCGCGCGCTTCCGCGGACTCCAGCGGCTCCGAATCGTCCAGCAGGCGCACATACCGGGTGAGCAGCCGCAGGTGTCCGTTTTCGCTGGGAATCTTCCGACCGACAGGCGAGCCCGGGTTGCGGGACAGCGGCGCCGCGGCTTCGGGCCCGAGGCGCAAGCACAGAAGTTCGACGCCTTCGGGCCAGCCGCATCCTGCCGTTTGCGCGCACGACATGAGGTAACCGTCGCCCGGAGAAAGGTCGATCTCCTCGTCGCGGCGCAGCGCTGTCATTCGCCCGGCCAGATTGACGAGCAGAAACAGATCGTCGTTGTCGTTCACGACGTGAGCGCGCGAGCGCCGGTACACTGAGCCGCCCAGCGTGCCCCATCCAAATCGAACGTCCGGCAGCACGCGCAAGTAAGCGCCGGCATGAAACGGCCGGCTGCCGGCAGGCTGCACGTCCGCGTCGAGCAGCCACCGATTTAAGAGAGAGCGCCAGGCGGGAAAGCGCTCGGCATAGGGGACTTCGCTGGCCCGGAAATGCCGGGCGCGGAAATGGTCCGGGGCCGCGAGCATGCGCTCCTCCTCAAGTGACAGCCCCGACGCCACTGCCCGTCATCCTAGTCCAAATCTGTCGTCTCCGTCCAAGACTTCCGCCGCCTCCCATCCTACGATCCGCCACGGCGAAGGGGTGCACTTTGGATGACGGAGCAGACCCATGTTCCCGTTCCGCCGTAGCCGGTCGTGCAGCGATTCCGGCGCCTTTTCTCTGGGCCGGATGCTGGCGACGGCCACAGCTGCCGTGACTTTTGCATTGCTGCCGGTCCGCCCCGCATCGGCTTTGTACAGCGAGTCCGTGCTGCACGATTTCTGCAAATGGACCAATTGCGCCGACGGAAAGAACCCGCAATCCGAGCTGGTGGCCGACAGCGCCGGAAACCTGTACGGCACAGCGACGCTGGGCGGCAAACATGGCGAAGGCGTCGTCTTCAAGTATGTGCCGTCGACCGGCAAGTACTACACGCTGCACAATTTCTGCGCCTTCACCAGTTGCCGCGACGGCTCGCAACCGCAGGGCGGCGTGATCGTCGACACATCCGGCAACCTCTTCGGTACCGCGTCCGGCGGCGGAAAATACGGAAACGGCACCATCTTTGAACTCTCCCATGGCAGCAACGGGTGGCCTCTCACCGTCGTGCTTGCCTTCTGCCCGAATTACGACTGCACGACGACGGGCGGATATCCGTATGGCACCCTCGCCTATCCAGGCCAGACTACGGGCGCGCCGTGGGATCCAAGGTCGGGCTCCGCCCTGCTCGTCACCCGGGACGGCGGCGCGTATGGCAACGGCACCGTGTATGCCCTATGCAAACTTTGCATCGGCGGCGGCGATATTCACAATTTCAACACGGCGTTCGAGGCGAACCCACTTCTCGTGAGCACCGACGGGACAGTTTACGGCACCACGCATGGCGGCGGCACAAACTACGGCGGCATCCTCTACAGAATGACATTCCAGGGGAGCGCAGGATGGAGCTTCACCTTGCTGCACACCTTCTGCAGCGCCATCAATACTTGTCCCAACGGGCAGGGGCCGGTGGGCCGCCTGGCAATGGATTCGTCGGGCAATCTGTTCGGCGCGACCTATAACGGCGGCGCAAATCCGTGCGACGGCCATGGCTGCGGCGTAGTTTTCAAGTACACCGCCGGCGGCACCTATAGTGTGCTGTACAATTTCTGCTCCAGGGCGGCGTGCAAGGACGGAAACTATCCGCAAGCCAGTGTGATTTTGGATTCCTATAACAACCTGTTCGGCACCACGACGGCCGGCGGGACGGCGGGGGTCGGCACGGCATTCGAGTTGGTCGCAAGCGACGCCTGGGCCGAACACGTGCGCTACGATTTTTGCAGCCAGCCCAATTGCACCGACGGCTCAAACCCACAAAGCGATCTCTTCCTTTATGGAGGAGAATTCTACGGCACAACCCATGACGGGGGCGCCTACCAGGGCGGCACCGTCTTCTCGCTGACGCCGTGAACGCAACCCGACGTGCCCCGAAACTCACAGGAGGATGACATCATGTCCCGATCCAATCGCTTCCCCCGCCTCTGCGGTGTTGCCGCCATCGCCTCTCTCGCCGTCCTTGCCTTTGCGCCGGGCAGCGCATCGGCGTGGACGCTCGACACGCGTCACATCTTCTGCAAGCAGGCCGGCTGTTCGGACGGCAGCGGCCCAACCGCCGCTTTGGTGATGGCGGACAAGCGTCACTTCTTCGGCACCGCGTCCGGGGGCGGGGCACACGCCAACGGCGCCGACGGCGGTGTCGTGTACGAGCTGATTCACAACAAGGACGGCACCTGGACATACAAGGCCATCTACAGCTTCTGCGCGCAAACGAACTGCGCCGATGGCAATCAGCCGCTCTCCGATCTGATCGTGGACCAGGACGGCAATCTTTACGGCACCACCTGGACCGGCGGCGCACACGCCGGAGGGACAGTCTTTAAGCTCACGAAGTCCACCGGCTGGACAGAAAACGTAATCTACAACTTCTGCTCGGTGAGGAACAGCAACGGCAAGTGCCTCGACGGAGAAGACCCCCAGGCCGGCCTCACCTATGCGGGCCAGGCGAGCGGTGCGCCATGGGACGAGTTCTCGCCGCTCTACGGCACCACTGTCAACGGCGGCAAATACGGCAGCAGCAGCAACTCTCATAACGGGGTCGTGTTCAAGCTGGTGAGCGACGGTTCGGTCTGGGACGAGACCGTCATCCATAATTTCGGCACATCGAGATCTCCTTTCGGCGGCATGGTCATGGACGGCGCGGGCAATCTCTACGGCGCCACTACGTATGGCGGCACATACGGCGGCGGCCTGTTCTACAAGCTCGCGCATGACACCTGGACCGAAACCGTCCTGCACTATTTCTGTGCGCAGACGAACTGCGCCGACGGCGCCAACATGGAGTCCCGGCCGGTCATTGACGCGAACGGCAATCTGTACGGCACCACCGTGAACCTCGGTGCAGACGGGGCCGGCGGCGTGTTCGAGCTCGTGCACGGCACCAGCGGCTATTCGTACAAGGTGCTCAAGAACTTCTGCTCCCCTTCGTGCAGCGATGCCGGTGAATCGGGCGCGGGGCTCGCCATCGACGGCGCGGGCAACCTGTACGGCGCGACCGAGGCCGGCGGCGCCAACAATTCGGGTGCGGTGTTCAAGCTGCATCACGGCACGAATGGCTGGAACGAGACGCTGCTCTATTCCTTCTGCAGCCTGTCCGGATGCAAGGACGGAAGCACGCCGTGGATTGGAGCGGCGCCCATTCTCGATGCGCAGGGCGACCTGTTCGGCACCACGTTCAAGGGCGGCGATGCCACGAGCAACGCCGGTACGGTGTTCGAGCTCACGCCCTAGCGGGTCCGATGATGTGGGACGGGCGCCGCAAACGCCCGGTCCCACAACATCTTTCGCATCGTAATCGGTGCCTAGCGGTCGTTTTCAGGATTCAGCGCGTTTCGCGCACCACGACGAACTCCTCCAGCGGGGCGCGTTCGCTGGTGAGCGCATTCACCGGCGCGGTTTCATCCGCGTAGCCCAAGCCCATGCCGCAGAAGATCATCTCTTCCTGCGGCACGTTCAGGTATTCGCGGATGACGCGGTGCCACACCGCCCACGCTTCCTGCGGGCAGGTGTGCAAGCCCTGCTCGCGCGCCAGCAGCATGATCGATTGCAGGAACATGCCGAGATCGGCCCATTGCCCCTGCTGCATCTGGCGATCGATGGTGAAGATCATGCCCACCGGCGCGCCGAAGAATTCCCAGTTGCGCGCAAAGAATTTCAGCCGGGCCGCCTTGTCCTCGCGGGGAATTCCCATCGTCGCGTACATCGCTTCGCCGACGCGGAAGCGGCGCGTGCGGTACGGCTCGCTCAGCTGCAGTGGATAGATGTGATATTCCGGCCGCTCGCCCATGGGATGCTGTTGCCGGGCTTCGGCCACGCGGCGGATGAGCTCGTCGCGCGCTTCGCCGATGAGCACATAAACCTTCCACGGCTGCAGATTGCCGCCGGATGGCGCGCGGGCGGCCAGCGACAGAATCCGCCGCACAGTGTCGAGCGGCACCGCATCGGGCAAAAACGCCCGCGTGGTCTTGCGCGTGGCAATGGCGTCGCTGACGTTCATGTTTTTTTCCGGCGTCGCAAGATTTCCAGAAGCTCCTCAGGTTTGACGATTTGGACGCCTTCATATGACGCCAAAGACAAGAGATCATTGTCCCGCGTGATCACATAAGCCGCCTCCGCCGCAACAGCGCAGTCCAGCACCATGTCATCATTTCGGTCGCGCACCACTCGAACCGTCCGCTCCGGATCGAGAACGGTCGCGATCTGCATCAGCTCAAGGCTGTACCGTTCCACATCGTGATCATCGAACTTGTAACGCCGCCGGATGCGGCTGCGCAGGAGGACGCACCTCACCTCTTCCAGTATGTCAAGCGACGCAAATGCATCGCAGGCGCCGCTGCGTACCTGTTCGAGCAGATCGAATGCCGCGCCACCTGAAATTGGAGTCAGAAATCGGCTGATCAGCACCGTGGAATCGAGAACGATCCTAACGTTGCTCACGGCGGAAGCGCTTTATCTCGCGAGCGATCCATTCTTCGTCCGCCTTGGGATTGCCCGTCGGCTTCAGGTCCCGCACGCGGGACGTGATCTCTTCTATCTTCTTCCAGGCCCGCTCGCGGTCGGTCACGGCCACCGGTTTGAGCATAACGCCATTCTTGACCACCTTCGCTTCGAGGTAGTCTCCGTCCTTCACATCCAGCGCCTTGCGGATTTCCGCCGGGAGCGTGAGCTGCGCCGCGCGGCGCACCCGGACCAGCGTCATCGGTCTTGACCTCTGCGAACTCGGGGGAACGATAATACGAATTTACGAATTTCGCAAAGTGATCATCGAAACGCAAGCGAAGCGCAGCGCCGGTAGTGGTACAGTTTCGGGGCCAGCCCACTTGACCAGCCTTTGAGCCCCCCGTTTGGCGTGGCATACTCCCAAGATGCTGCTGGAATGTGAAATCAAAGAAAATGGCCAATGGGTTCCCGTTACCATTCAGGAGGCCCTCAAATCTCATTTAGGCAACGAGATGAGGTGCCCTGAGTGCTGGGGGCAGGTGAACACCTATGTAGGCGGGGGGGCCCAATCGCATTTCGGCCACCACGATGCCCATGATGGATGCTCACAGGCACCGCCATTTTGCGGCACAAAATCGAAGCATCCGAATCCTCTCACATGATCGAGCGCCTCAAACGTCCCCGTGATCCCGTCCAGCGATATGGTTACGGTCCTAGAGGCTTGGGAGACCTCTAAGAGTAAAGGTTAGTAATGCGATTCCCTGAATCGAAGGGCGCGCGCGTTCTTTAAGCGGCGCGAAGGCTGCAGAAGTTACCAGCAGTACGCCTGCCACACCTTATTGAAGTCTGACGTGCCATCATCTGTGGCCTTGTCTACCATGAACCAAACACCGTGATCGGGCAGTGCATCTGAGACGTGCTTCCACACCGCCGTCGCGAACACGTAGCGCGTATCGCCGGAGTAGCCCCCGAAGCCGTTCTTGGCGTTAACCACGCCGCACACGGAATACCCGTCGTCGCCTCGCGACATCTCTCCCGCCGGGGGTTGCCCCAGGCGATGCACCAGGATCACTCGAAACTGCGCCGAGTCGCACTCGCGCAAGTGCTGGCACACGAAGCCCGAAGCCGATACTGCAAGGTTGTTCCTGAAGTCATCGTTGGCGACGCCGCTGGACATCGTGTCGATCGACTGCTGCGCCAGCACCGTGCCACCGTACAATGCGACTGCTATTCCAGCAATCATCCCCACAATTATCCCTCTCGGTGCTCTCACGACCTTCCTCATGAAATCCCCCAAGCTCGGCCTAAAAAGAGACATACTATAACATTTGCGTGCTATGATGTTGCTATCATTTGCCCAGCGAGCGGTTTCTGCGGGGAGAAAATTGCTCCCCCGGTTAGTTGGGGCGCGCAAACTGTACCACTACCGCAGCGCCACGCTTTCGCAGCCGAGTCTGTGTCGGTACCTGGATCCCCTTCCCTCGCATTCGCGCAGCTCGCGCGAATGCTCGCCGAGGATGACAGAGCGGATCAGAAATACGTGGTCAGGCGGACTTCACCGCGGGCGCCGGCGCCGCCTGCGCCGGAATTGTTGCCGTTGAGCGACGCGCCGCCGCCGCCCCCGCCGCCGCCCGGCGTTCCGCCGGCACCGCCCGCGCCGCCCGCGCCCGCCGGATTGCCACCGCCACCGCCACCGCCAGCGCCGCCGAACTGATTGACGGTATCGGCGATGGAGTCCCCGGCGGCACCATTGTTGGCGCCGGCCGAACCGCCGGCCCCGCCGTTCATCGGCACACTGGCGGCCGTGGAGCCTCCGGCGCCGGCTGCTCCCGCAAAGCCGGTGTTGCCGGTCGAAATTCCTCCGCCATTACCGCCGGAGCCGGCCGCCGGCCCTGGATTGGGCGACGCCGAGACCGCGGTGGCGGAGTTGGCGGTGGGCGCGATGGCCTGCGCCCCACTCAGCGCCTGCGCCACCGTGAGGCCGCCGGCGGCGGAGCCGCTTCCCGCATTGCCGCCGGCGCCCCCGCCGGCAAAGAGATGCGCGCCGAAGGACGAACTGCCGCCCGCGCTTCCGGCGGCGCCGTCGCTGCTGTCCGCCGACTGTGCCGCGCCACTGCTGCCGCCTGCGCCCACGGTCACGGTTTCGCTTGCCGCGAGGTCGGTCGCGCGGGAACCGCCAGCGATGCAGCACCCCGGACTGTCCGCCTTGCCCACCGAAGCGCGCCGTCCCTGCCGCGCCGCGGCGGCCCGAGGCACCGCCACCGCCGGCGCTCAGCACACTGACATCGACGGCTTTGGCCAGCGGCGGTTTTGCATATGTGGCCGTGGCGGTGAACACCTGCGCGAGCGGCGCGATGCTCCAGCGCACCGGCGTCCACGCGCCGTCCCAGAAGGCGAACATCGCCTCGTCATATTGCGCCGACAGCCAGGCCATGTCGTTGCCGGCGTTGTCCTTGACGGTGACGCGATTGGCACTCGCATCCTTCTTGCGCACGATCGCCCAATCGTCGGCATCGGCCGTGGGCGGCAAGGTGATGTTGAAGGCGCCGCCGCTCGCGTCACCGCGCACCATGCGGCCGAGATGGGTTGCGCCGATCGCGGTCGCGCCCGTCACGTCGACGGGCTTGAGCAGCTGGCTGCCGGTGTTGCGGTTGAGGATGAGGGCTTCGTAGAACGTGCTGCCGTCGGGCGACACCTTGAAGTGGAAATTGTCGTCCCCGGTGAGGCCCACTTCGGCGCGGCCGGAGAACGCCCTCTGATAGAGCAGCGATGCGGTGTCTGCGCTCCCGTTCTTGTTGAGCTTCACCTGCACGCTATTGCCGATGTTGTTGAACAGCACGGCGGCCGAGGCGACGGCGAGCTTGTTGGTGGAATCCGCCGTGGCGTTGACGCCCAGCTCCGGCACGTTCTGCAGCGCGAGCACGCTGGCGTAATCGCGCCACGCCCCGCCGCTGTAGACGACAAGCCTGGTTTCGTCCGCGATGTAGGCGACGAGGCCTTGGAACGGCGCGTAGAAGCGCCAGCCGCGCGCCAGCCCATTTGCCGGGCAGTCCTCACCTGATGACCCGCGATGTCGCGCGCCAGCCGCCAATCCACGCATTCGTCGAGAAGAATTCTCACGAACTGGATTCGACCAACCGGTCTCTTGCATCCTCGAGAAAGGCAATCACCTGCCCGCGGCTCACGGATGGAAAGCCTTCCAGGAATTCATCGATGGAATCGCCTGCTTCGAGACAATCGAGGAGCGTCTGCACAGGCACGCGCGTGCCTGCGAACACGGGCGCGCCGCCCATGACATCCGGCTCTTTGCTGATCACGCGCGTTTTCACGCGAACAGGATAGGCTTGCTTCGCATCCTGTGCCATCCACCCTCTGGACGTTACGGCTTCACGCCGTAGCCGGCATAGGTGTCGGCGATGGCAGGTGCCAGCGATTGGGCGGCTGCAATGTCGGCCGCACCGCCGGCGGCATCGCCGGATTTGGCGCGCGCCAATCCCCGCAGGTACAGCGACGAAGCGCGCTTCGGGTTGGCGGTGAGCGCCGCGGTGCAATCGGTCATCGCCGCCGCATACGCAGCCGTCCGATACTCGACGAAACACCGCGCATCGCGCGCCGCGGCATCGCCGGGCTTCAGCGTCAGCGCCTGGTTGCAGTCGGCGAGCGCATCGTCCAGATCGCGGCCGGACGCGGCACGCGCCCAGCAGCGCTCGCGAAACCCGTCCGCCGAGGCCGGCTTCAGATCCACCACGCGATTGAAATCGTGAATCGCGTGCCGGAAATCGTCGAGCGCGAGAAACGCCAGCCCGCGATTCTCCAGCGCCTCGGAATCGTCGGGCTTGAGCCGCAGTGCGTCGGTGAGATCGGCGATGGCGCTGGCGTAAAGCCGCGCGTCGAAATACGCCCGCGCGCGGTCGAAATAGGCCCAGGCGATTTCCGCGCCGCCGGTTCCGATGCCGATGACGTCGCTGCAGGCCGTGATGGCGTCCTCGCCGTGGCCTCTGGCGCAACGCTCGGCGAGCGACGTTTGCGCGATCGCGCTGCTCGCGATGAGAAACGAAAACAACAGCGCCAATTTCGGAAACATTGAGGAGCCGATCATTCCAATATTTGTCATCCCCGGCCGAGCGAACGAAGTGAGCGATTGGAAGGGGACCCAGGTAATCGCACCATACTCCGCTTCGACCGCTGTGGCACCGATCTGTGCGAACTTTCGCAATCGCGCTGCTGACCCCACCTGGGTCCCCTTCCCTCGCATCGCGCACGACCGCGCGATGCTCGCCGGGGATGACAAGTGTGGTTTGCGGTTAGAGCCGAAACACAAACGCCAGTCTGCCGCGCCAGAAGGGCGACAGTGGTTCTTCGCTGACCCGCTTGTTCTGGCGCGCGTGGATGAGCGTGAGCGTATTTCCCTCGCCCCCTTCAGGGGGAGAGGGATTAAGGGTGAGGGGGCGTCCAGGCATCAGAGGGCAGGTATCAGGAATCAGATTGACGCCGGGCACTGATCCCTGGTTCCTGATTCCTGTGTGCTGAAGCCCCCTCACCCCTTGCCCCTCTCCCCCACATGCGCGGGGGCGAGGGGACGCCGAGGCAATGACCCCGCAATGCTTGGCCGGGCCGCGGGGCGACATGCGGAAGAGGGCGATATCGCCGGGCGCGAGTTCGCGGGCGCCGATCTCGCCGGCGTGGCGCTTCAGCGCCATATATAATGTCTCGGCGCCGGTGGCCTCGGCCCAGTCGAGCGAATAGGGCGGCGCGTCTTCCGGCTCGTCGCCGGTGAGCTCGCGCCAGACGCCGCGCAGCAGCCCCAGGCAATCGCAGCCCACGCCTTTGAGCGACGCCTGATGCACGTACGGCGTGCCGATCCAGCTGCGGGCGATGGCGATGATTCGCTCGGATAGTCCCCCTTCCGCCTCACTCGCTGACGCTCGTTCGGCACCTCCCCCGTAAACGGGGGAGGATAGTGCCAGCGCGCCTGCGGTGCCGTTATCCTCCCCCGCGTGCGGGGGAGGTGGCGAGCAGCGGTCTTCCGCCGCGAGCCGGAAGGGGGCGTTGTGATCAATTTCCATAGCGGCTGCCTCCATCGAGAGTCTGGTTCTGGGTCGGATACGACGTCACGGCGTCGTTGCCGGGCATGTAGGGTTGCCCACGGAAATTCACCGCGTTGGCGAACTTCGCCTTGCAGGTGGAGAACTGCTTGTCGCAACCGGCGGTGACGACGAAGGCGTCGCCGATGGCGACCGGCTCGCTCATCGCGCATTGCGGAGAAAAATGACGCTGCCGGAGGTGATCCTCTGGCAAGAACTTCGGCGCGGCCGCTCGAAGGGCTTGCAATTCCGTCGTCAGCACCCCATCGGTCCGTACATTTTGGACTTCTTCTGCCCGGCCGCTCGGCTCGCGCTTGAGATCGACGGCTCGTCACACGACAACGAGCAGCAGTACCAACACGACGAGCGCCGCGATGAGTGGCTTGCGGCCAGAGGCATCAATGTTCTGCGAATTGCAGCTGCCGAAGTGCTGCGCGACGAGAACTTGGCGCACGTCATGGACTATATCGAGCAGACGGCCGCCCCCTCCACCACGCTTCGCGTGGTCCCCCTCCCCCGCTGCGCAGGGGAGGAGCCATAGAGCAAATGCGGCCACCTCCCCCGTAAACGGGGGAGGAAAGGAGTTGTGCGGCCCGCTTCGCCTACGCTCAAAGCAGAATCTCCACCAGCGGGATGCTGGGGATTTCGCCGGCGGCGAAGTTCGAGAGGTTGATGGTGAGCTGATCGGTGTCGAAGCGCACCGGCGTATCGAATTCGAAGCCGGCGGTGAGCGCGGCGGCGGCTGCCGGCGGAGAGTCAAACGTCACAAGGCCAGCGCTATCGTCGATGGTGAGGCCCGAGGTTTGCTCCACGCCCGCGACCGCCACGCGCACCGTGCCGGCCACGGGCTTTTCGATGCTCCGCACCCAGCTGGAGGGGCCGGAGGTGTAGGTCTTGATCAGCTGGAACTCCGTGGTGGCGCCGTCGCCGGTGCCGAGGCTCTGGTCGAACGGCGACACATTTGCGTTCGGCGCGCAGGATTTGAAATCGGCGAAATCCCTGAAGCGGAAGCCGTAAAGCCGGCCGAGGCGCGCCTCGAAGAACGCGATCACCGCGTGCAGATTGTCGAGCGTCTTGACGCCATAACCGACGTCGTAGCGGCGGCGCGAATTGGCCCACACGGCGTTCCTCTCCTCGAAGCCGGAGCCGAGCGTGACGATTTCCGTCTTGCGCTCCGGCCCGCCGGATGAGTGGAACGCAATGGCAGTGGGAAACTGGATTTCGTGGAAAGGCATTTGTCTTCATCCATGGAAATCCCCCTTCCGCCTCACTCGCTTCGCTCATTCGGCACCTCCCCCGTAAACGGGGGAGGATAAGAGCAAGCTCGGCTTCGCTGTCCTCCCCCGCGTGCGGGGGAGGTGGCTGCCGAGTGCGAAGCGCGAGGCAGACGGAAGGGGGGCGCTTCACAAATTCCGTTGTCCGCGGGCGAGCGCACGCGAGAGCATGGCGGCGATCTGGGTTTCCGATTTGAGGAAGCTTCCCGCATCGCGCGCATTCACGTTGAGCACGATCTGCGGCCGCTGCGGCGCGCCTGCGCCGTTCGGCACGATCGCGCCGCTCGCTTGCGGCACGAACAGCTCCGGCCCCTGCTCGCCGACGAGATAGGCGAGCCCCGCATCCACCGGCCCGCCGCTCGCGCGCGCGCCGCCGATCGGCAGGAGCGACGAAACCAGCGACGACAGCACGCCCTCGATCGGCTTCTCGATGAACTGGCGCGTGCCGATGCGGTCGAAATCGGCCAGGATCGCGTTGGTGAGCGAATCCATCGACAGCTTGCCGCTGAGCACGGCGCGCGCGATGGTGTCGGCGATCGCATTGAAGCTGCCGGTCACCGCGTTCTCGATGAGCCTGGCGCTGTTGGTCACCGGGCCTCTGGCGAAGGCGTCGAGCGATTTCGCCGCCGCGGCCAGCGCCGGATCGAGACCGGAGAAATCGGTGTTCACCGTCACGGTGGTAGAGGGCATTTGGGGTCTCACGTTCCTCCCCCGTTTACGGGGGAGGTGCTGAGCGAATGAAATGAGCGAAGCGGAGGGGGCGCACGCGAATGCCCCCTCCGTCTCGGCTGCGCTGCTTCGCAGCGTGCCGAGCCACCTCCCCCGTAAACGGGGGAGGAAAGAGTCAGTCCGGGAACCGCCGCATCAGCTGCTCGAATTCGGCGCGGGCGAGCGGGGCGGCGCGGCGCGCGCCGGTGCGCGTCGCGAAACCGTTGACCGCGGCGCGCCATTCCGGCAGCGACATCGCCCAGAACGTGGCGGGCGAAAGTCCCATCACACCGAGGCCGAATTCGAGGAGGCGCTCCCAGCCAAAGGGCTTGCGTGCGCCCCCTCCATCGCCTTCGGCGGTCCCCCTCCCCCGTAAACGGGGGAGGAACCATCGGCGCTTCGCACGCCGGCAGGGCGACGATCAAGCTTTCTCGTTGAGCTTGTGCGAATCGGCGGTGCGGCTTGCGAGGTCGTTGCGCGCCTTCGCCAATTCGCGTTCGCGCTTGCTGACGCCATGCTTGACACGATTGGCGTCGGCTTGGGCCGCGGCTTCGGCGCGGGCTTTGGCCTTGCGCACGCGGCGCAAATTGACGATCTCGTTCATTTCGGCGCGTCGCGCTCCGCGGCGCGTTTGAAGGCCGGACGCGCAGTTATCCGCGCCGTGTATTCCTTCAGCACGTCTGTTTCCGTCGCCATCTTGAACAGCAGCATGAAATGGAGCCCGCCGCCCAGCATCACATCCACGGTCGAGAATTCATCGCCGAGGAAGTATTTGTTTTTGGCGAGGTGCTCGTTGAGCACCTCCTCGACTTCGTCCGGTGCCGCCCAGCCCATCATGCCCTGGATGTGCTTGATCTTGAGCCGCCGCTCCATGAAGGCGGGCTCCATAACGCCGGCGCGATAGGCGAGCCACGACAGAAACTCGCCGCGTTTCGGCTCTCCGAGCGCCGGCCCCAGCCGCACCTTGCGGCATTTGTCGGTGAGGTAGAGAGCGATGGCGCTGGATTCGAATACCGTTTCGCCATCGTCGTGCAGCGCCGGCACCTTGCCGTGCGGATGCGGATTGACGGGATCCTTTTCGCCGGTGCCGTCGGCCCGACGGAAGCTGACAAGCTTGGTCTCGTAGGGGACCTGAAGCTCCTCCAGGAGCCAGACGATGCTGCTCGAGCGCGTTTGCGGGGAGTGGTAAAGGGTGATCATCAACCTGCTCCGTTCGAATCTTCTGCTGCCAAATCTATTGCCGGGCAACCGACGGCTTGTGCCCGCAGCGAACGCTAGGGCCTCGCCTGAACGGCGGCAAGCGCGGCAAGCCGCAGCGCGCTGGCGAGCGGCCGCTCTCCGCGGTCCCGATCTATGGCGGTAATAAGGCCGGCGAAGCTCGTCCTGCGCCGCTCCGCTTCGGTCTTGAGCACCGCCCAGAATTCCGGCTCCAGCGCCACGCTGGTGCGATGGCCCGCAATCGCGACGGAACGTTTTTCCAGCAGGCGAGTTCGGTTTTTGATGGCACGTGGGCCAGCGATCATTTGAGCAGATGTATCATGCGTGCATTCTCCCTTGTTTCGGCCTTGATCGTCGCTTGCGGGGTCACCCAGGCGACCGCGCAGCCCAAGATGCGCAATATGGATCCTGCGCTGGAAACCACCAACACCGCGTTCGACGATCTGAATTGCGCCGCGCGCTACACCCTGGCCGCATTCGTCATTCATGACCTCGATCAGACCGCCGCCTCTTATTATGCCGAGCGGGCGTCCGCCGCGGGCAAGCGCTACCTGGCGCTCCATCCGGCCGAAACCGAGCAATCCTATGCATCGCACGTGGCCGCCAACGCACAAAGCCTGCAGCAAAGGCTCTCGACCAACGCGATCACGCCCGAGGCGCTCGTTGCCGACATCAAGCACTGCGACCAGGAATCCGATTCGCGAATCGTGACGTAACCGGCGTCATTGGCCGGGATGAATCATGTCCTCCGGCCGCACCATGCGGTCGAAGTCTTCCGCAGTAACAAGTCCGCTCTTCACCGCCTCTTCCTTTAGCGTGGTGCCGTTCTTGTGCGCGGCCTTGGCGATGTTCGCGGCCTTGTCGTAGCCGATCGTCGGCGCCAGCGCCGTCACCAGCATCAATGAGCGTTCCAGCCCCCGCTTGATGTTGTCGCAGCGCGGCTCGATCCCCACGATGCAGTTCTCGGTAAAGGAGCGCGCCGCATCCGCCATCAGTCGCACGCTTTGCAGGAAGCAGTACGCCATCACCGGATTGTACACGTTCAGTTCGAAGTGCCCCTGACTGTCCGCGAAGGTGATGGTGGTGTGATTGCCGAAAATGCGCGCGCAAACCTGGGTCACCGCCTCGCACTGCGTCGGGTTCACCTTGCCCGGCATGATGGAGGAGCCCGGCTCGTTCTCGGGCAGCGCCAGCTCGCCAAGACCGGAGCGCGGGCCTGAGCCGAGCAGCCGGATGTCGTTGGCAATCTTGAACAGCGAGGCGGCCACGGTGTTGATCGCACCGTGGCTCATCACCATGGCATCGTGGGCCGCCAGCGCTTCGAATTTGTTGGGCGCTGGCGTAAACGGCAGGCCGGTGATGGCTGCGATCCGGTCGGCCACCATGCGGTCGAACCCTTTCGGCGCATTCAGCCCGGTACCCACCGCCGTGCCGCCTTGCGCCAGCTGCATGAGCATTGGCAGGGTCGATTCGATCCGCGCGATACCGTTCTCGATCTGCTGGGTGTAGCCCGAGAATTCCTGTCCCAAGGTGAGCGGCGTGGCATCCTGGGTGTGGGTGCGGCCGATTTTGATGATATCTTTCCAAGCCTGCGACTTGTCGTTCAGCGCGTTGCGCAACATCTGCAGCGCGGGGATGAGGCGGTGAACGATCTCCTCCACCGCGGCGATGTGCATCGCTGTCGGATAGGTGTCGTTGGATGATTGGCTCATGTTGACGTGATCGTTGGGGTGAGCGGGTGTCTTCGAGCCCTTTTCGCCGCCGAGCAACTCGATGGCGCGGTTGGCGATCACCTCGTTCGCATTCATGTTGGACTGGGTGCCGGAGCCGGTCTGCCAAACGGACAGCGGGAAGTGGGCGTCCAGCTTGCCCTCGATCACCTCCTGCGCCGCCTGCACGACAGCGTTGCCGATTTTCGGATCGAGCTTGCCTAGCTGCATGTTCACTTCCGCCGCCGCGCGCTTGACGATGCCCAGTGCCCGCACGATGGGCAGCGGCTGCTTCTCCCAGCCGATCTTGAAATTGTGGAGCGATCGCTCGGCTTGTGCGCCCCAATACTTGTCCGCGGCCACTTCGATGAGGCCGAACGAATCCGTTTCGGTGCGTGTTTTTGTCATTGTTGTTCGCCGTTCCAAGGATCGACCAGCCTCACGCCACGACCGATGAAGTGTCGCGTGTTGCGCGTTGCAATGACAGCGCCGTGAGCGAAGGCGATGGCGGCTATCTGAGCATCAGGCTCGAACACGAATTTTCCCCGTTCCCGTCTGGCCACGGAAGGGAACGCACGCGCTGCTGCACTGTCGAATGGGAGAATTCGGCCCGCGAACTCCTCGTCGAAGATCAGGCTAAAGTCACGCGTGAGTTCATCGCGCCTTTTTCCGGGGCTGAAAGCGGCAAAGCCTCCCAACATTTCCGCTTCCGAAACGGTTGTCGTGAACAGTTCGGTCTTGACCTGCACCGCGAGCCATTGCCGAACTTCAGCTGAGGGCACCCGCCGCGCCGCCTCCGATAAGACATTCGTGTCCAGGATTATCACTCAAGGTCCGGGACTGTTCGGCCTCGACGGATTGGAAGGGGAAGATCGACACCGCCGTACTTCATGAACCGGCGATGGATGCGGTCGAATAGATCGGCGCCGGTCTCCTGCCTGTCCGACGATTTTTTCACGCCAGCTCGCAGGATGTCGCGTGCTTCCGCCTCGACCGATCGCCCGTGATCGGCGGCTTGCCGGCGAAGCTCCTTCTTCAGGTTGTCGTCGAGCCTGCGAATCGTAATGCTTGCCATGGTGCAATCATTGTAATCATTGATTGCACTGATTGCAATCGAGTTACTTCTTTCGGAAGGCGTCGAGGCTGACCACTTCGGCCGGGGCGGCAGGCCTTTCGTCGTCTTGCGCGGACTCCGGGACGGGTTTGGGGCCGGCGAGCGGCGCCGGCTTCGTGGCCGGCAGCACCGCGGGCGAGGCGGATTTCTCTCCGACGCTCCCCTCGGTGCCCTGGAACTGCAGCCCGAACTGCACGCCCGGATCCACGAACTGCGTCAGCGCGATGAACGGTACCGTCAACGTCGCCGGGATCTTTCGAAACGAAAGCGTCACCTGGAAATACTCGTCTTTCACCTTCAGCCCGGAGAACTGGTGCTGCAGGATGATCATCATCTCGTCGGGATATTGTTCGCGCAGGAAATCCGGAATCTCCACGCCGGGAAATTGCGTTTTGAAGGTGATGCAGAAATGGTGGGAGGCGATCAGCCCCTGTTTCTCGGCGCGCTTCAACGCATCGCGCACCACGCCGCGCAGCGCCGCATCCGTCAATGCCTGATAACCGATAAAATCTTTCGCCATGGCGCTTCCGTGAATAACGCGAAGACTAGTCGCGGCGTCCGGTGTGTCAATGACTGCCGACGTTGCGGCCGTTCATATGCGGTTCAGTAGAGCGTGGCCAGCGCCTCGGGCGAATACGGTTGCAATTGATCGAATTCCCCCGCCTGAATCTTGTTCGGCCAATCCGTGTTGACGATCAGCGCGCGACCGACCGCAACCAGATCGAAATCGCCGCGCGCCAGCATCTCCAGCAGCCGGTCGATGCCGGCGGTTTCCGCGCCCCTGCTGCGATAGGCTGTGATGAAATCCTCGTTGAGGCTGACCGAGCCCACGGTGATGGTGGGTTTGCCGGAAAGCTTTTTCGTCCAGCCGGCAAGGTTGAGATCGGAGCCGGTGTCGGGAAATTCCGGTTCCCAGAATCGGCGCGTGGAGCAGTGGAAGCAATCGACGCCCGCATCGACCAGCGGCGCCAGGAACTGCTCGAGCTCGGCGGGATCGCGCGCCAGCTTGGCGCCGAAATCCTGCTGCTTCCACTGCGAGAAGCGCAGCAGCAGCGGAAAATCCCCTCCCACCTTGGCGCGCACGGCACGGACGATATCCGCTGCAAAGCGCGAGCGTGCTTCGAGCGAGCCGCCGTAGGCGTCGGTTCGCGCGTTGGTACCTTCCCAGAAATACTGATCGATCACGTAGCCATGGGCGCCGTGGATCTCGACGCCGTCGAAACCGAGCTGCCTTGCGTATCCAGCGCTTTTCGCGAACCCGGCGATCACGTCCTCGATGTCGCTTTGCGTCATGGGGTCCGCGACTTTCTTGCCGGGCCGTGCTAACCCGGACGGACTCATGCTGGGCGCCTCCGGGTACGGTCCGGTGCCGGGATGACGCACCACCCCCTGATGCCACAGTTGCGGCATGATGAGTCCGCCGGCCGCTTTCACCTCTTTCAGCACGTTCGCCCAGCCCGCCAGCGCGGCATCTCCGAAGAACGCCGGCACATTCGCGTCGTTGGAGGCGGAGCGGTGCGCGGGCGAGGTGCCTTCGGTCAGGATCAGTCCGACGCCGCCTTCGGCGCGGCGCCGATAATAGGCGGCGACGTCGGCGCCCGGAATCTGTCCGGGCGATTTCGACCGCGTCATCGGCGCCATGACGATTCGGTTGGGCAAGGTCAAGCCCTTGAGCCGGAACGGCTCGAAGAGTACGTCGGTCGAAACCATGGCGATTGCCCCAGTCGATAGCGGTTCGGTCCACGAGAACCACGCCGGCTTCCCGTTGACAAGCCGGGCGCGGCGATGAGCGAGGCGGAACTCGAAGAGCCGATCGCCGCAACTCCGCCGGACGAGCCGCCGTCCGAACAGGAACTCGAAGACCTCGGGCGCCCAGCGTCGGCGCTGGCGCTGCTCACCGTCTTTCGCCACCGCAACTACCGCCTGTTCTTTTCCGGCCAACTGGTGTCGCTGATGGGCACCTGGATGCAGTCGGTGGCGCAGGCGTGGCTGGTGTACCGGCTGACGCACTCGCCCTTCCTCCTTGGATTCACCTCGTTCTGCGCCCAGGTCACCGTGTTCTTCATGGCTTCCTTCGGCGGCATGATCGCCGACCGCGTCGACCGCCGGAAAATGCTGCTGGTGACGCAGGGGCTTTCCATGGTGCAGGCCGCGATCCTCGCCGGCCTCACGCTGGCGGGCGTGGTTCAGGTGTGGGAGGTGATCGTGCTCGCCTTCGGTATCGGGCTGATCAACTCCGTGGATGTGCCGACCCGCCAGGCGATGACCTTGGACATGGTGGGACGCGAGGATCTGCGCCACGCCATCGCGCTGAACTCGATGATGTTCAATCTGGCCCGTGTGATCGGGCCGTCGATTGCCGGCGCGCTGATCGCCATTGCCGGCGAGGGGCCGTGCTTCGCCCTGAACGCGCTCTCCTTCGGTGCGGTGCTGACCAGCCTGCTGCTGATGGAACTGCCGCAGCGGCCGCGGCGGCTCTCCGGAAATCCCTTGCGCGAGATCGTGGCGGGCTACCGCTATTCCTTTGGCACCCCGCGAATACGCGTGGCGCTGATGCTGGTCGCTGTCTCTTCCATGTTCGGCGCGGCTTACCTGTCGCTGCTGCCGGCCTTTGCACGCGACATCCTGCACGGCGCCTCTACCAGCTACGGCACGCTGATGACCGCCGTCGGAATCGGCGCCCTGATCGGCGCCTACGGCCTGTCGCGAATCCACGAGCGGTGGCTGACCCTTGCACCCATTGCTGCGTCGGCGTCGTTCGGCACCTGCCTCATCCTGTTCGCCCATTCGCACGTGTTGTGGCTGAGCGTGCTGCTGCTGTTGCCGACGGCGTGCAGCCTGATGCTGTTGGGCGGCACCACCAACACCATCATCCAGATTGCCGCAGACGAGCACTACCGCGGGCGGGTAATCTCGCATTACACACAGTCGTTCCTCGGCATGATGCCGTGGGGGGCGCTGCTGCTCGGCTATCTCGCGAGCCGCATCGGCATCGGCGAGAGCGTCACCATCGGCGGCGCCATCGTGATCGCGTCCGCTGCGCTCGCCTGGTTCAACCGTGCGCGCCCGCAGCTCGCGCCCACGAGAGAATAGCCGCACCCGATGTACGAGGGGCTCACCACCGAGGAGCGGGAGAACGCCTACGACCGCTTCGTCTGGCGCAACCTGAAGCGCAACTACACCGGCCATTACGTCCACGGCATGCTGGGTATGACGGGCTTCCGTCTCGTCAATGCGCCGACTTTCGTGCCGGCTTATCTGCACATGCTGTCGGGTTCCGACGTGGCGGTCGGTCTGGGGCTTGCGCTGCAGCAGCTGGGCGGCACGGTTTCGCCCATCCTCGGCGCGGCGCATATCGAGCACCGGCGCCACGTGCTGCCGATCTCCATGGTGCTGGGCACGCTGATGCGCGTCGCCATTCTGGGCCTCGCCCTCTCCGGCTGGTTCCTGCACGGGCTGCCGCTGCTGATCGCCGCGATGACGTTCCTGTTCCTGCTCGGCCTGTTCAGCGGTCCGCAGAGCGTCGCGTTCCAGTTCCTGCTCGGCAAGATGATCCCGATTCGCTGGCGCGGGCGGCTGCAGGGCTGGCGCAACATGACCGGCGGGCTGATTGCCGCGGCGCTGTCCTACTTCGCCGGCAAGTATCTGGTCGGTCGCGATGTGTGGGGCAACGGCTACGGCACCACGTTTCTCGTCGCCTTCGTGCTGACGAGCCTCGGCCTAACGGCCTTTCGCTTCTTGGTGCGCGAGCCGGAGCCCCCGACCTTGCGGCCGCGGGTCGAAGTGCGCGAGCGCCTGCGCGAACTGCCCAAGATGCTCCGCGACGACCGCCACTTCCGCTGGTTCATGGTGGCGCGCACCTTCGCCACCGCCAGCCGCGTCGCCGCGCCGTTCTACATCGTGTACGCGAGCAAGGCGGTGGCGATGACCGGCAGCGCCATCGGCACGCTGTCCTTCGCCTATCTGATCGCCGACACGGTGATGAACATCGTGTGGGGCTACATGGCGGATCGGCTCGGATTCCGCTCGTGCCTGGTGGCGGCGCTGGTGTTCTGGATCGCCGCCACTCTGCTGCTCATCGGCGCCGGCACCATGACGCTGCTGTTCGTGGCGTTCTTCGGGCTCGGCGCCGCGAACTCCGGCTACCAGATGAGCGCGCAGAACATCGTGTTCGAATTCGGCAGCCGCGAAGACATGGCGATGCGGCTTGCGGTCTCCAACACCGCCGAGAGCATCATGGC
>DIZC01000122.1 GCA_002429315.1 Alphaproteobacteria bacterium UBA6038
ATGTGTATAAGAGACAGTCCCAGCTCACCTGCGCGGCAGCGGCAGTTACCGAAAGCGCAAGCGAAACGATCGAAAGCCCCGGCCCATGGATGGCCTTCATGTCAGTCGTCCTTGTCCTCCGGGCCGATCCAGCCCTTCAGCTGGCTGGAGGGCGGAGTCCCGATGATGTTGTAACCGGCGTCTACGTAATGAATTTCGCCGGTCACTCCCAAGGACAGATCGCTAAGAAGGTAAAGAGCCGCGTTGCCCACATTGTCGAGATCGACGGTGCGCTTCAGCGGGCTGTGCGCCTTGTTCCACTTGAACACCGTGCGGGATTCGCTCACCACAGATCCCGCAAGGGTCCGCATCGGCCCTGCGGAAATGGCGTTAACGCGGATGTTCTCACGCCCCAGGTCGGCGGCCAGATACCGGACGCTCGCTTCCAGCGCGGCCTTGGCGACGCCCATCACATTGTAATTCGGCGTCACACGCTGCGATCCGAGATAGGTGAGGGTCAGCAGCGCGCCACCATTCGTCATCAGCGGCAACGCGCGGCGCGCCACGTCGGTGAACGAGAAGCAGGAGATGGCGAGCGAACGGCCGAAGTTCTCCCGCGAGGTTTCCACATAGCGGCGCTTCAGCTCCTCGCGATCCGAGAAGGCAATGGCGTGCACCACGAAATCGAGCCGCCCCCACTCCAGCGCAAGCATCTGGAAAGCCGCGTCAAGCTCGCTGTCGTTCTCCACATCGGCCTGAAGAAGGATGTTGGCTTCGACGGTGTCGGCCAACGGCTTGAGACGCTTGGCCTGAGCCTCACCTTGATAGGTGAAGGCAATCTCCGCGCCGTGCGCGTAAAGCGTGCGCGCAATTCCCCAGGCGATGGAATGGTCGTTGGCCACTCCCATCACCAGGCCACGGCGGCCCTGCATAAGCGGGTTGGCCATGATCAGGCGTCGTAACGCTGGAATACGAGGGTGGCGTTGGTGCCGCCGAAGCCGAAGGAGTTGGACAGCACGCGCTCCAGCTTCGCGCCGTCGATGCGCGACCGAACGATAGGCGCATCGGCGATCTCCGGATCGAGTTCGTCGATGTTGGCACTTTCGGCGATGAAGCCGTTCCTCATCTGCAGGAGGGAGAAGATGGCTTCCCACACACCGGCGCCGCCCAGCGAATGGCCGGTCAGCGATTTGGTGGAATTCACCGGCGGCATGCGGTCACCGAACACCTCGCGCATCGCCTTGATTTCGGTCACGTCGCCCACCGGCGTCGCGGTGCCGTGCGCATTCACATAGTCGATCGGACCATGGACCGTCGAAATCGCCTGTTTCATGCAGCGGATCGCGCCTTCGCCGGACGGCGCCACCATGTCGTGCCCATCGCTGGTCGCGCCATAGCCGACCAGTTCGGCGTAGATCGTGGCGCCGCGCGCCTTGGCGTGCTCCAGTTCTTCCAGCACGACAATCCCGCCGCCGCCGGCGATGACGAAGCCGTCGCGGTCTCTATCGAAGGCGCGGGAGGCGCGCGCCGGCGTGTCGTTGAACTTGGACGACATCGCGCCCATGGCATCGAACAGCGCCGACAATTCCCAGTCGAGCTGCTCGGCGCCGCCGGCAAACATCACGTCCTGTTTGCCGTATTGAATCATCTCGGCGGCATTGCCGATGCAATGCGCACTCGTCGCACACGCCGAGCTGATGGAATAGTTCACGCCCTTGATCTTGAACCAGGTGGAGAGAACCGCCGAACAAGTGGAAGACATCGCCTTCGGAACTGCGAACGGGCCGATGCGCTTGGGGCTGTGGTTCTCCCGCGTGACATCCGCGGCCTTGACGATCACATCCACCGACGGGCCGCCGGAGCCGACGATCAGGCCGGTGCGCTCGTTGACGACGTCTTTTTCTTCCAGTCCGGAATCAGCGATCGCCTGCTGCATGGAGACAAAGGCGTAAGCCGCGGTGTCGCCCATGAAACGCTTGGCGCGCCGGTCGATGATGGCATCGAGATCGATATTGGGCTTGCCCTGCACCTGGCTGCGGAAGCCGTACTCCTTCATCTCCGCGCCGGCGCCGATGCCGGACTTCGCCTCGCGCAGGGAGGCAAGCACTTCCTGCGTGCTGTTGCCGATCGAGGACACGATGCCCATGCCGGTGACGGCCACGCGTCTCATGCCGCTGCTCCCTGGTTGTTTCCTGGCTGCCGGCTCAAGCCGATGCCGCGGCAGCGGCTTGAGCATCCGTCACCAAGCCGACTTTGAGATCCTTCACATCGAAGACCTGCTTGCCATCCACTTTGACAATGCCGTCGGCGATGCCAAGAACCAGTTTGCGCAGGATCACCCGCTTCATATCGATGTAGTAGCTGACCTTTTTTGCCGTCGGCAGGATCATGCCGCTGAACTTCACTTCGCCGACCCCAAGCGCACGGCCACGTCCCAGCCCGCCCATCCATCCAAGGAAGAACCCGACGAGCTGCCAGAGCGCATCCAGGGGCAGGCAGCCGGGCATCACCGGATCGTCCTTGAAATGACATTTGAAGAACCAGAGATCCGGCTTAATATCGAGTTCGGCCTCGATATGTCCCTTGTCGGCGGCACCGCCATTTTCGGTGATCTGCGTAATGCGATCGAACATCAGCATCGGCGGCAGCGGCAGCTTGGCATTGCCCTCGCCGAACAGCTCGCCGCGCGCGCAAGCCAGAAGCCCCTGCAGATCGAAGCTCGATTTTCGTCCCAACATGAATTCATCCCTTTGGGCCTGAACGCCCTTGACAGAGGATCGTTCAGACGCGACCTTCCATAGCTTAGAAGCGTTCCAAGGAGCGCCTCGACCGCGACAGATTAGCAGAGTTGCGCGGCGAGCGTCAGCCGCGAAGCTCCCGCTCCCGAAATGGTGTTGAGTTCCGATGGCCGTGAGCAAAAAACGCAAGACTCTCAAGGTCCAGGAGGCCGGAGCGCGACTCCGGGCGGCGGGCCTGCGCCCGACCCGGCAGCGCGTGGCCCTGGCCCAGCTCCTCGGCGCGGGGCATCGGCACGTGAGCGCCGAGTCGCTGCACCAGGAGGCGCTGAAAGCCGGCATGCCGGTGGCGCTGGCGACCGTCTACAACACTTTGAACCAGTTCACCGAAGCAGGCCTGCTGCGCGAAGTGGTGGTGGGTTCCGGCCGCAGCTATTTCGATACCAATACCGACGCGCACCAGCATTTCTATTGCGAGGACGACGGATCGCTGGTCGACATACCCGGCAAGACGATCGAGGTGGCGGGTGTTCCCGTGCCGCCAAGAGGGATGACGATCGAGCGCGTGGAAGTCGTGGTGCGGCTGAAGCGCGCCTGACGTTGCAGAATTTCAATTTGGAATAGTTCTAAACTGTGTTGACAGGGACGTGGCAAGGGGGCAAGTAGGATTCCGGTGCGGGCGAAAAGCCCCGTGATCAA
Organism: Alphaproteobacteria bacterium UBA6038; assembly: GCA_002429315.1. GTDB lineage: Bacteria > Pseudomonadota > Alphaproteobacteria > Micropepsales > Micropepsaceae > Rhizomicrobium. The sequence goes on from DIZC01000122.1 coordinate 3,414, forward strand.
AGGAGGACCCCAATGCCTGATCTGAAAAACTCCAAGACGGCGCAGAATCTGAAGGATGCCTTTGCCGGCGAAAGCCAGGCCAACCGGCGCTACCTCTATTTCGCGCAGAAGGCGGACGTGGAAGGCTACAACGACGTCTCCGCCGTGTTCCGCTCGACGGCGGAAGGCGAAACCGGCCACGCCCACGGTCATCTCGAATTTCTCGAGGCCGTCGGCGATCCCGCCACCGGCGAGCCGATCGGCGGCACCGATCTGAACCTCAAGGCGGCGATTGCCGGCGAGACACACGAATACACCGACATGTATCCCGGCATGGCGCGCACGGCGCGCGACGAAGGCTTCGACGAGATCGCCGACTGGTTCGAGACTCTGGCCAAGGCCGAGAAGAGCCACGCCGGCCGCTTCCAGCGCGCGCTGGACAGCCTCGGGCAGTAGCACAACTGTCATCCCCGGCGAGCGTCGCGCGCGAAGCGTGCGATGCGAGGAAGGGGATCCAGGTGGTGAAGACACATGTGACTTGGAAGAGTTCGTATGTCTCTTCGCGCGAACCTTGCAATTTTCGAGTTCGTCACGACCTGGGTCCCCTTCCCCTCGCGTTGCTGACGCAACGCTCGGCCGGGGATGACAAGGAACCGGAATGTCCCGAGAAGGCAGCCTCGATGCGCCGACACGCGAGCCGATCGCGTGGCGCGACGACAGCTTCTACGACGCGCAGAAGCTCGACGCGGAGATGCGGCGCATTTTCGACGTGTGTCACACCTGCCGCCGCTGCTTCAACTTGTGCGATTCCTTCCCCCGCCTGTTCGACCTGATCGACAACGGGCCCACCGGCGAAGTCGATGGCGTGAAGAGCGAGGATTTCCCCAGCATCGTCGAAGCCTGCACGCTGTGCGACATGTGCTTCATGACGAAGTGCCCCTACGTGCCGCCGCATCCGTTCAACGTGGACTTTCCGCATCTGCTGCTGCGGCACCGCGCGGCGGAGGTGAAGAACGGCAACACGGACTTTACCCAACGTCAGCTCGCGGAAATGGATCGCAACGGCCGACTCGCCGTACCGCTGGCGCCGCTGGTGAACTGGGGTGCCGACAAGGACAACACGCTGGCACGGCCGCTGCTGGAGAAGGTCGCCGGCATTGATCGTCACGCCAGCCTGCCGAAATTCGCCTCGCAGACTTTCATCCGCGCCGACAAGAAGAACCCGATTGGGCCGAACAAAAATGCGCCGGCGTTCGGCAAGCGCAAGGCGGCGCTCTATGCCACCTGTTTCGTCAATTACAACAAGCCGGAGACCGGCATGGCGGCGCGCGCCGTGCTGAATCATCTCGGTGTGGAAACCCGCGCCGCATATCCGGGCTGCTGCGGCATGCCGTTCCTCGAGCAGGCGGAAATGACACGCGTGGCCGATCAGGCCGCGAAGGTTTCGAAAGAACTCGTAAAGCTGATCGACGAAGGCTACGACATCGTCACGCTCACCGCGTCGTGCGGCCTTATGCTGAAGTTCGAGTGGCCGCTCGTCGTCCCCGAAAACGAGGATGTGAAGAAGCTCTCACAAGCCGTCTTCGATATCGATGAATATGTCGTCCACGTTGCGAGGAAAGATGGTCTGCCGGATGGCATGAGGCCGCTGCCGGAAGGCGTGACGGTCCACATTCCCTGCCATGCACGGGCGCAGAACATGGGCCCCAAGGCGGCGGAAATGCTGCGCCTCATTCCGGACACGCCGGTGGACGTGATCGAGCGGTGCTCCGGACACGGCGGCACCTTCGGGGTGGTGACGAAAACCCACAAAGTGGCGGAGAAGGTCGGGCGGCCGGTGTTCCGCGCCGCCATGAGCCAAGCCCGCGGACACATCGTGTCCGACTGCCCGCTCGCCGCGCAGCACATCGTGCAGAACGTGCGCGAGATGGCGGCCAAGGACGGCAAAGACTATCCGGTGAAGGAGCCGGAACATCCGATCCAGATCTTCGCCCGCGCGTGTGGCTTGATGGAGGCCTGACATGCCAGCAACAGAACGCAAGATCGCGCCGGCCGACATTTTGGCTTACGAGAAGTACGCCGCCGAGCGCGCGACCTTCCGCAAGAACCTCATCCCGGTCAAGAAGAACCGGCGGGTGGAAGTGGGGCCGTTCGCCACCTTCTATTTCGAGAACTACGACACCATGTGGCTGCAGGTCCACGAGATGCTGCACATCGAGAAGGGCGGCGAGGCGCAGGTGCCGGACGAGCTCGCGGCCTACAATCCGCTGATCCCGCAGGGCGACGAGCTGATCGCAACCCTGATGCTGGAGATCGAGGATCCCAAGCGCCGCGACCGCGAACTCTATCGCCTCTCCGGCATCGAGGAGTCCGCCTACATCGCGCTCGACCAGGAGCGCATCCCGGGCCTGCCCACCGAATATGACGAGCGCACCACGCCGGACGGCAAGACGTCGTCGGTGCACTGGGTGCGGTTCAAGTTCATCCCCGAGCAGATCGAGAAGTTCAGAATGGCAAAGGTGGAGGCGGTGCTCGGCATCGCGCATCCGGCGTATGGCCACATGGCGGTGCTGATGCCGGACGTCCGGGCGGAGCTGGCGAAGGATTTCGCATAACAAGGTTCTCGCGCGGACGCCGCGCAGTCGCGGAGGCGCACGGCAAGCAGCGCTCAAACTTCGTCATGGCCGCCCCAGTGGCGGCCACCCATGAACGCCCTTGCTGCCGGTGCGCATGGATGGCCGGGACAGGCCCGGCCAAGACGGCGCGGTCGAAGCAAGAGTGAAATTGTCTCCGCGGCTCCACGTGACCGAATTGTTCTTTCGGCCTACGCTGAACGGGGACGCTGAGAACCGCATCATGACAACACGCGTCGCGCATTGCGCCTGCAGGAGGCTTGCCGCCGAAGCGCAAGGCGAGCCGCTGATCGTTTCCGCGTGTCATTGCACCGAATGCCAGCGGCGCACCGGATCGCCGTTCGGGCTGGGCGCCTGGTATGCGAAGGACAAGGTGCGCATCGCCGGCGAGACGAAAACCTTTATCCGCCCCGTCGAGGACCGCACCGTCATCAATCATTTCTGCCCCACCTGTGGCGGCACCGTGCTGTGGGAAGCGAGCAAGCGCGAAGGCCTGATCGCCATCGCCATCGGCATGTTCGGCGATCCCGCCTTCCCGCCGCCGGCCCGCTCCATCTACGAGAGCCATCGCCATCCCTGGATCGAATTCCAGGGCGCCATGGAGCACCTCGCCTGACGCTACGCGCCGCGCCATCGCATCCCGGAGCGCGATGGCCGCTTTCGCGAACGCGATATGGGCGCGCACGCGGCGGGTGAGCTGCGACACCTCGGCCCGGAAGGCCGCCATCTCCGCCGTCCGCCGGCCATGCTTGAGCGCATTCTTGTTCCCTTTGGGCGCGCCGCGGCGGCGCTCGCCGGCGCGCGCAACGGAATTGTTCGTTTTGTTCGGCAAAAAAGGGGGAGGGGGGTCCCCCTCCCCTCCGGCTTGCGCGACGGAATTGTTCCGTTTGTTCGGCGAAAATTTTTCGTCCGCCGCGGCCGGGCCGCCATCGGAGCGCTGCGCAACGGAATTGTTCGATTTGTTCGGCGAAAAAAGTTCTGCGTGCGCGCCCAGCAGGCGGGCACGCGCAGCTGCGCGGGCGGCCTGCGCCTCGCGGCTGAACCGGCCATGACGAACCGCATTGCGGTTGCCGGCCGGCGCCCCGCGCCGGCGCTTCACCGCGTTTGCATCTTCAGATACCGCCAATCCTCCAACCGGCATGCGCTTACCCCTGACTTATTCCCGCCGCCACTATTGCGGATATCTCAATGCGCGTCAACGGCCAAAATGGTAGTATCGTTGCATGTGCCGCAATGCAGCCATGCATGGAGCGCCGGCCTACTCGCAGTGGCTTTTGCGCGATCTTTACGTAAGGAAACGAAATATGCGCTCAAGCACAGCTTCAAAGCGTTCGCGGTGGCGCGAGTCAGCCTCAATTTTCTTTGGTTGTTTCTTCATCAGCCATAGGCTTTCCGATCTCCAATCCCGTGTACGCAACGCTCTTATCGTGTTCGCGAACCGCAGTTCTCTCCATAAAATCAATTCCGAGAGTTCGCCATTGAGCGGCGGGAATAGCTTCCTCCTGCCCGTCTGGCCGGAAGCCGCGCGCCACCAGAGAGGCATTAAGAAGCTGCTGGGCAAGCAGGGCTTCTATCAAAATTCTGTTGCCTTCGATTTTCTTTACGCGCTGCCTAAACTCGACATTCGCAGCGTCGATTTTCTTACTGAGTTCGGCAACGCGCGCTGTCGCCTGCTGGTAAGAGTCATAGTCGCTCGGCTTATTGGCCTCGATTTTATCTGCTTCCGCCTTAAGGGTGATAAACTGTTTGTGTGCCGTTTCCGCCTCGCCGACGAGTGTATTACGAGCATCAAGAATTTCTTTGGCAACGAATTGTTCCATAGCCTGAAATGGCAACAGCCATTTCGTAACACGCGCGGCCATTGCCGCAGCAGGATTTTCAATCAGCCGTTTCTGGCGCTCGCGTAAGACTTGCTGATGCGGGTCCATTTCGATGCGCCGCAGCTCACGTTGGCGGCGCAGCTCCGCTGTGTGCTCTTCTTGGGCCGCTATAGCCCGCCGTTGCAGTTCCAGCGCGTCGTCAATGGCATCATCGGATAGCATCGGCTCCGATTCATAATTGAAGCGGAAGGTGCGGAAGGTGGGAGGAACATCATCGCCGCTCGCGGTAATTTTGAGCGGCCCATACGCGTCTCCCACCAGCATTCCGGCTTGTCTGATGGGAATTGGCCAACGCACGACCGGCGCGAGTTCCGAACATCCGGGTTTCAAGTCGCAGACTGGTTGCTTGATCTTATCGAAAATCGCATCGGTTGGCCGATATGGAAGCGGCCCTATCGCTTCAATTGTCACAGAGACATTTCGCACCGTTTTGGGAGAGGTGTTTTTGATTTCCGCCCTATACTCCCAATAGTTCCCAATCGCCTTGCCGCTCGCGTCCTTAACTGTCTCCATTGACCAAAACTTGCGACCCGGATTTGCAGCATCGAACAATATCGCAAGAGGCGGGCCGCCCGCCTCGTTAGAAGGTCGCCCGCCAGACAATCCCTTGCTGTAGAAATGCCAGACCGTGCTCGTAAGCGCGACGGCCCAGAACAAGATGGCGGCGATCACTAGAGCAAGCTGCCAAGCCCCGGAGTTCGGTACTCCCGAAAGAGCGCCCGCGATGGTCAAGAGACCACCTCCGGCCAAGTAACAAAGTTGCGTCCACCCCGGCAGTTCTCTGAACCAATGCATGCCCCTGATACTGCCTGATTTCACGTCCTTATGTGGCTTTTGGCTTCAGGAATTTGCAGGCGGCGATCCCTGCCGCGGCGGTCAGGCCAGCAGGCCGGTCGCCCATTTGGCGAAGATCATCCAGCCTTGGGTGTGCGACAGCAGCTCGCGCAGCGGTCCCTCGCTCACCAGCAGGATGCCGCCCCACACCGTGACGGGATGCACGCGGCCGCGCGAATAGAAATCCCACCCGATCATGGGAATGAGGAACAGGGTCGAGGTCCAGAACGCCGCCGGCGGGAAGCTGAGATACGGCTCAAATTGCCAGCGCGCGATGGCCGCTTCCGTCAGCCCAATGGACGCGAGCAGGATGAGTCGCTTGTGCGTTTGCGGCGTTTTGCGCCAGGCCAGCCCCAGCCCGGCAAAGAGCGCGAACAGCGCAAGGCCGTAAAGCGGCACGACGAGGAATTCGAGCGGCGGGACGGGAATGGCGATGAAGCCACCGGGCCGCCTTGCGGCGATGAGCGCGCCGACGGTGCCGAGAAACACCATCAGCGGGACGATCACGAAGCCTGCGATGCCCAGCCGCTTGTGCAGCGCCAGATTGCGGCTGCCGATGAGGGAGGCCTGCGTCAGCAGCAGGCCAAGCCAGGCGGTGAAGACGGCGCCATGCACATAGAACCAGGGCTCCGCCGGCGCATGCACTCCGGGAAACAACGGCCGCAGGAAGAAGGACCGCGAGAAGCCGAGGAGGACGCAGGCGACGATCGCCAGGATCATCCCCATGTAATATCGCCGCTCCACATTCACCGCGCGCGGCGCGGCGATCGACATCGACATGGCAGCCCCCCGTTCGAGTTTCAATCTAGCAGGCGTTCGCAAGAAGCCGAAAGACCAAAATCGAAATGCAACACCTTCAACAGGAATAGGCCCTTAGAAATGCCTCAAGCACTAACGTCGAAACCTGTTCATTAAGTCGTTCGGGATGATCGTTCAGATATTTCTGCAAGATCAGCTGGATCTGTTCGTAACTTGAGGGTCCCGATCCGCACAGCTTTTTTCCGCTGACATTCATCTGATGCTCAGACGCAACGCCCGCAACGACACCCAACACAAACCCCTTGCACCACCCGTCGAGAGATGAGCCCACGGGAGGGTTGGCACAGCCTTGCAAAAAGTCCATACCCGAAAAGCCGTTCTTGCCCGGCTCATAAGCCGAAACAGCCGAAGGCAGCATAATAGCGGTCAAGATCACAATTGCGCCCAGCATTCGCCCCATCGGGAAGCCTCTCAGGATTAGCGACAGCGATAGTTTTCGCGGATCGCCTGCCAAATTATCAATGAAACGGGTCTACGCCAGGTCCAAGGACGATACTGAATGTATCGCACAATGACGGGTACGGACTGGGAGGGGCTAAACCGCTGTGGGAAACAGATACCGGGATGTGGGCTAAAGAGAATTTTGTTCACCTCGGCAGTCACGTACCTATTACAGCTCTGAACGTTGTCGTAGTCGGATGCTCTGCAAGTCCGTTCCAAGTCGTAAGCATCGCTGGCTCTTGCGTGCGAGGCTGCTGCGAATGTCGCCATCGCCAGCATACCTATCAACAAAGCTCCCTTTTTCATTCGACCCCCCGCCTTTTGAGCGTGCTTGTGTCCAGCCCTGTGGCCTCTCCTTGAGATTATTCGCGCTTGCATAGGTAGAGTAAAGCCTCAGCTTAGCTTCATGCCGGTGGCGGATTCGAGTTCGGCGATGGCCTGGGCGGCGGAGTCCACCTTGATGGTGTGCATGCCCATGGCGCGCGCCGGCTTCAGGTTCACCCCCAGATCGTCCAGATAGATGCACGCCGCCGGCGCAACGCCGAGCGCCTCGCACATCATCTCGTAGATGCGCGGATCGGGCTTGCGCACGCCCACCCTGGACGATTCGATGACGTGATCGAACAGCCGCATGATGTCGTGCTTGTAGAAGGCGCTGGGCGACTCAGCGCTCGCCTGCATCGACGGCACGTTGTTGGTGATGCACCCGGTCTTGTAGCGCCGGTTGATCCGCCGCAGCGCCTCGTGCATCTCGGGACGGAAGTCGCCGGCCAGCAGCGCGATCACTTCCTTGCCGGGAATGTAGTGGCCGTGCACCAGCGCCTCTTCGGCGAAGGCGCGGTCGAACTCCTCGATGGTCAGCTCGGCCCGCTCGAACCGCGCCCAGGCGTTGGTGAGGTGATTGAGCCCGTTGATCTGCCGGATGATGTTTTCCGGCAGCGCGTTGTCGCGCTCGTAGCGGGCAAACGCCTCGAACGGCGAAGACGTGAATACCCCGCCGAAATCCCAGATCACCGCCTCGTACATGGGATCAGCCTTGCTTCTCCGCATACGCGTTCACCAGCGCGCGGATCATGCGCTGATAGGGAACGCGCTGCTTCTTCGCCTCGCGCTTGAAGAAATCGACGCTCTTGCGGCTAAGCGACAACGTCACCTTCACGTTCGACTCCCGCATCACGAGCTTGTCCGGCGGCGGCAGAAAGTCCTTCACCACCCTGAACCGGCCGATCTCGCCCTCGGTGTACTTAACCGTTCGCTTCGTCATAAGCCCTGCTTCGCGCGATTGACGCGATCTCCTCCTCGTCCCATTCGAAGGTCGCACAGTGATGATATGGATTTTCTACCATAGAAACGTATGGACATCATGCGGTCCAATCGGCCGCGGAAGTCCGTTCGCAGAAGTGTCTTGCCTGAAGCCAATGAAAGGACGCTAATTCCGCCTGCGACGGAGCAGCACGATGAGCTTTCAGTCCTTTCCGCAGGCAGGTTACCAAGCCGGCGTTTCCGATTTCGGCAATGGCTGCTTTGCGTATCTGCAGCCGGACGGCGGCTGGGGCTTGTCCAACGCCGGGCTGGTGACCAGCGAGGGCGAAGCGCTGCTGATCGACACGCTGTTCGATCTGCCGCACACCCGCGCCATGCTGGACGGCTTTGCGCGGGCGACGGAGGCGCGGATCGGCACGGTGTTCAACACCCACCAGAACGGCGATCACTGGTTCGGCAACGCGCTGGTGGAGGGCGCCGAGGTGGTCGCCACCGAGCGCGCGGCGGACGCCATGCAGCACGAATTGCCGGAGCGGCTCGCCGGGTTCATGGCCGCGGCGCCGGGGCTGGGGCTGACCGGCGAATATCTGGTGCATTGCTTCGGCCGCTACGACTTCACCGGCATCCGGCCGAAGCTGCCGGACACCACCTTCAGCGGCCGGATGTCCAAACAGGTGGGAGCCAAACGGGTCGATCTGATCGAAGTGGGGCCGGCGCACACCGGCGGCGACGCCATCGCCTATGTGGACGCCGACCGCGCCGTGTTCACCGGCGACATCCTGTTCGTCGACGGCACACCCATCGTCTGGGCGGGGCCGATCGGCAACTGGATCACCGCCTGCGAGACGATCGAAGGACTGGAGGCGGACACCATCGTGCCCGGACACGGGCCGGTGACCGACAAGCGTGGTGTCGCGCGCGTGCGCGAATATCTCGCCTACATCCGCGACGAAGCACGCAAGCGTTACGATGCCGGTCTTGGGGCGCTGGAAGCGGCGCGCTCCATCGCGCTGGACGATTACGCCGGCTGGGGCGATGCCGAACGCATCGCGGTGAACGTGGCGACGCTGTATCGGGAGTTCGGCGATTCCAACACGCCGTCCGATGCTGCCACGCTGTTCGGCTGGATGGCGCAGCTTTGGCAAGACCGAAGATGAAAGCGGTCATCAACTCAGAGTCGTTCCCTGCCCTTCGTCATTGCCCGGCGTGTCCGGGCAACCCATTTTCGTTCGGGAGAACGAAATTGGGTCGCTCGCACAAAGCGGGGATGACGGATTGTTTTAAGGCAATACCGAACTGGAGAGATCGATGACGATTGTGGTTTATGAGCACCCGCTCAGCCCCTATGCCCAGAAGGTGAAGATCGCGCTGGACGAGAAGGGCGTCGCCTATGAGACGCGCATGCCGGCGGCGATGGGCACCGGCCAGCCCGACCTCGAATTCCTCAAGACCAACCCGCGCGGCGAAGTGCCGGCGCTGCTCGACGGCGAAGTGCGGCTGTTCGATTCCACCATCATTCTCGAATACATCGAGGACAAATGGCCGGAGCCGCCGTTGCTGCCGCGCGATCCGGTCGCGCGCGCCCAGGCGCGCACTATCGAAGACGTGATGGATACGAGCTTCGAGCCGATCAACTGGGGCCTGGGTGAAATCCGCTGGTTCAAGCGCGCGCACGGCGAGCAGGCGCGCGCTATCGAGGCCCGCGCGAGCGGCCAGGCGCGCGGCATCAACGAATGGCTGACGCGGCAATTGGGCGGCGGGAAGTGGTTCGGCGGCGAGACGTTCGGCTGGGGCGATGTGTGCGTGGTGCCGTATCTCAACGGGGCCAGCGGGAACGGCATCGGGCCGGCGCCGGACTCCGCGCTCGGGCGGTGGCTCGCGCGCGCCAACGGACGCCCGTCGGTGCAGAAGGCCGCGAAAGCCGCCGCCGATTCGTTGGCCGGCATGACCGACGTGGCCAGCGCGGTGAAAAGCGGCCTCTTCAAACGCGAATACCGCGATCATCGCCTCGAATGGATGATCCGCTCCGGCGGCATCGACGTGGTTCTCGAAGGATTGAAGGCCGGCAACATCCGCTTCTCGAACGAGCTCCGGTGACATGGCGCACGAGATTATCCTCCATCACTACTGGACCTCGCCGTTTTCGGAAAAAATCCGGCTGGTGTTCGGGCTGAAGAAGCTTGCGTGGCGCTCGGTGGAAATCCCCAACATGATGCCGAAGCCCGATCTCCTGCCGCTCACCGGCGGGTATCGCAAGACGCCGGTGATGCAGATCGGCGCCGACATTTTCTGCGACACGCAGATCATCATCCGCGAACTGGAGCGGCGCTTCCCCAGCCCCAGCGTGTTCCCGCACGGCAAAGGCTTGCCCTATTCGCTGGCGTTGTGGGCCGACCGCATCTTCTTCATGCCCACGGTGGGCGTGGTGTTCGGCGAGCTCGGCGATTCCATTCCGGAAGAATTCAAGAAAGATCGCGCGGCCATGTCCGGCGGCGCATTCTCGACCGACGCCATGAAAACAATGGCGCCGTTCGCGAAGGACCAGTTCCGCGCCCATGCCGCCTTCATCGCCGAGCAGCTGGCGGATGGCCGCGATTTCGTGCAAGGCGCCGAGCCCACCATCGCCGACGTCCATTGCTATCTGAACATCTGGTTCGCGAAGAGCTTCGTGCCGCAAGTCGCCAACGCGCTGCTGGACGAGTTCCCGAACGTGACGGCCTGGGCAGCGCGCGTGGCGGAGATCGGCCACGGCACCGTCACGCCGATGGAGCCGAAAGAGGCGCTCGGGATCGCCAAGGAGGCGGCGCCAGCTGCGCAACGCGCAGACGATCGCTTCGAGCCTCGCGGTTTAAGTCCGGGCGATCGCGTCACCGTGGCGGCGGACGATTACGGCCGCGATCCCATCGCCGGCGAGATCGTGTTCACCAATGCGCACGAGATCGCCATCCGCCGAGAAGATGCGCAAGTGGGCGAGGTCGTGGTGCACTTCCCGCGCGCCGGGTTCGTGGTCTCGAAAGCCTGATTTATTCCGCCGCGGCGGCGCGAGGGATGCTCTCCGCCTCGGCTGCCCCGACTTGCATCCATGGCCGCGGCGCGAAATAGCCAGCCGCCAGAACCATCGCGGCGCCATTGTCGTCGATGAGCGGCGCTTCGAAGAATTCCGCAACCAGGTAGCTCTTGTTCGCCGTATCGGAGCGTCCGATGAAGCGCAGCGGCGCGTGCGCCTCGAAGGCGGCATCGAGAGCGGCGTGCCAGCGCGGCGCAAAGGCCGGCGGCACCGCTTCATCGATAAACCGGCCGCTCAAGTCGCCCATCACGTCGGCGAACGCGCTTCCCATCACCCGCACGCGGTAGCGCACGGTGCCGTTCGCCACGCGCTCGTAGATGGCGACGTTGCGCAGCAGCGCCTTCAGCGCGCGCGGCGTGAAGTCGCTGCGGCGGGGTGTGCGGTCGCCGACGGCAAAGCCATGCCAGAGCGACAGCAGCACCCGAAACCGGGTGTCGGTGAATGCAAGCTCCGGGTCGCAGAGCGACGGCCAGCCCTCGGCGCGCGCCCGTGCGTTGAACGTTTCGCTCGCCTGGATGGCAGCCGCAGCTTGCATCCCCGCGTTATAGCCGGCAGACCGTCGAGAAACCGTAAAGGAAACCTTGGCAATTGCTGCGGTGCGTGGGATTTCTTCACGGCTTCGACGTTCGGGAGAGGACATGGATCGCGCCGCGGGGGACATCGAGACCGTCTGTATCGATGCGCCGTGCGGCCGCCTCGCCGGCCAGCGCGCCGGCAATATTTTTGTCTTCAAGGGCATTCCGTACGGAAAGCCGCCGGCCGGGCCGTTGCGTTGGCGCATGCCCGAAGCGGCGGCGCCCTGGCCCGGCACCCGCGACGCCACGCAGTTCGGTCCCATCTGCCCGCAAGCGACGACGCAGATCGAGGCGCTGCTGGGCGGCACGCTGGGCGAACAGTCCGAAGACTGCCTCTACCTGAACGTGTGGACGCCCGGCTGCGACGGGCTCAAGCGCCCAGTCGTGGTGTGGATTCATGGGGGCGCCTTCGTCATCGGCGCGGGCAGCCAGGGGATCTACAACGGCCGGCACCTCGCCGCCCGCGATTGCGTCATCGTGACGATCAATTACCGGCTGGGGGCGTTCGGCTTCCTCAATCTGGCAGACGCGACGGATGGGCGGGCAGCGGGCACCGGAGCGGAAGGCATCGCCGACCAGGTTCTGGCGCTCCACTGGGTGAAGCAGAACATCGCGTCGTTCGGCGGCGACCCGGACAACGTCACGGCGTTCGGCGAATCGGCCGGCGGCATGAGCGTCGCCGCGCTGCTGGCCGTTCCGGCGGCGCGCGGGCTGTTCCACAAGGCCATCGCGCAATCGGGCGCGGCGCACATCGGCTATGAGCGCGAGCGCTCCGCCCGCGTGGCGCATGCGTTCCTTGGAGAACTGGGCATGGCCGCCGCGGATGGCGGCAAGCTCCGCGACATTCCGTTCGAGACGCTGGTCAAGGCGCAGATCGCCCTGATGGCGGATTTGCGCGACGGGCGCGACTCGCGCCGGCTTGGCACCGTCGCGTTCCAGCCGACCATCGACGGCACGCTGATCCCCGCAAAACCGATCGAGGCCATTCGCGCCGGCGCGTCGCCGGGCATCCCGCTGCTCGCCGGCACGACCAGGGACGAATGGCGGCTCTTCTCGGCCGCGAGCCCCCGCATCCGCCTGATGTCGCGCAGCGCGCTCGAGGAGCGCGTGCGGAAAATCGCGGGCGAAGCGGCGCCTGCCCTCCTCGCCGCCTACTCCGAAGGAACCACCTTCGACCGCTTCAACGCGATGATGACAGACCGCGTTTTCACCGTGCCGGCCATGCGCATGCTGGAGGCGCAAGGCGCGCGCGCCCCGGCGTTTGCCTATCGGTTCGACTGGTGCGCGCGGCTGCTGGGCGGGATCATGGGCTCCTGTCACGCGCTGGACCTGGGCTTCGTGTTCGGCACGTACAACACCAAGCTCGCCGGGGCCTTTTTCGGCACCGGTCCGACGGCGGAGGCGCTGTCGCGCGCCATGATCGCGTGCTGGACGAATTTCGCGCGCAACGGAAACCCCTCCGGCCCGGCGCTGCCGTGGCAGGCTTACGATCCACAGAGCCGCAGCACCATGATCTTCGGCGACGGCCCGCCGCATGTCACCGAGCGCCCGAACGAGGCGCGCCGCCTCGCCTGGGAGACGATCCCTGAGCGCAAGCTCGGCCCGTAGATACACTTGTATATACCGACGGCATGCGCCACATCTGGAACAATCGAAAGAATGCCGCCAACGCGCGCAAGCACGGGATTCGCTTCGAGGTCGCTGCACTGATATTCAGGGGTCGGTCTTCGAGCGTGCGGACGAGAGATACGACTATGGTGAAGAGCGCTGCACTGCGTTCGGCCTCGCCCAAGGCCAAGAGATCGCGGTCGTCTACGTCGACGAAGACGAAGACACAAGGCGGGTCATCTCGGCCCGCGCGACGACCAGGCGCGAACGGGCGCTCTACTGGAAAATCATCGGAAAGTAAGACGGATTGGCCGCGGGCGCGGCTCCGAAGCATGACCGACGCGCAGATCCGTGCGGCCATTGCGGACGATCCGGATGGGCGCCGGAGCTGGATGAAGAGTGGTTCGCGCAGGCAGTATTGGTGCACCCCAACGGAAAGACGCTGATCTCGATTCGCCTCGATCCGGACATGCTGGCATGGTTCAAGAAGCACGGCAAAGGTTATCAGACGCGGATCAACGCGGTGCTGCGCACCTACATGCAGGCGCACCGGAAATAATCAACACGATCCGCAATTCTTGCAGACTGGCGTGGTTATGTAGGCCAGTTCTTTGGCTATAATAAGGCGTGACATTGCACCGGAGCTCACCTTGGATCGTCGCAGTTCACGCACCGTCATTAGTTTGATGTGCGGCATTCTGATTGGCGCGCTCACGCCTTATGGGGCACATGCGTGGACGGAGAGCGTGCTGTACACCTTCAAGGGCGGCAACGATGGCCAGTGGCCTGTAAGCACCCTGATCTCCGATGGGCAAGGCAACCTTTATGGAACGACCTATGGCGGCGGCGCCGGCTGCACTACCAACCAGGGCTGTGGCACGGTTTTCAGGCTGTCGCCCGATGGAACGAAAACTGTGCTGCACGCCTTCAGCGGCGCGAACGTCGTTCCCAGCGACGGCAGTCATCCTTCGGGTCCGCTTACGATGGATGCGGCAAACAATCTTTACGGGACCACGATAGCCGGCGGTGCCGGCTGCTTCTGCGGCACGGTGTTCAGGATCACTCCGGCGGGTGCGTATACGATCCTTCACAGTTTCAGGCGCGCAGACGGGGTATCGCCACTGTCCGGGGTAACAATCGACGGTGCTGGTAACCTGTATGGCGTCGCTTCACTCATGGGACTCAATAACGGTTGCTGCGGCACAGTGTTCAAGATCACGCCCGCCGGAGAGTTTACCTTAGTTTACGAATTCAAGGGGGGTGACGGTGAGTCCCCCCAATCGCCGCTGATCATCGATTCCATGGGAAACCTCTACGGCACGACTGAATACGGCGGCTTCAGTTGCGCAGATGGTCATGGCTTAGGCTGCGGAACCGTTTTCAAGATTGCCGCTAACCGTACGGAGTCGGTGCTGTATGCCTTTCGCGGAGGCCATGATGGCAACGTTCCGATGGGCAGTCTGGTTATGGCGACGGATGGCAGCTTCTCTGGCACAACCGAACTTGGAGGCGGAACGGGCTGCAATAAGCGTGGCTGTGGCACGATCTTCAAAGTCTTACCCGACGGCACCGAAACAGTACTTTCGACATTGAACCGCAGCAATGGCCCTGCGACTCCGTTTGGTGGTGTGATAGCCAGGTCCACCGGCGCTCTGTTCGGAACATCGCGTTCTGGCGGCGCGGCCGGGTGCGGAACGGTATTCAGACTCTGGCCGGGACAGGTCGCGAAAACAATTTACTCGTTCACTTGTGGACCGGATGGCAGCGACCCGCAGGGAGGGCTGCTTCTCGGCAAACACGGCTCACTCTATGGAACGACTTTCGGTGGTGGTGAAGGACTTGGTGTCGTGTTTGCACTGAAGCCCTAGAGCCGCCCTCGGAATTTCAATCGCGACGGTCAGCGAATGAACTAGCGCTTAATCCGTACACTGATCGTCTGTCGAATTCCGCATTTGCATGCGCAGCACCTAGATGGATGCCTTCCCGAAACGGCCCAATCGCCCATTCACCTAATCCGAAATAAGGTGCAATCAGCACTTAGAACAGATGGAATCACATTTTAATAGACTGGAATCCAAGCCCATGTTAGAAGATGGGCGAATAATCAGTTCTCCAGCATGACCTTGCACTGGTGCGCAGGTTTGCGCAGCGCTTCAAAAGCGCCGGGCAGGGTATCGAGATCGACGATATCGGTGATCATGTGGGCCACGTCGATGCGGTCCGAGGCGATCATCGCGATCACGTAATCGAAATCGGCGGGGCGGTAGCCGAGCACGAACTGCAGCTCCAATTCCTTGAGGATGCCCATGAGCGGCATGATGGTATCCGGCTGCTGGCACACGCCCGCAATGACGATGCGGCAGCCGCGCGGCGCTTCCATCATGGTCGAGTTGATCAGCCCCGGCGCCCCGACGCATTCGAAGATGATGTCCGGTGGCCGGCCGGCGATCGCCTCGGCCTGCGGCGTCATCGGCTGCGCGGAATCGATCGCATCGGTGGCGCCGAACCGCGCCGCCATGGCGCGGCGGACCTCTGCGCGCTCGCTGACGATGACGTGCCGCGCGCCCAGAAACTTCGCCCACAGCATCACCGAGAGGCCCACGGGCCCGGCGCCCACCACCAGAACGGTCGCGCCGCGCGGCATCTTCGCCATGTCCACGGCGTGCAGGCCAACGGCAAGCGGCTCGACCATCGCGCCTTCGCGGAACGAAACGCTCTCCGGCAGCCGGTACGCGCCGCTTGCACCGATGCGGACATATTCAGCGTAGGCGCCGGGGCTCTGGCCCAGCCCGATGCTTGCGCCTTTCGGACAAACGCTGTGCCCGAACGTCAGATTCCTGCAGGGGCTCGCATCGCCGCAGCAGATGTAGGGAAACCCCGCGACCCGATCGCCGCTCTTCCACCGGCTTGCGGCAGCGCTTCCGACCGCCAGCACTTCGCCGGAAAATTCGTGGCCCATCACCGAGCCGAGCGCGAGCGGCATGATGCTGGTGGGTTCGGTCATGTGCAGATCGGAGCCGCAGATGCCGCAATTCTTCACCTTCAAGATGAGGTCGTGCGGGCCCGGCTCCGGATCGGCAAGCGTATCGATGACGAGCGGTTTGCCCATTTCACGGAAAACGGCGGCGCGCATGAAGCCCCTTTGAATTTCAATTGGCTGGCGGGCATGAGCATATGCCATGCTGGAGCGTGAAGGGAACCGGGACGCAGAGATGACACCGCCGAATTACCAGACCGCACGTGAGATGATCGAAGGCTTGCGCAGCAGACAGATCTCAGCGCGCGAGCTGCTGGACGCGCACGTCGCGCGCCACGAGCAGCTTTCGAAGAAGATCAATGCGGTGGTGGCGGCCGACCTCGAGCGCGCCTACCGCGACGCCCAAGCGATCGACGAAGCCCGTGCCAAGGGACGGCCGCCGGGCGTGCTCGCCGGTTTGCCGATGACCGTCAAGGATGGCTACGACGTCGAGAACATGCCCGCCAGCGCCGGCGCGCCGGGGCTGGCAAATCGCGACAAACATTGCGGCGATGCCGAACTGGTGCGACGGGCGCGCGCGCAAGGCGCGGTGATCTGGGGCAAGAGCAACGTGCCCTACATGCTGTCGGACTGGCAGAGCTACAACGCGATCTACGGCACCACGAACAATCCCTATGATGTGACGCGGGTGCCGGGCGGCTCGTCAGGCGGCGCGGCGGCCGCGCTCGCCTCCGGCATCACCCCGCTCGAGATCGGTTCCGACATCGGCGGCTCGTTGCGCCATCCGGCCGCGTTCTGCGGCGTGACTTCGCTCAAGCCCAGCTGGGGCGTGTTGCCGATGCGCGGCCACGTGCCGCCGGCGCCGGACGAATATTACGAACTCGACCTCGGCGTCGGTGGGCCGATGGCGCGTAACGCCGAAGACCTGCGGCTTCTCTGGACGGTGCTCAGCGGCAAGAATTCGGGCCGCAAGGATGTGACCGGTTTGCGCGTTGCCGTGTGGGATGAGGACCCGAATTTTCCGCTTTCGCGCGACGTGAAAGACGGTGTCGCCCGTGCCGCCCAGGCGCTGGAGGAACAGGGCGCCCGCGTCGAGCACATCGGCTCGCCGCTCGACACCAACCACCTGATGGTCACCTATCGCTGGATTCTCGCGCCCACGCTGGCTTCCGGATTTCCGCCGGAACTGCTCGCCGAAATGGAAAAGACGCGCGACGCGGATCTGAAGGCGATGGGCGACAATCCCGATCCCTGGGGCGCGGAGTTCAACCGCGTGTGCTGGACGGCGCGTTTCTACGAAGTGGCGCGCGCGTTTGCCGCGCGGCAGAAGCTGAAAGACCGGATGGCAGAATTTTTCACCGATTACGATGCCATTCTCATGCCGGTGGGTCCGGTGCCGGCGTTTCCGCACGATCAATCCGAACCGTTCTTTGTGCGCAAGCTGGAGGTGGATGGGCAAAGCATTCCCTATCCCACGATGCTGTGCTGGATCGCACTTGCGACCACCTTACATCTGCCGGCGCTGGCAGCGCCGGCGGGACAGAATGCAGCAGGACTGCCGGTGGGCGTGCAGCTGGTCGGGCCCATCGACGGCGAAGACCGGTTGTTCGATCTGGCCGCGGCGGCTGAAGAGGTGCTTGGCGGATTTCGCGCGCCGCCGCTTTAGCATCCGCGACGAATTTCGTTGCTGGGGGGCATTTCGGGCAGAGTTGGCGGAAACAATGCGCTGGTGCCGGCGTTCACCTGCGGTGATGCGCAGTTGCTTTCAGATCCATCGTGGGGTTCTCGTGTTGCTGGCCATGACCAGTGCGGCAGCCGCCGGCGCGGATCTCACAACCTACACGAACCAACGCTACGGCTATTCCATCCGATATCCCGCTTCTCTGCTGAAGCCGGTGGAGAACACCGATGATGGCGCCGGGAAGGCGTTTGCGGCGATTTCCGGCCATGCCGCATTTCGCGTGGCGGCGCGCCCGCTGGCGGGGCACACTGCGACAGAAGTCGCGGACGAGGCACAACAGATCTGCCCCGGCGCGCGGCCACATTATCGCGTGGCGAAACAAGGGCTGGCGGCGATTTCCTGCCAGACCGGCGATCACATCCTGTATCAGAAGTCGCTGCTGCGAGACGGACTGGAGATCAGGGTGCGCGGCGAATATCCGGCGCGCGAGCGGCAGGTTTGGGATGGCGTGGTGACGTCAATTGCCCGCTCCACGTCGACGGCCGACAGGCCTTAGCCAGCCCGCTTTGAGCGGGAACTGACGATATGTCATAAGCGAGGCCACTGCTATTCCGGACAGGGGCCTATCATGACGATCAAGCTGCGCAACGGCGTGTTTCTCGCGCCGTTCCATCCCGTCGATGAAGACCCGACGCAGTGTCTTCGACGCGATCTCGAGCTGATCGAGCATCTGGACCGGCTGGGGTACGAGGAAGCCTGGATCGGCGAGCACCATTCGGCCGGGTACGAGATCATCCCGAGCCCGGAAGTGTTTATCGCCGCGGCAGCGGAGCGCACCAAGCGCATCAAGCTCGGCACCGGGGTTGTCTCCCTGCCCTATCACCATCCGCTAATGGCGGCGAACCGCATCATCCAACTCGATCACCAGACGATGGGGCGGGTGATGTTCGGCGTCGGGCCCGGTCTGTTGCCCTCCGACGCGTTCGCCATGGGGATCGAGCCGTCGACGCAGCGCGACCGCATGGTGGAATCCATCGAAGTGATCCTGCGGCTGTTTGCGGGCGAGCGCGTGACGCACAAATCGGACTGGTTCACGCTGGTGGATGCCGCCTGTCAGCTCAGGCCCTATACCTGGCCGCATCCGGAAATCGCAGTAGCCTCGAGCGTCACGCCGTCGGGCGGCAAGCTCGCCGGACGCCACGGCTTCGGCATGCTGTGCGTGGCCGCGACGCAGACGGGCGGCTACGACGCGCTCGGCATCAACTGGAAAGTGGCGAACGAGACGGCCGCCGCGCACGGCCGCATCATGGATCCGGAACGCCTGCGGCTGGTCGGCCCGGTGCACATCGCCGAGACGCGCGAGCAGGCGTTCGAGAACATCAAATTCGGCTTCGACAAATGGCGGGACTATTTCGCCGGCATCACCGCGATCGCGGGACGCGAAGGGATGAACACCCAATCCATCGACGATCTCATTCGCGACGGCGTGATCGCGGTCGGCACGCCGGACGACGCGGTGGCGCAAATCCGGCGACTGCAGGACAAGCAGGGCGAGTTCGGCTGCTTCCTGCAGCTGGCGCACAACTGGGCGAATTTCGAAAACACGAAAAAATCCTACGATTTGTGGCAGCGGCACGTGACGCCGGTCATCAACCGGGCCAACGAGGCGCGCGAAACCGCTTTCAACTGGGCGCGCGATCACAAGGAGCGCTTCATCGGCGCGGCGGTGTCCGCAGCGATGCAGACGATCCAGAAGCACCAGGAGGAAGAGGGTCGCAAAGCGGGGATTTCCGCGAAGGCCGCGGAGTAGGTTCGTTTATCGCGCGTAGGGAGCTGCAGGATCATGGAGAGGATCGTGAAACGTTTGGCCGTTGCCGCTGTTTTGGGCGTGTTTGCGGCCGTTCCCGCTGTTGCGGGCACAACCGTCGAAGGCAATTTCCGCATCGAATATCCCGGCCACAGCATCGGGCACCACAAGGTGCTCGACAACGCGATCAAGTCCTGGATGACAGCCAACAACATCCACGCGGCCCAATTGGCCGTGCGCAACCAGGGTGCGCTGATCGTCTCGCACGCCTACACGATGGGCGCCGCCACCACCCTCGTTACGACCAAGAACGTGTTCCGGCTGGCAAGCGTCAGCAAGATGCTGGCGACGGCCGCCCTTACCAATCTGATGACCGCAGGCGTGCTCACCGGCAACGAGCAGGTCTATCCTTTCCTGGGCGTCAAGACGCCCCTGCTGCCCTCGCAGACTTCCGATCCGAACAGCAATTCGATCACGGTCCTGGAACTGGAGGAACATACGTCCGGACTGCCGGGGGGAACCGATCCCGATCCGCTGTTCCAGATGCGCGACGTCGAAGTGCAACTCGGCGCCGAGCCCCTCACCGCGTTCCAGTTCGCGCGCTATCTTTATGGGCTGCCGCTCGACAACCCTCCGCCCACCGTCCAGCCGAACTACTCCAATGTGGGCTATTTCCTGCTGGGCCAGGTGATCGCCAAGGCAGCCGGCATGCCATATGTGACTTACGCGAGGCAGTCCGTCCTGGCGCCGCTCGGAATGACCAATTGGTCGGCGGCTCCGACCTCGCAGACGAACATTACCGCGAACCAGATCGCGCCCGAAGATCCCGGCAACATGGGCCCGTCCATCTTCGATATCTCGCCGGCCGCGCCGCTCGAGCCATTCAATTTCGAAGGCGGCAACACGGTCTGGGAGCTGGATGCCGCGCCGGCGGACATGATGACGAATGCGGAGAGCGTCTCGCTGCTTGTTCACAACTATAACGCCTACGGCCTGGGCGGACGGCAGTTCGATCTGGCGCGCGACGGCTGCCTGCCCGGCGTGGCCACGTGGGCGGAATCGCTGAACGCGGACGTCGACTTCGCGGTGCTGTTCAGCGCCAATCCATGTCTCGGCTTTTCGTCGACGGTCATCGACCAGCTCAGGACCGCGCTGGCGCCGCTGTAGGGGCTCGGAAAGGCACTGCACTGCCTCGTTGAGACCGCACCTCCCGCTCATGTAAGATATCTCGGATTTTGGGGGCGGCCCATGACGAACAAGATTCCGGTCGGCGCAACGATTGCGCGGGCGTACAGTTTTGCCTTTACAAACATCGTCAACAATCTCGGCGCGATCTGGATGCAGGCGCTGATTCTCTGGATTTGCTCATATTTCTTCTTTGCGCCCTACAGGGGCGCCGCCGCGCAGCTGGCCACCGGCAATCCACAGATGATTGCGCGCGCATTTCCTTTCTTTCTCGCTGCCTTCGTTCTCATGTTCGTCCTGGTGGCAGGCCAGATAGCGGCGGTAACGAAGGAGGCGCTGGGACTCAGGACCGGAAATGCCTTTCTGCAATTTCCTTTCGGCGGGCCGATGTGGCGGCTGCTCGCTTCTTATGTGCTTTTCGTGTTGGCAATGATCGCGATCTATATCGTTATCCTGGTTGCGACCTTGATCGGAGGTGTCGTGTTGGGGCTTCTGGCGAGAGTATTGGCTGGGCCAATCATCACGGCAATCGTCGCTCTCTGCGCAGTCCTCGGCTTGATAGCGGTGTTTTGCGCGATCATCTACATTGCGGTTCGGCTATCGTTCTTTCTCGCGCCGGTCGCCGTCGCCGAACGTCATATTTCCCTGATCCGCGGCTGGATGCTGACCAAAGGTAATTTCTGGCGCATCTTTGTGGTCATCCTCTCCATCGTAATCCCCCTGCTGTTCGTCGAATTCACCTACATCTACGCGATTTACGGCGGCAGCCTCATTCCGCCGCTGGGCTCGCCGATCACGCCGCAGAACCTGGCGCAATGGCAGCAACACGAACAACAGCTCATGCTGGCCGCTACGGCGCGCATGCAGCATTATTGGTATCTGTACTATCCGCTCGGATTGTTGTTCGCGTTGATCTTCTACGCATTATTCGCCGGAGTCAGTGCGTTCGCGTACCGCGCGGTTGTTGTTCCCGAAACTCCCGAGGCGACAGCATGAGAATTCGCTTCGAAGGCGGGTGCCATTGCGGCAATCTCTGGTACGCATTCGAGACGAGCGCCGGACTCGAGGCGCTCGGCCTGCGCGCCTGCATGTGCTCCTTCTGCCGGGCGCATGGCGCGCGCAACGCCAGCGATCCGAACGGCACGATGCGAATCGATGTCCGCGGCGTCGACCGGCTGGTGCGCTACCGCTTCGGCCTGAAGACGGCGGATTTTCTGCTGTGCGCCAGCTGCGGCGTGTACATCGGGGCGCTGCTGCCGGATGGCGAACATGGCTGGTTCACCGTGAACGTGAACACCTTCTGCGAACCGCCGCCGCTCGATTTTCCGCTTCAGCCGGTTGTGTACGACAGCGAAGATATTGGCGGACGCGTGGACCGGCGGAAAACAAAGTGGACACCGGTCGCGTCATTTCGCGTATGACGGTCTGCGATTGGGGGCGCTGATCCACAATCCGACGAGCACAAGCGCGACGGCGGCGTAGAGGGTGCCCGCCGGTACCCACATGATGAGCCCGCCGAGCTGCTGGTCTTCCAACGGGGTCAGCCCGAACGCGGGCGCATCTTTCGTCTGCACGACATAGAGCAGCCCCGGCGACAGCGCGATCAGCGCGCCGAGGATGCTGGTGTGCACCATGGTGGCCGCGACATGGATGGCGCCGAGGCCGTAGTCGCGGCGGGCGCGCCGAAAGATCGCCCACCAGAAGAACAGCGCCGTGACGAGAAAGCTCGCATGCTGCAGCCGATGCATGGTTTCGTTCGTGACGGTGGCGTCGAACAAGGCCGGCGTATGCCAGATCCAGATGGCGGCGCCGTGCAGGATGGTGGCGTCCAGCGGCCGGGTGAGCCAGCCCCATGGCATGGAAATCCAGCGGGCGCCGGCCCTGCGGCTAAGCCAATGTCGCCAGGTTCTGGGGAGCGCATACAGGAACGCGCCGATCGGCCGCGAGAGCGCCAGCAGCGGTGCCGCCACCGCCATCAGCACCTCGTGCTCGATCATGTGCGCGGTGAAGAGATGCTCACCCAGCTCGTGCAGCGGCGTCACCAGCGCGGCGAGCAGGGACAGCCAGCCGGCCGCGAAACACGCGGCCTGCCACCGCTTCACGCTTTCGCCGATTCCGGCGCGCGCCCACAGCCGCGCCACGCCCGTTGCATAGAGACCGCCAGAAAGCGCAAGCGGAATCGCGACGAACGGATCGAAGCTCCATTCGTACTCGATCATCGCTCGCAGCCGTTGAAGACGCCGGAGGCCGCCAGCTGGAAAAGAATGGCGAGCGCGAAGAGGCCTGCGGCCATGATGCTGACGCGGGCCAGGAAAATTCGAGCGTTGCGCGCCGGCATGGCGGGCGCCACGTTGATCGCCTGCAACAGGCGGCCCGAGCGCCACGACAGCAGCGCCCCCACCATCACCAGCACGAGGCCTGCCGCCGCCAGGCCGCCGCTGATCATGGCGCGCTTGGCGCAGGAGTAGTCGGCATAAGACGGCCCGAGAAGCGAGCTCATGCCCCACGCGAAGGCGCCGAGGAACAGGCCCGCGCCGGCGAACGCACCGTGGTGATGATGCATCGCGGTCATGGCAGCCTCGGCAGCCAGTAAAGAACGAAATAGATCGGCAGCCAGCTCAGCACCACGAAGTACCAGTAGAAGGCATTGTCGGACGTGTCGCTGAAGCGGCGCGGATTCTCGCCGTGGCGCGTAAACATGAGCACGGCGAGCACGACCGTGTCGCCAAGATCGGTAAGGAGATGCGTCGTGTGCAGGCCCAACAGAAACCAGACTATGGAGCCATAGGCATCGCTGTCCCAACGCTCGCGCAGCGCCGGAAATTCGAAGGCGCGCACGATCACCGGCGCGATGCCGAGCAGGGTCATCACCACCAGGCCGACGCGCACCTTCACCGTGTCGTAAGCGCGCGCCCAATGCTCCAGGAAGTAATTGGGGATGACACTCACAAGCAGAATGATCGTGACCAGCGTGCCGGGCAGAAGGTCCGGCGGCGGCACGCTCATCGGCCAGTTGGGCTCGATGGTGCGCAGGTAAAGGTACGCGCCGGCGGCGAGCGCGAAGCCCATGCCTTCGAGCGACATGAAGGCGATGGTTCCCCACCAGCTGAGCGTGCGCGAGCCGAAGGAATTCTCCGGCACCGGCGCCACGTTGAGGACGATCCGCGTCTTCACGACTCGTCCTCCTTGGTGCCTTTCGGCCAGAACCAGCCGATCAGCGTAATGGTGATGGGCAATGCGCCATAGATCACGGCCCAAGGCGTGTAGATGGACCATAGGAAGGTAATGCCCGTGGCGATGGCGGCGAACAGCGGCCAGATCGAAGGATCGGGCGAGGATTCGCGCAGGTCGGGCTCGGCTTCGGTGAGCGTGCCAACCAGCACTTCGCGGCGGTCGGCGCGCATGCCGGTAATGGCCGGCAAGGTCTCGCGGTTTTCCCACAGTGGCATCAGGCTGCTGACCACTGGGATGCGGGTGAAGTTCTGCGGCGGCGGCGGCGAGGTCGTGGCCCATTCCAGCGTTTCCGCATCCCATGGATTGGAGCCGGCGGCCGCGCCGCGCATCAGGCTGCGCGCGATATTCCAGAACAACATGAGGAAGCTGAAGGCAAAGATGATCGCGCCGATGGTGGACAGCAGGTTTAGTCCGCCCCACGGCATGTCGGCGGAATAGGTGTAGACGCGCCGCGGCATGCCTTCGAGACCGAGAATGTGCATCGGGAAGAAGGTGAGATTGAACCCGATGAAGGCAATCCAGAAATTCCATTTGCCGAGCGTTTCGCTCAGCATGCGGCCGGAGACTTTCGGAAACCAGTAATAGACCGCGGCGATCAGCGGGAACACCGAGCCGCCGATCAGCACATAGTGGAGGTGCGCCACCACGAAATAGGTGTCATGCACCTGCGTGTCGAGCGGCACGGAGGCGACCATGACGCCGGTCATCCCACCGATGACGAAATTGAAGATGAAGCCGAGCACGAAGAGCAGCGGCGTGGCGAAACGTGGCCGGCCGCTCCACAAGGTCGCAATCCAGCAGAAAATCTGAACGCCTGAAGGCACCGCGATCGCCATGCTGGACGCGGTAAAGAAGCTTTCGCCCAGCCGCGGCAGGCCGGTGACGAACATGTGGTGCACCCACAGCCCGAAGGACAGGAACCCGGTGGCGACCAGCGACAGCACGACCGCCGTGTGCCCGAACATCGGCCGCCGCGCGAAAACGGGAATGATCGTGGAAACGAAACCGGTTGCCGGAATGAAGATGAAATACACCTCCGGATGCCCGAAGAACCAGAACAGGTGCTGCCACAGCAGGCTGTCGCCGCCCAGCGACACATCGAAGAAATGGGTATTCACCAGACGGTCGAGGATCAGCATGGTGCTCGCCACCATCACCGCCGGCATGGCGAACAGCACCATGAACGCGGTGACGAGCGCGGCCCACACGAAAACCGGAATGCGGTCCAGTGTCATGCCGGGTGCCCGCATTTTGAAGACGGTGACGATCGTGATCGCGGCGACGGCGAGCCCGGCCACTTCCGTGTAGGTGATCATCTGCGCCCAGAAATCGGCGCGGTGGCCGACATTGTATTGGGTGAGCGCGAGCGGCGTGTAGCTGAACCAGCCGACGTCGGGGCCGTTGTTCGAGAGAAAGCAGAACCACAGCATCAGCCCGCCGAACAGGTACATCCAGTAGCTGAAGGCATTGAGGCGGGGGAACGCCACGTCGCGGGTGCCGATCATCAGCGGCACGAAATAGAGCCCGACCGCCTGCATGATGGGCACCGCGAAGAGGAACATCATGGTCGAGCCATGCATGGTGAAGAGCTGGTCGTAGCGGTCCGGGCCGACGACATGCGCATCGGGCGTGGCGAGCTGCAGGCGCATGAGCACCGCGCCGATCCCCGCCAGCCCCATAAAAAGGAACGCCGTCACGATGTAGCGCAGCGCGATCTGTTTGTGGTCGACGCTGGAAAGCCAGCCGATCAGCCCGCGCGGCGTGCGCCAGAGGGAGGTGATCCGGGCTTCGAGTTCTGCCTCGCCGAGATCGGTGTCGCGGAGGGGTTCGGAGCCGGCGCTCATTTCAGGCTTTCCAGATA
This sequence comes from Alphaproteobacteria bacterium UBA6038, assembly GCA_002429315.1. GTDB lineage: Bacteria > Pseudomonadota > Alphaproteobacteria > Micropepsales > Micropepsaceae > Rhizomicrobium. The sequence goes on from DIZC01000122.1 coordinate 29,258, forward strand.
ATGCGAGACGGCCAGCAGATCGGGACCGGTGAGCGCCACCGGCGGCATTCGGGTGTAAGGCTTCATCCGCTGCGGATCGGCGATCCAGCCGGAAAGGTTGCCCAGCGAATTGCGCGCCGTTCCCGCAGCGATGGTCATGCGGCTGCCGAAATGGGTGAGGTCGGGACCCACCTGGCCGCCGGCATTGGTGCCGGTGATGGTGTGGCACATGGCGCAGGCGCCGGATTGAAACACCTGCTGTCCGTGGCGCAGTTCAGCGTTGTTGGGTGCCTGGGCCGGCTTGAGCTGCTGCGCGCGCCATTGCGAGAAATCGCTGGCAGTTTGCGCCACGACGTACATCGCCATGTGCGCGTGCTGGATACCGCAATATTCCGCGCACTGGCCGCGATAGATGCCGGGCTTGTCGGCCTCGATGGTGAGCGAGGTGTAGCGGCCGGGGATCAGGTCCTGTTTGCCGGCAAGGTTCGGAACCCAGAAACTGTGGATCACGTCCGGCGACTCGAAATCGAGCTTCACCGGTTGGCCCACCGGAATGTGGATCTCGTTGGCGGTCTGGAAGGTCTGGTCTGGCTCGTGGGCCTCGTAATCCACCTGCCACCACCATTGATGTCCGGTGACTTTGACGATGAGCCCGTGCGGCCGCGGCTCGGCGAAGCTCTTGTTGGTGAGGAAGCTGGCGATGGTGAAGACGACGAAAATGGCGATTGTCGCCGCGATGCCGCCGCCGATGATCCAGCCGATCCGGCGCTCCTGTACGGGATCGGGCTCGAGCACCGGATCGGGAACGGCCACACGCCGCCGCGCGACCGCCACCACCATCAGCACCATCACGATCAGCCAGACTGCTGCGCAAACCGCGGTGAAGAACCAGAAGAGCTGGAGAATGGCGCGGGCGGTATCGCCCTCCGGCGCCAGCGCGGACTGCACGGACGAGCAGGCGGAGAGGCCGAGCGAGGCGAAAAAACTCCCGCGTACCGCACAAGCCCTCATTTGTTGATATCCCGCGATGGCCGCCTCAAAGAACGTGAAGGGCAAAGCGCAGGTTCCGCGTCGGGGCGGGGACACTCGTTCTATTCTCTGAAGGATCTTGGCGCCGGGGGTATCTGCCGCCGCGAACGCGATTCGGCATCGCAGGTCATCCCGTGGCTCTTCAGGTAGGAGCGCAGCTCTTCAGCGGCGGCGTGGCCGCGATGCGCGCCGCCTCTTTTGCCGCGTGGCGGTCGCTCCGCCGCTACTTGCTGCGCGTCACCTCGACGGTGAAGGAGGAAGTGTTCTCCTTCAGCACCGCCACGGAAACCAGATAGGTGCGGTTGGAGTAGGTTTGTCCCGCCTGAAACAGAGCATTGCCCAGCGCATAGGACGGCCAGCGGCGGCCTCCGGAGTTGCACTTCCCGCTGTCGTAATCGCCCGGCGTGGCATCGATCGGCACCACCCAGCCGCTCTGGTTGTTGAAGAAGCAGCCGCCGCCGATGGCGGCGCGGTCCGCCTTGAAATCCTGAACCAGCACGCCGTCGCCCGGCTCGCCCTTCTCGTAAGGCTTGCTGTGGATGCGGGCTTCGACGGTGAGGTAGTGCGCGTGCGCGCCCGTGCAGTCCAGGCCGGCAAGACAGATCTTGATCAGCTTCACCGCGCTCTTCAGCGGCCAGGCGTTGGCTTCGAGCGTGACGGTTTTGGTCGCCGGCGCGGTGAACACCACCTCATTCGCGGCCGGAATCCAGCCGAGATAATCCTTGTGCGGAGCAATATAGCCGTCGCCCGGCGCCGCGCAGTAGAGCGTCACCGCTTGGCCGCGATTGTTTGCCGAAAGGTAGCGGCCGCATTCCGTCTTGGCCACCGGAGTCCGCATGCTCATCACGTCCCAAGGACTGTCGTAGGAGTAATACGCCCATCCCGAATGCGGCAGGCCGAGCGCATGGCCGAGCTCGTGCGCGTAAAACGAGGTGTCCTGACCCCAGGGCGCTTCCCAGGTGCCGTGATAGATCTTGTTGTTGTAAATGAAGCCGCCGCCCCACGAGCAGCAGTCGAGATCGTCGTTCAGGACGAAATTGATGGCGTCGTACACCGAGGTGTCGATGCCCACACGAGCGGCCAGCGTCATGCCATCCTTCGCGATCGCAGCGACATCGGCGCAGCTTGAGTTCGCGCCGCAATTCGCGTAATGGCTCTTGCCATAGGGCAGGGTCAGCCAGCCGGTCGGGTTCAGTCCGCCCACGCCGCCGACATCGGCCAGCCACTGCAGCTTCCCCCACGACGTCTTGGCGAAGAAGCCGTTGATGGTCGCCGGAATGTTCGATCCGGTGACGGGGACGGTTGGATTGGTCAGGTCGGCATAGAACTCCGGAATATGCGGCTGCTGGGAATCCCCGCTGTATCTGAGCAGGATATACAGCGTCCGCTTCAGGCCTGTCGTTGGCGGCGGTTCCGACTGCGTGCCTTGCACACCGGCCGTAAGGCGGCTGACGACAACCGCCCGCCGCCCGCTTGCATCGGTGATCTTGCGGCCCTGCACCACCACCGGCTTGCCGAAATTGCGGATGGCGGTGTTCCGCTGGGCGGCGCCGATCTGCAGCGGATAGGCGGTGCCATCCGGCAACGTCAGGGTGAAGCGCACCGCGCCTCCAGGCATCCGGGGAGGCGGATCGCCCCACACGACCGTGAGCACTCCCTCCAGCCGCTCGGCGGATTGCGCGAGCGCCGGCGTGGCGGCGGATGCGGTAAGCGCGCCGGCGCTGAGAATGAGCGCAGCGCACAAAAAGCGGCGAATGCGAAAGCGTCTCATGGCCGGCCCCTCAATTGGCCGTAATGCTCGGCCGATCGCCGGTGGCGGTCAATCACAAATGATGTGCGATGGGGCAAGAATTGCGCTGCCAGCGGCAGAAATTTCCCCAAGGCGGCAACTTTGCCGGGCGAAGCCCGCCGCCAACCGATCCTTGCCTTCGCGCGACAAGTCGCTTGTTCAACAGCCGCCGCCGGCGATCAGCGCGCGACTTCGATACGGATGCGCGCCAGCGCGTCGTTGGCGGCAGACAGCGCCGCCTCGCGCGAGGCGCCGGTTGCGAGCACCATGGCGGCGGAGGGCCGCTTGTCGCCCGGCGGCGGAATGATGTCGCCTGGGGCGGCGGTAATCACCACTTCCTGGACGCCAGGAATTTCGCGCGCCTGCTCGGCGCCGGAAATGTGCGTGACCCGCCCGGCTTGCGGAAAAGCATAGCGCTGCACCACCGGGATTTGCTGCTTCGGTGTGAGGTCTTCCGCAGAGACCGACTCGCCGAGCGCCACGCGGATCGCCGCGCCGATGAAATCGACTCCGGTGTTGAGCGGAATCTCGTGGGTGCAGAAGAAGCCGCCGGAAAGGCGCGCCGCCAGTTCGATCAAGTAAGGCTCGCCGTTGTGGACGACGATGTCGCCTTTGACGGTTCCGTTGGTCACGCCCAGCGCGGTTGCCGCCTGGGCCACAACGTCCCTGACCTTCGCCTGGATATCCGGCGGCAAATGGCTGGGGAGATCGTCCCCGTTTTCGACAAAGAACGGCGCGTAGCGTTCGACGAATTCGTAGTTGCGATCCGAGAATCCGGGCGTGTAGCAACGTCCGTCGATCACGACCGATTCCGTTGAGACCTGCGGCCCCTCCAGGTATTCCTCCACCATCACCCGCTGGGTCGGCGAGTGCTGGCGCGCAAGCGCAAACGCGCGGTCCAGATCCTTCACCTGCGCGATCCGCTGCACGCCGCCGCTTCCGCGGCTGTCGACCGGCTTGATGACGAGGTTGTGACAGCGCTCGATGGCAAAGCGCTGCAGCGCCTGCACGGTGGCCACCGGTGAAAACCACGGGATCGGCAGCCCGGCCGCGAGAAAGCGCTGCTTCATCGCAAGCTTGTCGCTGGCCACGGTTGCGGTGTCGCGCGAAATGCCCGGAACCCTGAGCCGCTCGGCCACGGCGGCAACCGTTAGCGGCGCATCCGCCGCCACGCAGATGACGCCGTCGATCTTGCGAATCTTGCGGCTGTAGCGCTCGGCGGCCGCTGCCGTTTCGTCTGGGCTGTAGACATCGGCGATCAGGCAGGAATCGGAATGGGCAAAGCCCGGAGCCGCCACGTCGCGATCCGACACCACGACGTAAAGCCCCATTTCCTTGGCGCGCTTCGCCGCGTCGGCCGCTTCGATTCCGCCGGAAACGATCAGCAAGGTCTTCATCGGAAATAAAGCCCGCCGTTCACGGTTGCGGCGAACGGTTCATCAGGCCGCCTTGCGCAGGTGGGCGCGCTGAAGCAGATCGGAATAGGTGATGATCTCCGCTCGTGGCGCGAGCTGGTGCGCTTCGGCGCAGATCTCGTCGGCAAATCCGCGCGACATGACGATCACGACGTCGGGGTTCGCGCGCGCCAGCGATTCCGGCGCGTCCAGCGGCCGGCCGAAACGGCTGTCCACGTGCTTGAGCAGGTGCTGGTCGATGAGATGCGAAAGCATCGCGGGCACGAAACCGCCGTGAACCACCAGGCTGTCGAACAGGCGCCCGGCGCCCCAGATTGCCACGCGCTTCGGCGCCATTGCCGCGATCTCCGCGGCGACGAAGGTGAGTGCCGCGAGATTGCGCGCGCGGGCGGCCTGATAGGCGGAAATCAGCCGGGCCGCTTCCGCGACTTCGCGGGAATCGGCGAGCAGCGGCCGCGCGCCGCAATTCATCTTGCGCGCGACAATCAGGAGGTTTTTGCGATCGGCCAGATCCGGTGCCGCAACGACGACGAAGCCTGCGGCTGAGACGAGCCGCATCAGGGTGCGGGCGGAGAAATGATACAGGTGCTTGTCGATGAACCATTCCTCGGCGATGTCGCCGGAGTCGATCAGCGCGATGTTCGGCGCATCGAGGATCAGCAAGCCGCCGGGCTTCAGCCCCCGCCAGTGATCGGCGAGCACCCGCGCCGGCTCGGCGAGATGCTGAATGGTGTGGCAGGAATGGACGATATCGAAGCGTTCGGTTTCGAGCGCGGCATCCTCGATGCGGGCGCAAACGACCTCGGTGCGCTCGGCATGAGCACAGGACTCCGCGATGCGCGCGTCGGGTTCTATCGCGGTGATCGCCGCATGGGGCGCTGTCTGCAGCATCGCCTGCACGAAACTGCCGCGATTGGAACCGACGTCGAGAACCGAAAGGTCGCCGTTGAAATCGGCATGGCGCTTGAGGGCGGCAATCGCCGCCTGGGTGCGGAAACTCTTTCCGGTGCGCACATCGCCCCAATCCGCGCCGCCGGAGATCGCTGCGGGCGCACGGCCCGCGCGATCGATGCGCGGCAGGCTTTGCACCAGCCCGCAACAGTCGCAGAGGTAAACCTTCAGGCCGCGTGTCGAGCCGTGGGGCTCGTAGATCTGGAGCAGATCGGCGCGGCGGCAGAGTTCGCAAATATCGCTCATCGGAATTCGCCCGGACAGAAGACGGTAACCATCTTCGGGCCAACGTCGTTAACAATTCGCTACGTATTCCGCGCGTCCGGCATGGCCGAGCGCCACCATCGTCGCCGGCGCAGCGTCGCGTGCGTCCGGATTCCTGCATCCTTGCGGCACGGCTGTGCAGACGGTAGACAGGGGCCGCGCCAGCCTGTGGGCCACGAGCGCAGTGCGAAAGGTAAGCCGCCTTAGCTCAGCCGGTAGAGCAACGCATTCGTAATTTAATTTGATGTTGCTTATGCTGTCTCATAGCAGCGCCTAGCCCCTTCATCTCTTGTGTTTTCGCCTTGATACAATGTGCATGGAGGCACATTGGAAATCACGCGTCCGCGTATCACGCGCGAGAGACAGCCGAGACATGGAGGATGCAATGCGGCTCACCGACCTCTCAATCAAGGCATTGAAAGCGCCGGAGAATGGCGCTTGCATCTATCAGGACGACACGCTCACCGGCTTCGGAGTCAGAATTACTGCCGATGGCGTTAGGAGTTGGTGCTCACGCACGGCGTTACGCACGGTGCAGGTCGTTTACGCTTTGCTTTTAAATGAAAATGAACCAGAGCTATTGCATCTGATAGTGAAGCGCGTCACTTTTGTTTGGTACTTATGCATGACGTTTGATCGCGCGGGGGATGTACTTGAGCATTTAAAGGCGCTCGTGCACGAGAAGCTGTAACTAGTCCGCGACCACGCAATCAAATACGACGCTGGCAAGATGGAGACTGTCAAAGAGGCAGACTCGCGCAGCGAAACGGAGAACGAAACTGATGAGGAGATCAACCCCGAGGATATACCGTTCTAATTAGAGGCAATGGGTGTTCATCTGTCAGTTAGAAATCGGGCGCTAAGAGTGACAGACCACACCCAGCTAGAAGCGAGGCTGGTGCTAGGGTCTAGGAGGCAATTAACAACGGTATTTTTGAGCCCCAAAAAACTTACGATGCATCAAATGGAAAGCACGGACGTTTAAACCTACGTCGAATGCGAGTATATGACGGTGCGTTGCGAGTCCGAACCTCGGACCTAAGATTCTAGGCCATAACTAATAGTAGGGGTTCCCCCTAGGAGCTAGTGACATGTCACTGGTGATGACCTGAGCCCCTGAACCTCAT
>DIZC01000067.1:0-8074 GCA_002429315.1 Alphaproteobacteria bacterium UBA6038
TCCCGGCTTGGATCGGGATGCTCGATGCGCTGGAGAGCGGCGAAGGCCGCAGTGAATTCGTCGACTGGTTCGAGATCGTGCGCGAGGACGGCCGCGATTTCGATGTGGGGCTCAGGCGCCACTGGATCGATCCCACGATTCCGCTGGCGGCCAACGTGCTGCTGCCGGCGCACGGTGCCCTCATTACGTCCGCCACATTGCGCGATGCGCCCGAGAACGCCGAGGACTGGCAATCGGCGGAGGTGCGCACCGGCGCGGCGCATCTGCCGGAGCCGCCGAAGCGCGCGAGTTTCGGCTCGCCCTTCCGCTATGCCGAGCAGGCGCGCATCTTCATCGTGCGCGACGTAAACCGGCGCGATGCCGACCAGCTCGCCGCCGCCTATCGCGACCTGTTCCTCGCGAGCGGCGGCGGGGCGCTGGGACTCTTCACCGCGGTGCGCGCCTTGCGCGCGGTCGAGAGCCGCATCTCAACGCCGCTCGCCGAAGCGGGACTCAATCTCTACGCCCAGCATGTGGACCGGCTGGACACCGGCGCGCTGGTCGATCTGTTTCGCGCCGAAGAAAACGCCTGCCTGCTCGGCACGGATGCATTGCGCGACGGCGTCGATGTGCCCGGCCGTTCGCTGCGGCTGGTGGTGTTCGACAAGGTACCGTGGCCCAAGCCCAGCATCCTGCACAAGGCGCGCCGCGCCCGCTTCGGCAAGACTTACGACGATCTGCTGACGCGCCTGCGGCTCAAGCAGGCGTTTGGCCGCCTGATTCGTTCGCAGGACGACAAAGGCTGCTTCGTCATCCTCGAGCCCGCGACGCCCTCGCGCCTGCTTACCGCCTTCCCCCCCCAAGCCCCCATCCGCCGCTGCGGCCTCGCCGACGCCATCGACGAGATTCATCATTTTCTCGCGAAAGCATGATCTGCGGGCTCACGCCCAGCGGATGATGTGAACTCATGCGGTCAAAAGCTGAGTTCGCTGTGCGAGCCGAGGCGGACAAGCTCCAGTGTCTCGCCATCGGGCTTGCGGTAGATGAGCACGAGATCGGGCCGCACGTGACAATCGCGAAAATCCTTCCATTCGCCGGCGAGTGGGTGATCGCGATATTTTTCGGGCAGGCGAGCATCGGACATCAGCAGCGAAAGAATGGCGCGCAGGTCATCTTCGAGCGTCTTCGCAAAACGCCCCTTCGCCTCCCGTTTGTAATCGCGCTTGAATTGCGTTGTGCGCCTAATCGTCCGCATTCAAATCGGCCATCAGCTCACCGATGTTGGCGGCCTTACGGAGCTCGCCACGGCGCGCCGCCTTGAGCGCGCGAATGGTTTTCGCATTGGGCACCAGCGGATCGAACGGCAATGCTTTTTCGGCCACCGTGCGCACGAGCATCATGCGCACGGCGTCGGAGACGGTGAGTCCCACGGCGCCGAGGATGGCGCTGGCCTCGTCCTTGATGCGTTGGTCAATGCGCGCGCGAACCACTGAATTTGCCGTCATGGACTCTCCCCTGAGCTACAATGTAGCCTAAAGACTGGGGCGGCTCAAGGCCTACGAAGAAACAGGTTCGGTCTCGGTCGCAAATTCATTGAAAATCCGGATTTCCCGGATTATCTTGGTTGGGCCTTTTATCTCCGGCGACACATGACCATCACCAATGCCAGCGAGTTCCAGAAGCGGCTGGGCGAGTTCAGCAGCATCGCGCGGCGCGAGCCGGTCACGATCACACGCCATGGCCGGCCAACCCTCGTTCTGCTCGCTGCCGAGGACTACGAGCGTCTCAGACGATTCGAGGAGCGGTCGACAAAGGCGGTCCGAACGGTCGATCTGCCGCGGGAGACTATCGAGGCGATGAAGAGTGCTAAGCTCGCGCATCTGCCTGAGGATTAGCGGTGGCGGCCGGCGAGCCGCAAGTCGGCCAGATTGTCGAACATTACTTCCTCTGGACGCGCGAGCAGGCTGCCGGTCAAAACGAGGGCAGGAAGCCGCGCCCCTGCCTGATTGCGGCCGTCGAGCCAACAGAGACTGGATCGCGGGTAACCGTTCTGCCGATTACCACGCGCCCGCCGGAGCCCGGCGCGAATGCATTGCCGATACCGCAGAACCTCAAAGCGGCATCGGGATCGACCCGGGCCACCGGTCCTGGCTCATTCTCGACGAGGCAAATGTCTTCACCTGGCCGGGCTTCGATCTTGTCCCGCAGGCAAGTGGCCGATTTGCGCGTGGAACGGTGACGGCCGGGTTCTTTCGCCAGGTCGTGAATGGCGTCTTTGCGCTCCGCTCGCGCAGCCGCCGCCCGGTAGATCGCGATTAGCTCAGCGGACCGGCTGCCGCAGCACCCACTCCAAGACAGGATCGCGACCGGCCTTCACATCCGCCCAGCTGGGGATGATCTCCTTCTCGGGGCGCACGGCGTTTTCGCCGTGCTTGCGGAAGGCATAGTAGAGCGTGGAGACGCGCACCACGATGTGCGAGTTCGGAAGGCGAAACTGCCGCGGCTCCTGATAGGAGTTCGGTTTCTCGCCGATCGTCTCGCCAACCAGAATCGCGTTGGTTTCATCCTGAAACTGCGCGGCATTGTTCATGGCCGCTGAGAATGTAAGAGGGCCGACGAGCACGTAGAGCCGCCCTTTCACGTTGAAGTAAGCATCCGCCTTCAGTGGCTTTATCAACAGTGCATCGCCGACCGTGTTGTCGCCGCCGCCATTGTCGCGCATGTCGACGATGAGCTTTTTCGGGTGCGTTTGCGCAATCAGCGCATGCATCTTCTCCATCTTGGCCTTGAGATCCTGGTAGGAATGCCAGGCACAGTACAGCGCGTCCCCGGTTTGCCTGCACCAGAACGGATCGTCCGGGTTTTGCCTGCTCAGCATGCCGGCTGGATAGAGCGATTTGAGCTTTGCCTCTTCGCCGGCTCCAAGCGTCTTCACGTCGGCGGTAAACACGCGGCCGCGGTCGTCGCGCACCGTGTAGAGGGCATGGTCGCGGTCAGGTGTGATCCCGAGGCCATGCAGCGTGAGTCCGCGGGCGAGGTAGACAACCACCCGTCCGTTGCGCAGTTCCGGCAGTTCCTGCGATGGGGTGAGCGTCATCTCGCGAGCAAACGCCTCCCGTACGGGAACGCCGCCGATGGCGATTACTTTCGTGCCGAGCAGATTTGCGTACGCCGTGCCGGCGCCCACGACGCGGATGTCGTCGCCGAACATCGCCAGTTCGAGCGGCAGGTCGGCGCGGTCTTTCGGCGGGACAATGACGGTATGACCGTCCCCGATCGCGTTGACGATCTGACTGAAAGCGACGAACGCCTCGTCCCCATTCAAGCGATCGAGCTTCGCCCGCAGCACGGCAACCCGCGCGTCGAACTCCGGCTTCTTCAAAAAGAAGAACGCGTTGGCATGGCGTTTCGGCAGCTCGCGCGCCAATGCGTCGAGATCCTCGCGCCATTGCGCGGGACTGAGGTCGAGGCGGGGCAGCAGCGCGTTGGCGCCGGGCGAATCCGATTTGCGGGTGAGCGCGATCGCCCCCTTCTCGCCGGCCACATCCACCGTGCCGGAGAGCGTGTCGCCTTGGCTGGTGAGGTCGACATCGGCCAGAGCGGCGTAGGTGTCGATGTGGAGTTTGGTGTGGCCGCCTTCCGCGGTCACGCTCAGCACCTTGAAGTCGCCGCTGTCGGTGAAAATCTGCGCCTTAAGCGCGCCGCCTTCACAATAAAGATTGAGGGTGACTTCCGCGCGCGGCGGCGGACCGGCTTTGGCCGTCCCTTCGTAAAGGCCCGTCGGCCCGCAGGCCGCCGCTGCCGGTCCGGCCATCAAAAGCAACAAAAGCAGAGAACGCATGGAAGAGCCCTCTTCACCACCACAAGGCTTGCACAGGTTTTCTGCTTTGCCCGCGTGACGGCAGCGCATGTCAGGCCTATGAATCCCGCATGGCGGAAGCGGCAGAGACGCTATTCGGCGAACCGGATGAAAGCGGCGAAAGCTATGGCCGCCATTCGACCGGCATCCTGCCCAGTCATGTGCTCAAGCGGCTGATCCGCGCCCGCCGCGAAGTGCTCGCCACCGAAGATGTCGAGGAGGCGCAGATCCAGCCGGCCAGCCTCGACCTGCGGCTGGGACCGGTGGCGTGGCGGGTGCGGGCGAGCTTCTTGCCGGGCCCGAACGCCACCGTACGCGAGAAGCTGGGCGCGGTGGCGATGCACGAAATCGATCTGGAAAACGGCGCCGTGCTGGAGACGCACTGCGTCTATATGGTGCCGCTGCTGGAAAGCGCGGAATTCTCCTTCCGCGTCTCCGGCATCGCCAATCCGAAGAGCTCCACCGGCCGGCTCGACGTCTTCACACGCCTCATCACCGATCGCGCGCAGGCCTTCGATCGCATCGAACCGGGTTATCGCGGACCGCTCTATGCCGAGATCAGCCCGCGCACCTTTCCCGTGCTCGTGCGCAAGGGTTCGCGGCTGAACCAGCTGCGCGTGCGGCGCGGCTCGCCGCAATTCACCGACACGCAACTGAAGCGGCTGCACGAGGAGCAGCCGCTGGTCGACGGATTCGCCGATATCGAGAACGGTCTCGCGCTCACCGCCGATCTCAAAGGCGATGTCCAGCGGCAGGTCGGCTGGCGCGCCCGCCGCCACACCGGAATCATCGATATCGATCGCCGCGGCATGCTCGATCCGCTCGATTATTGGGAGCCGATTACCGCGAGCCGCTCAGGCACCATCGTGCTCGATCCCGACGAGTTCTACATCCTTGCCTCGCGCGAAGCGGTCTCCATACCGCCGGAGTTCGCCGCCGAGATGGTGCCGTTCAATCCGCTGGTGGGCGAATTTCGCGTTCATTACGCCGGCTTCTTCGATCCCGGCTTCGGCCACGAGATGGGGCGGGGCCGCGGCTCGCGCGCCGTGCTGGAAGTGCGTTCCCGGGAAGTGCCGTTTATCATCGAGCACGGCCAGATCATCGGGCGGCTGGTGTTCGAGCGGCTGACTGAGCCCCCGCCGGAGGTCTATGGGCAAGGCATCGGCTCGCATTACCAGAGCCAGGGGCTCAGGCTGTCGAAGCATTTTCGGCAGGATTAGCGGCGGGCCTTAACATTCGATCAGGCCGATTGTTGCTGCGAATCCACACTGTTGCGGAATCCGCTGACGACCCGTTCATCCCCGTTGCGCCGGGCATCGGCCACGGCACACTTGGTGTGCCGCGGGTCCGCGTGGGGGAGAGTACAGCCTCGCGGTTTTGAGGGTCCGCATTGAAGGGGGCAGGATGAGGCGGCTGCAGCGCATATGGCGCCGGCCGCCTCATCAATTTCCGGCACTCACGAAGATCGACCGTCAGCGCGGGGGATGAAAATTGCTCGCGCGCCGCTATGCAGTCGGTCGGCGATGAACCACGGCGCGTAATACATCGCGGCGGAGATCAGCCCGAGCCCGACGAGTTCCGGAATGTAATACGGCCACGGCGACAGGAAATCGAACAGCGATGCTTGCGCGGGCGGCGCGCGCAGAAAGCCGTAATCGGTGCCTAGCGCAACATCGACCGCCGCCGCGGCGCAGAGATAAACGAGCGACCATGCCACCACGCGCGGAATGGATTGCGGCCATGGGCGCAACCGGCAGCCGAACGTCAGGTACAGCACCGCCGCCAGAATGCCGCCGTGATAGACGAAGAAGATGAGAAACCGCACTTCGGGAAAATCGTACGGCGTGTCCGGCGTGATCATGCCCTGCACGGTGTCGCCCAGCGCCCAGAAATACGCGAGCTCGTAACTCTTCTGGTTCGGATGAAGCAGCGTGACGATGGTGGCGATGGTCGCCCAATCGCACAGGTTCATTGGCAGCGCGTCGCCGATGGTCAGCCAGCCGCGGTGCCAGGCGAGGGCGTACCACCACACCCACACCCCGAGCAGCACGGCCGCCAGGCTCCAGCGGATGGGAGGACGTGCGGAAGGGTGGCGGCGGGCGATGATCACGAGCGCCGCGGGCAGGGCAATCGTGAGCGCCAGCGCGGCGAGATGCGACGGGCCGAACAGGACGAAGGGCGTCATGTCATCTCCCTCGCGGCCGTCGTACAGGCGGGCGGCAATCTTTGCACCTGCCTTGCGTTCGGCGCGGCCTTTGCGGAAAATCGCGGACACCGCTTTGGGGAGGGCAAAAGATGCGCGCGCGGGTTTTTCTTCTGCTGCTGGCCGGCACGGTCGTGCTCGCCGGTTGCGACCAGAACAAGAGCGCCGACGTCGTTATCAAGGACAAGGACGGCAGCGTCAGCATCTCCGCCAACGGCCAGCATTTCACCATGCGCGGCGGCGACGGCAAGCAGGGCAACGTCACCATCTCCGGCAATGGCGAGCACTTCACCATGCACGCGACCGACGGCGGCAAGGCGGTGGTCGACATCGACGCCACCGGCGTGAATGTCGGCGGCAAGCTGCCGGCGTTCCTCGGCGTCTATCCCGGCGCCAAGGTGACCTCGTCGGTGAGCGGCGGCGACAGCAGCGGCCGCGGCGGAACGGTGGTGTTCGAAACCCGCTCCGCGCCGGCCGACGTGATCGGGTTCTACAAGCAGAAGGCGGCGGCCGCCGGATTTCAGCAGACGCTCGACGCCAACGATGCCGGCACGCTGCTGTACTCCGCGTCCTCCGGCGCCAAGGCCATCCAGGTGCTGGCGTCGAAGGACAGCGAGGGCACCCACGCCCAGGTCACCTGGTCGGGGAAATAGGTTCGCTTCGGAATAGGTCCCCCTCCCCCGCGGCGCGGGAGGAGGGGGACCATGCGAAGCATGGTGGAGGGGGCGGCTGCCATATGCTATCGCTGGGCGGCCACGCGGGCGTAGTTCAATGGTAGAACGGCAGCTTCCCAAGCTGCATACGAGGGTTCGATTCCCTTCGCCCGCTCCAGACAATTACAACAGCTTATGAGCGATTTTCCGTCAGTGTACGGATCGGTTCTTCCCTGAGTTTTCAGTTTCCGGTTTCGTACGGTTCGAAACCGCACACGAAAATTCACGCCGCGTTAGCTAGGTAGGAGGCACAAATGAACGACAACGAGGGCTGTATTTTCTGAGCCTTCCCTTCTCAGCAGTTATTTCGTCCAGTGGACACGCCGTTTGTCCCCGACGCGGTATCTACATCCGACGCGACCCATGTGCCGACCGGATTGCTTGCGGCCGTGTGCAGGGTAATCGTGTTGTGAACCGTGTCGACCGAATCGATGGTGGTGAACAGCACGCCCGGCGCAGTGCCGCCTGTCGGTACGGGACCTGCACCGACAATCGCAATTGGCTGTCCTGGCTGTGGCGTGGGGCTCGGGAGCCCGCCGGTTGGCGTAAAAGTGGTAGATCCGGCCGCTATCGAACCAGCTGCCGCCGGATAGGTGCCCGATATCTGATGCACATTGCACGACGCACCCCATTCCATGACGCTGCTGGCGCTGGATTTGCGCGTGAAACAATCGTTACCGTTTGTCCCTGGAGCGTGCGCATCACCGATGGTCGTTCCGCTATCTCCGCCGCTGGCAAAAGCGCTGGTGCCGCTGAAGCTCACCGACTGGGATAACCATATCGTAGTTGAGTTGAATCGCGCTACGGTTGTCCCGGAAGGAATCCCAGCGGTTGTACTGCTGACCGACATTCCCCTTTCCACACCCGCTGTGGAGGATACTGTCAAAGTGGTGGAGGTGGCAGAGGTGACGGTTAAGGGAATAGCACAACCGGTTCCATTCTTTTGGAAGTATCCACCTCCGCCATCGCCTGCTTTGTAGTAGCCGCTGGCATAGACCCATGTGCTCGCACTGAAATCGCCCGTGGTAAGGCCAGTCGTGGTCCCGGGCGCTGACACGATCGTCGGGATCGCGGTGACGTTTGGGGTCGTTGCACCCGCCGACGTAAAACTCACCGCGATCGCAAATAGAAGAATCGAGATTTTCGGGATGATCTTCATGCGCGTCCCCCAAGCATGATCCCTGCAAACACGCGAACCCGCTAGATCATGGTCTCGCTCGACCCCACAATCCAAAGCCGCGTAGTCGCATCATTCGGGCGGGATACTCAGCAAATAAGGCAATCCGCCATTGATGCCCGAATTCCTGTCTCTTATACACA
>DIZC01000067.1:8097-13679 GCA_002429315.1 Alphaproteobacteria bacterium UBA6038
ATCCAAAGCCGCGTAGTCGCATCATTCGGGCGGGATACTCAGCAAATAAGGCAATCCGCCATTGATGCCCGAATTCTCTCCCCAAATCGAAGCACTAAATCCTGCAGGCAAGCCGGACTGAAGCTGAGCAGTGGTCAGCCCCGTGATGCCCGGATCATTGGCAACATTTCCCGCACCCTGACTCAGATCGGTGATGCCGCTTGTGGTCGTATCCCAATAGCAATCTGAGAAATTGTCGGTTCCGAAGTCCTTGCCCACAAAGCCGCCGATCGAACTTCCCGCTCCACCTACGATGGAGCCTGTGGAGTAGGAATCGGCAAATGAATTTACCGTGCCAGAACCGGTGTCATTGCGTCCCACGAATCCGCCAACGGATGCGTGTTGACCGCCAGTGACGGAACCGGTGGCATAGGAATCGGAAACAATGTTTGCAGTGCCCACACCCCCGCTTTCGCCGACCAACCCGCCCGCGATGACCCAATCGCCTCCCGCAACCTTGCCTGTGCTGTAGGATTTTGAAAGTACCATGGCCTGAGCTTTGCCGACCAGCCCGCCGACGCGGGCACTATTTCCACCAGTTACCGAGCCCGTAGCATATGAATTGGTGATCGGTCCGCTGCTGGCTGCCACCAAACCTCCCAGGGTCGAGTGATTGCCCGAGACATTTGCCGCAGAATAAGAACGGTCGATTGTGGCATCTTGTGAATTCGTCAACGCCAGCCCTCCCGCTTCGCCGTTACCATTGCCGTTTATTGTCAACGCCCCCGTGACAAAGTCATTGAATAGCAGTCCGGAAACGAACTCCGCGACAATGCCACCTATTTGTTCGCCTCTGATATCCACATGCGTCAGACCAAGGCCGGCTACAGCGCCGCCTCCGCTGATCCGGTAGAACAATGCCGCTTCGCCACCAGGCCTAGGGGTGTGAACCTTCAAATATGAGATCGTGTTGCCGAGGCCTTTCAAGACCCCTGTGAATTCCGTCGAAATTGGTGTTGTCGTGTAAACACCATCCGGCGTCGCATCGTAATTGGCCGCAAGCGCGTAGAAGCCGCTGGGGTTGGACGCGATGTGGCTGGCGAGCGTCGCGATGTTGTTGACGAGCGTGTAGGCATTTCCGTTAATCGTCAGGCTGCTTGAAAGACTCCAGAAATTCACCCTGCCCGGCTTGGCGAACAATAACGTACCGCCGGTGCCACCGTCATTGGTGATAATGGTGAGGCCGCCCGGTCCGCTGACCGTGACCGGATTGTTGACCGCGATGGAATGCTGCGCATCCAGCGTCAAGGTGCTTGCGCTTGTCCAACCGAACGCCGCATCGATCTCGATATCGTTCGCGGCCGAGCCGGTGGCGACCTTCACGCTGCCGGAAGCGAGCAGCCTCCTGACCCTGCTGACGGCGAGAACCGCATTGGCCGCGGTTGCGGTGCAGACATGGCTCACGCAGCTTACATTCGTCGTCGGTCCCGTGGGCGAGATCACAAGCGCTGCCTGCGCCTGCGTCGCCATCGTGGCCAGCAATACTGCGGTGGGTAGGCTAAGTTTTCTCCACATCGTTAATCGTCCTTAGATTTGCAGATACTACGCTTCTTCTGGCTTCGATCAAAGGAGGGTGGCGGCTCGTGTGACCCAAATCCTTCATCCCGAGGCATCCCCTACCCCGACCTCGAAACGGAGCCGCTCGGCGCAATCGCGGATGCGCCGGAACGATGGTCCGACCGGCACGTTGCAGTCCCGCCATAACCACGCCGCCACGCCTTGCCCCGCGCGAGAACAAAGAAATCGTCCGCCACGTCCGCCGCACGGCACCGCGCGACTTCGTCGCCGTGGCAATGGATGGTGCGAACGCTGGACGCCGGCTTGGCGCCGCTCCGCCGCCGACTGGCGTGGTGGGCGATCGTCCTGCTGATCTTCGGCGGCGTTGCGGCGATCACCGTCGTCGTGGCGCTGTTTCTGCCGTTCGGAAAAGGCCCATCGCTCTTCGCACCCAACGCGCAAGTTCCGCCCGCGGGCAGTCCCAGATTTCTGTCGCTTGTTTCCAACGTGCTGACCCTGCCGGTGGAAACCGGCTCGCGGCCGCTGGTGCTCAACAATGGAGACGCGTTCCTGCGCGCTCTGCTGGCGGACATCGACGGCGCGAAATCGTCGATCGATTTCATGGTTTACATCTGGGACGACGGCAAATTCAGCGATGCGGTGCTGCGGCACCTGGAGGACAAACTGAAAGCGGGCGTGCAGGTCCGCGTCGCGCTCGATGCCTACGGCGCGGTGACTGCGCCGCTCCGAAAATTCGAGCAGTTCCGCAAGCTGGGCGGCAAGACGATGACGTTCCATTCGCTGATGCCGCTGCCGTGGGCGATGGCGCGCGATCACAAGCGCAACCATCGCCGCGCGATCGTGATCGATGGACGCGTCGCCTACACCGGCGGGATCGCGATTTCCGATCCCTGGCTGGGCAACGCGCGGAATTCCTCCGAATGGCGCGACATGATGTTTCGGGTGGAGGGACCGATGGCGGCGCATCTTCAGGGGGCGTTCGGCGAAGTCTGGCAGCTCGGCAAGGGCGAGCTTCTGGCGGGGGATAGGTTCTATCCGCCCGCCGATTCGCACCCGCGCGATCCGGTGAAGTTCGTGCCGTTCGCCAGCGCGCCCTCGCCGGACCTGTTTGCTATGGAAGATTTCGTGCTGTTGTCGCTGCAGGGCGCGCGACGCAGCATCGCCGTCGTCTCGCCCTATTTCCTGCCGGACGAAAGTCTCAGGCGCGTGCTGTGCGCCAAGGCGCGCGACGGCCTCGACGTCCGCATCCTCGTTCCCAACGATCACAACGACAACCGCTGGGTTCGCCTTGCCAGCCAGCATTTCTATGCCGAGTTGCTGCGGTCCGGCGTCAAGATCTACGAGTATCAGCCGACCTTCATCCACACCAAGCTTCTGATCGTGGATGGCGCGTGGTCGGTGATCGGGTCGGCCAACATGGACAACCGCAGCCGCAAGCTGAACGATGAAGTGGTGCTGGGCGTGGCGGACTCGGCCTTCGCCAGACAGCTGACCGATGTGGTGAATGCGGATCTGCGGCGCGCCGCGAGAATCGATCTGGCGCAATGGGAGAAGCGCGGCTTCTGGCAGCGCGCGCTTGAAACCTTCGCGCTCGGCTCGGTCCAGCAATATTGACGTGAAGATGGCGCTTTCGGACCCGGTGCTTCGCTCAGTTCCGGACTTCCGCCGCGTCGGGCGGGAACCTTCGCAGGGGGGCGAGCGTTCGGGTCGTTGGCCCTGATGCTGACGGAGAGCCATCTTCCGCCGCCCGGGCTGATTCAAAGGGGAGTTCCAATGTCCATTTCCAAACGCCTTCTGGCCGCGGGCGCGGCCACCGCCGCGCTCACCTGGGCCGTTTCGGTCAATGCGGGACCGGCCAAGAACTACCACCTGTTCCGCCCAACCTCGCTGCAGGCCGTCGCCAAGCAGGCGCCGCCGCCGGCCAGCGACATGAATTACTACGGCGGTCCGGTGTTCTCGGACGTCAAGGTGATGACCGTCATGTGGAACAGCCATGTCCGGCGGCAAACCCAGAATAAGATTCCACTGTTCACCGCCGCGCTCGTCGACAGCACCTATGTGGACCAGCTCACGGAATACAACACCAAGGGCGTGCAGGCCATCAACGGCCACCCCAGCACAAACCAGACGATTCACCGCGGCACCTATCTGGGCCAAGTGGTGCTGACGCCGCACATCAAACGCAAAGTGCTGAGGGACGAGGATATCCAGAGGGAGCTGGAATATCAGATCAGCATCGGCGTGCTGCCGCCGAACGACTTCAACACCCTGTATATGGTCTATTTCCCGGCCAATATCACCATCGAGATCGACGGGCAGGCCTCCTGCGTCGTGTTCGGCGCCTATCATTTCGCCACCGACGACAAGAAGCGCGACAAACAGCACAACATCTTCTACAGCGTCGAGCCGGAGTGCAATTCTGGCTTCGACTACCTGACCTTCGCGTCGTCACACGAATTCGCCGAAGCCATGACCGACAACGTGCCCACGCCGCTGGTCAATCCGGCCTACCCGCAAGCGTGGAACGATTCCACCGGCTACGAGATCGGCGACAAGTGCTCCACCAACGGCACGCTAACCTCGCTCGCCGGCAGCTGGAACGTCACCCAGGTTTATCTCAACAGCCTGCACGGCTGCGGCACGACGGTGACCTACACCAGTCCATAATCGCCGCCGCCCTGATTGAATGCGAAACCGGCTCCTGTGCGCTGCGCAGGAGCCGGTTTTGCCAGGCGCACGATGTGCTGAACCACAGCATGCATTTCGGCGCGAGAATGCGGCGGAGGAGCAAAGGGCCGGCATATCGCCGTCCGGAATTTCGCCGCTCGTTTCAATCAGTAGAGTTCGAGACACGCCGCGGCCGCGTCTTCTCCGAATCTCGCGATTGGCTCAGCGCGTTCGCGGATGAGACGTTCGACGAACTCGGTAGGCCGATTGCCGCAGCGCAGCCAGATGATCTTCGGAGGCGCTCCGCGCATGGCAGCGATATCGGCGAAATCCGAATCGAGGCTGACAATCGCAAGACCTTCTCGTCGCGCAAATTCCCAGATGGCATTGTCGTCTGCGCGGTCGAGCCCGGCCGTGCTCACCTGTGCTGATTGTGGGAACACGTCAGCCAGCAAGCGGCAAAGGCGATGGCTCAAGTTCTGATCGAAGAGCAGCTTCACGCGGGCGCAGTGACGATGCGGCGTTCGCGGTCGGCGGCATAGGCTAAAGCGGCGCGGATATCGTCTTCTGTCAGTTCGGGGTAATCCGCAAGAATCTGGGCATGCGACATCCCGGCTGCGAGCCAACCCAAGATATCGGCAACCGCGATGCGCATGCCGCGGATGCATGGCCGCCCACCGCGCTTTCCGGGCTCCTGGGTCACGATGTCTTTGTAGTCTCTGGTCATGGTTCGCAGCCTACCACAGAGCTACTGCGTCAGCGAAGTGCCGGCGATAAACCCCCGCCGCTGGAGTCTGACGTCGATAGGACAGGCCGGCTTCGCGTTCTTTCGCCCGTTCCCGGCCCCCACCGCCGCTTGCTCTTTGCCGCGCGCCATTCCATTTAGTGGCGCGAGCCTAGAAAGGGACTGACATGCGCACATCGACGGTCGGCTTGGTCGCGCGGGCGGGCGCAATTCTCGTCATTGCCTTTGGACTGAATTCCTGCGGCATCAACACGGTGCCGCGGCAGGACGAGGCCGTGAAGGCCGCCTGGAGCCAGGTGCAGAACGAGTATCAGCGCCGCGCCGATCTGGTGCCCAATCTGGTCGCCACCGTGAAGGGCTACGCCGCCCAGGAGAAAACGGTGCTCACCCAGGTCATCCAGGCGCGCGCCAAGGCGACGCAAACCACCGTCAATCTGCCGCCGGACGTCACCTCCAATCCGCAGGCCTTCCAGCAGTTCGAGCAGAGTCAGAACGGGCTCACCCAGGCGTTGGGCCGGCTGATGGTGGTAGTCGAGCGCTATCCGGATCTGAAATCCAACCAGAACTTCCTCGCGCTGCAATCGCAACTGGAAGGGACCGAGAACCGTATCGC
>DIZC01000120.1 GCA_002429315.1 Alphaproteobacteria bacterium UBA6038
CGCATTTTTCGACCCTCCCTCAAGGGGAGGGTAGGACTAATCTTTCCGCGTCCGATGCAGCCCAAAGGTTGTTACACAGATCCGTTCAGAAAAAACTCACCGGGTCGACATCGACGGTGAGGCGGACGGCATTGGGGCACTGCGCGCGCGCCAGCCAGGCGCGCAAATAAGCCTGGATATCCACGTGACGCTCGGCCTGCACCAGAAGCCGCTCGCGCGTGCGGCCGCGGAGGACCTGGTAGAACGCCGGCGTCGGTCCCCACACTTTCACGCCGCGGCCGGCGGGCGCCGCTTTGGCGAGCATCCGGCCGCAGTCCCGCACGCGTTCCCCGTCCGCGCCGGAGAGAACGATCGCCGCCAGCCGTCCGAACGGCGGCGCGTGCGCGCGCTCGCGATAGACGCGCTCCTGCTCGTAGAACGCGTCGCGATCGCCCGAGGCGAGCGCCTTCATCACCGCATCGTCGGGGTTGCGCGTTTGAATCAACACGAGTCCCGGCTTCTCGGCGCGGCCGGCCCGCCCCGACACCTGATGCAGCAATTGAAAGGTGCGCTCGCGGGCGCGAATGTCGCCGTCGAAGCCGCCGAGATCGGCATCCACCACGCCCACCAGAGTCAACTGCGGAAAATGGTGACCTTTGGCGACGATCTGGGTGCCGATCACCACGTCGATCTCGTGCTTGGTCATGGCGCGGATGGCCGCTTGCGTTTCGGCCGGCCCATGCATGGTGTCGCTGGATGCGATCGCCATGCGCGCGTGCGGGAACACGGCCGCGAATTCCTCCGCCACCCGCTCCACGCCGGGGCCGCAGGCGATAAAGCTGGCCTGTGTGTGACATTGCGGGCAGCTCTGCGGCAGGGCGGTGTCGAGTCCGCAATGGTGGCAGATGAGCTTGCGATGATAGCGATGCTCCACCAGCCATGCCGAGCACTGGCTGCACGTCATCTTGTGTCCGCACGCTTCGCAAAGCGTGAGCGGGGCATAGCCGCGGCGGTTGAGGAACAGCATCGCCTGCTCGCCAGCCGCCAACGTTGTCGCCAGCGCTTCGCGCAGCGGTTGCGACAGCCAGGTGCCGGGCTCGGCGCGGGCGTGGCGCAAATCGATCAGGCGGATTTCCGGCATCACCGCCGCGCCGTGGCGCCGCGGCAGCTTCAGCCATTTGTACCGCCCGGTGGAAGCGTTCACGTAGGTTTCGAGCGAAGGCGTCGCGCTCGCCAGCACCACCGGACAATTCTCGATGCGTGCGCGCACCACCGCCATGTCGCGCGCGTGATAGATGGCGCCTTCTTCCTGCTTGTAGGCCTGCTCGTGCTCCTCATCGACGACGATGAGGCCGAGTTCGGGAAACGGCAGGAACAACGCCGAGCGCGCGCCCACCACCACCCGCGCTTCGCCCTTCATCACCGCGCGCCAGGTGCGGCGGCGCTCCTTTGGCGACAGGTCGGAATGCCATTCGGCCGGGCGGCAGCCGAACCGCTCGGCAAACCGGTCGAGGAACTGAACGGTGAGCGCGATTTCCGGCAGCAGGATGAGCGTCTGCCGGCCGCGGCGAAGCGCTTCCGCAACCGCGGCGAAATAGGTTTCCGTCTTGCCCGAGCCGGTGACGCCGTCCAGCAGCGCTGCGGAAAATCGCTGGCTGGCGACCGCGCCGCACAAAGTGCGCGCCGCGGCTTCCTGCTCCAGATTGAGCGTGGAGGTCGCGAAACCCGGGTCCGGGCAGGCGAACGGCGAGAACTCCGGCAGCGCGACTTCGGCAAGCGCCCCGGCATCGATCAGCCCACGGACGACCGCGGGCGACGCATTCGCTTCCTCGGCAAGAGCGGCGGCACTGCGCGCCATTCCGTCACCCGCGACCTCGAGCACGCGCTCGCGCGCCGGGGTCATCCGCGGCGGCATTGCGGTCCCGCGCACGTAGCCGACACGCGAGACTTCCGCCGCAAAGGCCTGCGGCACGCGCAGCGCCAGCGCCAGCACGAGGCCCGGCGGGGTGAGGGTGTATCGCGACACCCAATCGATGAAGTTGCAGAGTGACTCCGGCAGCCGCGGTTCGCCAGGCAGCGGCGCGGCTGTCTTCAGCTTGGATTCATCGACGGTTCCGTCCGGCGGCCGCCATACGGCGCCAATGTAGCGCCGCGGGCCGAGCGGCACGTCCACCAGCGTGCCGCGCGGCGCATCGGAATCGAGGATGTAATCATAGGCGCCGCCGAGCGGCAATGGCAGCAGAACCCCGGCGCGTTGGGGACGGACTTGCAAAGCAGGCTTCAACGCGGGCGAATTCATGGTTAGACTTTCAGGCGACGTACCGGACGGGTCCATTGTTGCGTATGCAGCGTTTCATCGCCAGCCGACGGCGCGCGCCGTGAGCGAACGCGCCGAAGTCCGCACGCCGGCGGAAGCCGCCGCCGAAGCGGTGAAGGCATACATCCGCCTCAACAGCGAGAAGCTGTCTCACGACGGCGAGCTTCTCGCCTTGCTGCTGCCGCAGCGTTTTCGGCGCCGCGACGTCGGCGATCTCCAGCGTTACGTGATCGAAAAGCTGCGCGAGGAGAACGCCGCCCTGCGTGCCGAACGCGAAGGGCTGAAAGGCGCCCGCGATCAGGCGATCAGGCTGGGCGAAGGCGTCAGGACGCTGGTGCTCGATCTGTTGGACGCACGCACGTTCGAGGAAGCCATTTCGGTTGCCGTTGGCGCTGCGCCCGCTTTCGGCGCGGATCGCGCGGCGTTGTGCGTCGAGGGCGAAGGCGCGGCGCCGAAGAACTGCGACGGCGTGCGGCTCATCGCGCCGGGAACCGCCATCGCGGTTCTCGGACGCGAAGCGAGCGGGGCAGTTCTCGCCAGCGGCGGCGGCATGCTGCTTGGCTCGGCGGGCCGCGATTGCCGCAGCCTGGCGGTGTTCCGCCTGCGTGTCGGCCGCGGCACGCCGCCCCTGCTTTACGTGCTCGGGGCGCGCGAACCGGGCCGCTTCGAAGGCGAGGAGCAATCGGACCTCGGCTTCTTTGCGCGCGCACTCGAGCGCAGTATTCGGGCATGGCTCGATCTGCCGAGGCCCTGAAGCGGGACTGGCTTGCCGTCCTCACCCACGAACGGCGGGCAAGCCCGCATACGCTGCGCGCCTATGGCGACGACCTGGCGCGCTTCATCCAGTTCCTGCGCGAGCACAAGGGCGAAGAGGTGAGCGAGCAAATGCTGGCGGCGTTGTCGGCTGCCGACATTCGCGGCTTCATCACCCGGCGCCGCAGCGAAAATCTCGGGCCGCGCGGCGTGCACCGGGCGCTGTCGGCGATCCGCAGCTTCTTCCGTTATCTGGCGCGCGAGCAGATTCTCGACAATCCTGCGCCGCGCGCGGTGCGCACGCCGCGCCTGCCCCGCAACCTGCCGCGGCCATTGAGCGAAAGGGATGCGGACCGGACGCTGAAGGAAGCGGCGCTGCCGACAGCCGACGACGCGAACGCTTCATGGATTGCCGCGCGCGACGCGGCGCTGCTGACGCTGCTCTACGGCGCGGGCCTGCGCATTTCGGAAGCGCTGGGCCTGAAGCGCAAGGACGCGCCGCTCGGCGAATCGCTGGTCATCCTCGGCAAAGGCCGCAAGGAGCGGGTGATCCCGATTCTGCCGGCGATCCGGGAAGCGATCGACCGCTATGTCGAGCAGCGGCCGGCCGCGACCGCGCCGGACGAGCCGCTCTTCCTCTCCCGCCGCGGCAAGCCGATGAGCGCGCGCGAGGCGCAAGCGTTGATGCAGCGGCTGCGCAGCGGACTTGGACTCTCCGATCGCGCCACGCCGCACGCCTTCCGCCACTCCTTCGCCAGCCATCTGCTCGACGGCGGCGCAGACTTGCGCAGCGTGCAGGAGCTCCTGGGGCATGCCTCTCTGTCGACCACGCAGACCTACACCAAGATCGAGACGAGACGGCTGATGCAGGTGTACAAGAAGGCGCATCCGCGCGGTTAGAACATCGTGCGCCTACCCTCCCCTTGAGGGAGGGTCGAAAAATCTGGAGCGAAGCGAAAGATTTTCGGGGAGGGGTTCCACCCGCAGATCGCAGAATGACCCCTCCCCGAAATTTGCTCCCCCCGCAACAAGTGCGGGGTCCCAAATTTCGACCCTCCCTCAAGGGGAGGGTCGGTTTTATCTGGTTGAGCCAACTCAGGACTAAATCGTCTCCACCGCCTCCTCGCTGACGTTGATGGTGACGCGGGCGCCGTGCCACGCGCGGCCCAACCAGATGGCAAACACGGCCGCGCCCGCGCCCATGGCCGACATCAGCAGGTATGCGCGGCCGCCGGCCGCCGCGTACAGCGGCCCGGACGCAAAGGTCGCAATGCCCATCGCGAGTCCCGACGAACACACCGCGTAGAGGCTCTGGGCGGTTGCCGCGAGCCGCGGCGGCACCGCCTTCAGGATGAAGTACATGGCGCCCAAATGCGCCATGGCGAAGGTCGCGCCGTGGAGCAGTTGCGCGAAGATCACGAACGGCAGCGGCGGATCGAAGGCGAGGATCGCCCACCGCACCGCGCACGCCACGCCGCCTAGCAGCAGCAATCGAGTCGCGCCGAGCACGCGGAACACCCGGAGCGACACCGACATCAGGCCGATCTCTGCCAGCACCCCCAGCGGCCAGATCATTCCGATCAGCGTGCCGCTGTAGCCGAGGGCACGCCAGTGCAGGCCGCCGTACCCGTAATAGAAGGCGTGGCTGCCCTGATCGAGACTGGCTGCAATCAAAAAGATCACGAACACGCGCGCGCGCAGCAGTTCCCTTGCCTCCGCCAGCGTGGCGCGCAGGCTGGCGAGGAAGGGCGTGCGCGCGCGGTCCGTTGGCGGCGGCGGCAGCGCGTAAATGCTGACCAGATTGAGGGCAACCGCCACCGTCAGCCACGGCGCGATCGCCACCAGCCCGAAGATCGACACCAGAATGCCGGAGCCGATGTTGCCCAGCACAAAGAGGGTCGAGGCCCACAACCGGACATGGCCGTAGTCGAAACCGAACCGCTCCGACAGTCGCACGCTCACGCTTTCGAGCAGCGGCGTGACGGCGCCGCCCGCGACATTCGCCGGCACGGCCGCAATGAAAATGGCAACCGCGGCGGTCGTCCAGTTCAGCGCTCCGTAGCCGGCCAACACGATCGCATACAGGAACAGCATCATGCCGCGGCGGTCGTTGCGCGCGTCGGCAATCAGGCCGGTGACCGGCGCCACCAACACGCGCAGGAGCATGCCGGTGGCAAGCGTGACGCCGATCTGGCCGGGCGAAAGGCCGCGCCAGGCGAGCCACGCGCCGAAGAACGGCGTGTAGGCGCCGCCGATCAGGCCGGAAGCGGCCTGCGCCAGACTCAAGCGAAGCGCGATGCGGCGCAAATCAGCCGGTGGGAAGGCGCACGAGTCGGCGCTCGGCGGCGGCTTTCAGCAGCGCCCAGATGCGCCGTTCGGCATCGCGCGCTTGCGCGCCGGGCTGTGGTTCCACATGCGCCTGCAATTCGATGAGCAGGCGCCGCAGATCGTAGTTCGCAGCATCGAGCGCCGAGATGGTGAGCGATGTGCCTTTCGTTTCCGCCGCAGCGAGCAGGCGTGACTTCAACGAGTCATCGGCGACCTCGGGAGCGAGCGCCGCGAAGAGTTGGCGCATGTCGTCGTTCTCGGCCGCACGGATATCCGCGCCGCGCTCGTATTCCTGCGCCGCCATCATCGACAGCATCGCGATCAGCGAGGCCGTGCCCTGCGGGTAGCCTGCCGGCAGCAGCGGCGCCACGCCGGTGAGCAGCTGAAACGCGGAGGTGTTCAGAACCTGATCGGCTTCCGGCTTCATGCGCATTTCTCCGACAGCCGGTCGGCCAGCACCTTGTTGTGGAAGGCAAGGCAATACCAGCCGGAAAACGCGTTCACCGGATCGTTGTTGCGGCCTTCGAAATATTCGCGAGCGGCGGAGATCCAGATGCCGAGCCCTTTGAGGCTCGCGAAAATCTCCCACCATGCAAATGCGTTCACGTCGAAGCGCAAGCCGCTGGTTTGCTCCCAAATGCCGATTGCCTCCTCGCGCGGAATGGTGCCGGCGGGCCGGGACGGATCGCCATGGCTCCACAACGGATCGAGCGCCCAGGCGAGATCCTCCAGCGGATCGCCAAGATGCGCCATCTCCCAATCGAGAATGCCACGGATGACGCCATCCGCATCGTAGAGAAAATTGCCGGTGCGGTAGTCGCCGTGCACGACCGATATCTTCTGCGCGGGCGGCGGCGGATTGTGCATGAGCCAGCGAATGGCGGCGCGCGCGATGGGCTGCGGCTCGCGTTCGTCTTCTTCGATGACCTTCTCCCACCGCTCGAGTTCGTGGCGCCAGCAATCCTCGCGCGCCCCATCGAGATCGGCGAGCCCGATGGCGTCGGGATCGGCACCCGCGATGCGGCCGAGGATCGAGAAGAACTGCTCGCCGATCTTGTCACGCAGCGGGCCGTAGGGATTTGCGTTGAGAATGGAAGCGACAGCGCAGTTCTCGATCTCCTCCATGATGAAGAACGGGCGATCCAGCGCCGCGCCGTCGGTTTCCAGAGCGATCGGTTCCGGCACCGGCAGACCCAGCGCGTGAAAGGCCTGGTAGGCGCGGAATTCCGTGGTGCGCTCGGTTTCGATCAGGCTGGCCGGCGGATCGCGGCGCAGAATGAGGGCGCGGTCTCGGGCCACACCGTTGTCATGATAGCGGGCGCGAAAGCGGTAGGTCTCGCGGCTGGCGCCGCCATAGATGCGCGACAGGTTTTCGACAACCAGATCGTCCGCGCCGAGCTTGGCGCCGAGATAATGTTGCAGGCGCGGCGTAAGGTCGTCGCTCACGGCGCCGGATCGAGAATGTCTTTGAAGCCCGATGGCGCGTAGGGCCCGAGCACCAGCTGCTCCAGCACGCCCCGGCCGTTGCGCTCCACGCCGGGGCCTTGCAGGTGCGCCGTCACGAACGCCTGCACGTGCAGGAAGCGCGGATCCATTTCGTTCACGTCCGCAAGCGCATATCTGTCGTAGCCGAGCGCCTTCTCGCCCTTGTACATGCCGTGGCCCCATTCGGGATGCCCATAGCCGATTCCCGACATGGAGAAATTGAACTGCGGCACGAGTTCGGCCCGCCACCTGCCGCCCTCCGGGTCGGTTGCCTCGATTGCCGCGCGCTTCGCATGCCGCGTGCCCGATTTGAAATCGATGTGCGAGCTGCAGCTCGCCATGTGAACCGCGTCGCTGTCGCCGAGATTGCCGATCACCGAGGCGGTGTTCCACGGCTTGCCGGAGCCATCTGCGTTGAGGTGGTAGAGCATGAAGCGATCGTCGAAATTGAGCGGCGACCACAGCCAATAGAATTGCGGCAGGCGCGGCGGGGCGAGCGGTTGCGCATCGCCGATGCCGATGGGCCGCACGCCCCACGAGCGGTCGCGCGTGCCGAGCACATGCGGACCGATCTCGATCCGCGTGCCGTCAAGTTCAAGAAAGCCTTCGTACGATCCATTCTGAGTCAGCCGCGTGTAATCCAGCAGCGTGCGCGGCCCTTGCCGATAGGTGAAGCGCGGTTCTTCCACCGCGCGCGCCCGCGCGCTGAACCGAAGATCGGCGCGGATGCCGTGCGGGTTATCGCCCACGCGCACGTGCAGCCGCTGCAGCGGTTCGACCACCTCGATGGCGATCGGGCCCACGCGCGTATCCATCCGCTCGCTGTTGAGCAGGCGCGAGGCGCGCAGATTGTGCTGCACGCCGTCGCGGATCACCGAGAACGCGGCATCCATCACGTTCAGGTGCGGGTAGACGCCCAGCGCGGCGGCGAAGAACACCTCGCCGTCCGGCGTGTAACCGTTGAAGAAGTAGCGGTCGTAGAAATTGCGGTCGGTGCCGGACGTGGCGATCGGCTCCGGCAATTGGTGAACCGGAAAGTCGTCAGCCCTGGTCAGCATGCGGAGGTTCGCGCGAGCCCACGCCGCACAATGGCCGAGCCCTCATCAGGGAGCAATGCGCGGAGATCAGACCGTCGGCGGGCTTGGCGGCCGCGTGAAGCTCTGGCGGATCGGGCCGGGCGGACGGCTGCCGAACGGCAGGACCGTAGTGTAGAGCAGCAGGGCGGCGCTGAACGTCGCCCATGGCCATACGATGACGCAAAAGATCAGCGCCACCGCAAACGCGATCACCGGCGCCGCCAGCCGCTTGGGCACGTACAGGTTCTTGAGCGAAAGCGTCGGCAGGCGGCTCACCATCAGTAGCGAAATGAGCGCCATCCAGCCGCCATTCACAAAAGGATCGCGCAGGATCGCTAGAGGGCCCTGGAAACTGAACAGCATGGGCAGCAGAATGAGGCATGCCGCAGCCGGCGCCGGAACGCCGGTAAAGTGCTCCGCAGGCGAGCCGTCTTCGTCGGTCTCCTCGCTCTGGATGTTGAAGCGCGCCAGCCGGATCGCGCAGCAGGCGCAGAACACGAGCGCTATCGTCCAGCCCGCGCCGCCGCCATGATAGAGCGTCCACATATACACGAGCACCGCGGGCGCGATGCCGAAGCTGACGAGATCGGCCAGCGAATCGAGTTGCGCCCCGAATTTGCTTTCGAGGCCGAGAAGGCGGGCGATGCGCCCGTCCAGGGTATCGAGAATTGCGGCGATCACGATCGCCACCACCGCGCCCTGCCAATGGCCGGACAATGCAAAGCGGATGGCGGTGGCCCCGGTGCAAAGGCCCAGCAAGGTCAGCGCGTTGGGGATGAATTTGCTGAACGGCAGCTCTTCCATCTCTTCGCGCAACGCCGCGATGCCGCGACGGGGAATTCGTCTTCTCATCGTCTTTACCTCAAGCCCCAGCCTGCAAGCTGGCCAAAACCGTTTCACCGGCACGCACCCGCTGCCCCGGTTGCACCATCACGCGCGCGCCTGCCGGCAGATACACGTCCAG
This sequence comes from Alphaproteobacteria bacterium UBA6038, assembly GCA_002429315.1. Lineage (GTDB taxonomy): Bacteria > Pseudomonadota > Alphaproteobacteria > Micropepsales > Micropepsaceae > Rhizomicrobium. The sequence continues at coordinate 8,903 of DIZC01000120.1, forward strand.
GCGGCTTCCGAACCGGATGAGGCCGAAACGCTCCCCCCGGGACACTCGTTGACCTCGGGTCAAGGCGCAGGAAATCCGCCGTGCCACCAGCCCGGCGATCTGTACCACAATCAGGTCCTGTCCCCCAACAAGGCCGAGCCGCACCGCCATCCGCTCATTGTGCTCGCTCGCCTTATCGAAGGAGGCATTGAAGAACGTGCCCGGCCGATAGGCAAGACCTTGGACCGTTCCGGTCTCCGGGATTCGGTTCACATGAATGTCGAACACATTCATGAAGATACTGAGCCGGGCACGGGGCTCCGGCGCCAATCCCAGTTCCGGAGGGGGGGCGGCACGCACCACCGGCAGGAGGATGCCGTCGGCGGGGCTTACGATGAGGCCTTGGCCTTGTGGCGGCGTCCGCTCTGGGTCGCGGAAGAAGGCGACCACCCAGAGCGCCACCGGCGCGGCCAAAAGGCCCCACCAGCCCAGCCAGAGGACAAGCAGGGCGAGGGCGACGAACGCGACGGCGATAAACGGCCAGCCCTCGCGGTGGATCGGAAGTCTCAAAAGCGTCTTTTCCGGGGTTTCGGGAGCGAGGGCTACCGCGGCTCGGCAGGCCTTAGCGCGGTCGCGGAGCGCCGTAAATAGGGCCGATCCGGCCCAGGCTCCAGAGCGCTGGGTCGCAACGGCGCTCAATCCGGCGTGAGGCCCGCTCCAGGCGCAATGCGGGCGGCCATCGAATCGTCCTCATCCGGCCCATCCGGGTGATCCCATCGAACGTGCGCGACTGAAGGCGCTTCGATGGTGCGCGCCCGGGGAATCAACTCCGCGAGCGCCGTCGCCGTGACCAGCGATGTGGGGTCCTTCACCTGGTGCCTCAACGACACAAGCTGTCTGTCCAGCGGCGCAATCAAGACCGACGCGCCCGTCTACAAGGGTGCGTCCCTTAAAGGCGCATTCTGCGCCTATCAAAGAAAATAAGCTGAGTCCGAACAAGAACCTGCCAATTTCTTGCGCTCAGGCGGGAGGATTTGAAATCAGGTACGGGAAGCCGTTGTTGATGCCGGGGGCTTGAGACCAGATGGCTGGATCGAAGCCAGCCGGAAGACCCGATCTGAGCTGTTCCGTCGTCAGGCCGGTGATCCCCGACGCGTCGCCGCAGCCGACGCCATTGTTCGTTCCGCTCGTGGTGGTGTCCCAATAGTCGTCGCTCATCGGTTCATTGGTTGAGCGATTACCGACAAAGCCGCCCTGACAAGTCCCTCCCGTTACCGCGCCAATCGCATAGGAAGTTGTCAAAGCGTCCGTCGTGTTGGTGGAACTTCCCACAAGACCGCCTACATTGGTGTAAGAACTCCCGCTCGCCGAAACCGGACTAACAGAATACGTATTCCCGATTACTCCGGAGTCGCGTGTTCCAACGAGACCGCCTGCCTCCGAAATTCCCGTGACTACGCCGCTAGCGAACGAGCGACTGACGTTCGCCCCCTGAAGGTGACCGGCCAATCCCCCTGCTACGTCAGCCTGGATATTTCCAGTCGCATAAGAATCGGCGATCTCGAAATACTGGACCTGGCCACCTTCCCAAAAGCCGATAAGACCGCCGGCATCGTTGAACGAAGTCACGTTGCCGGTGGCATGGCTGTGTGTAATCGACACACGCGCGTAGCTTTCGCCGTCCCCAATGAGACCCCCGGCGTAGTCGCCACCACTGATGTTGCCGGTCGCATAGGAGTTAATGATGCTCGCGGGCCTATTCAGGCCTTGTAAAAAGCCAACCAGCCCTCCAAAAGACCCAACTCCCGAGCCCTCCACTGCTCCGCTCGCGTGAGAATCGGAAATTCCACCACCGACGGCCATACCGACCAATCCACCGCCGTAGTAGCCGCCGGATTTGAGCACCGTGCTCGCAAACGAGGCGGTGATCTGTCGATAATTCTGGCCGACGAGTCCTCCAACGTAATTAGGGGCGCTGATGGAGCCGTCCGCGCCACATGACAAGATTGTGCCGTGGTTGGCGGCCACAAGTGCGCCGCTTACGGTGCCACCAGAGAACTGGCCGCGCACAAAGTTCCCGAAGAGATAACCGGCATTGACAGTCACCAAACCGGCGACCCAAAACTCATTTCCTCCGGTTACCCTGGCGGGGGTCAAGCGAACGTTTTGGATGCTACCCGTGTCTTGTAATATCGCGAATAGGCCAAGATTGACGCGCTGACCCGTATCCACCGTGTTGCTGATCGTCAGATGCGAGATCGTGTTGCCGAGGCCTTGGAAATTGCCGGCGAACGACGTCGGGATGGGCGCTTGCGTATAGGTCCCGTCTGATGTCGCATCATAGTTGTCGGCCAGCGCGTAGTCACCGGCCGGATTTGCAGCAATATCACTCGCGAGCGTCTCGAGGTCCGCCACCAAAGTGTAGCTCGCCCCGTTTATGACCAGACTGCTTGCCACATCCCAGAAATGAATTCTGCCGGGTGGGGCGAACGAAAGCGTGCCGCCGGTTCCTCCATCATTGGTTGTCAGCGTAAGCGCACCGGGGCCGGTCACCTCGACTGCTCTCTCGAACGCAATAGAATGGTGAGCGTCCAGCGTTAGCCGGTTTGCGCTCACCCATGAAAAGCCCCCCTTGATATAAATGTTTCTGGTGACATTGGCCGTCCGAATCGTGACGTCGGTAGACGCGAGCATCCCCGCAAGTTCGGTGTTGTTGAGCACCGCATTTTGCGCTGTTGCCGTGCACACACCTGCCGAGCACATCACGTTCTGGGTAGGTGCCGCGGACACGATAAGCGCCGCTGTCGCCGGATTGGCGAACAATGCTGCCGCCGCCGCAATAATCGCCGTACTGCCGAAACACTTGTATTCTCGCCGCATGACTGGTCCTGATTTCACCACAGACTAGCGCACGCCCAGCACCGATTCAATTAAATGGACTCGCTTGCACCGTTAGGCTCAAGGAGTCCGCCAGGCGCCGTTGACGCCGGCGGACTCCGTCCCGACATTCACGAAGCGTTGCCGATTTCTTTCATCAGCCGGTAGGTGAATTCCACGCTTTCGTAAAACGCAGTTTTCTCGCGCCTCTCGTCGCGGCCATGGGCGCGGATATCGTGGATATCGATCCAGCCGCCGGAGATGCCATAGGCCGGCAGTCCGGCGTTGCGCGCGAAAATGGAGTCGCTCGCACCCGCCGCCATTTCCGGGAGTACCGGCACGTCCGGCCACATCGAATGCACCACCTTTTCGACCGAGCCCATCAGCTTCGGCGCGGGCGGCGATTCCGGTGCGAATGTAACCAGTCCGAGTTGCTTGACCGCGATCCCCGCATCGGAAATCACCTTCTCCAAGGTTTGCCGGGTCGCTTCCACCGTCTCGTCGGGAAAGATCCGGCACTGAACGGTCGCCTGCGCCCGTTGCGGCAGGGCATTCTCCTGGTGGCCGGCCGACAGCATCGTGGCGACGCAGGTGGTGTGCAGAATGGCGTTCAGCGGGACATCCTGCGCGAGACGCGCGGCGGCAATGGCATCGGCCGCATTGCCGCCCTTCGCCAGGGTCAGCATGTCGGCATGCCGCTGGCCGGAATTCATCTCCGCCTGCTTGGCAAAATAAAGCCGGGTGGTGGCGTTCGTTTTCCATGGAAACTGGAAGTTGGAGAGGCGCACCAGCGCGCCGGCCAACTGGTAGATGGCATTGTCGGGCCGCGGCTCGGAGGAATGGCCGCCTTTGTTTGTGACGCTCAGCGTGAAGGTGGCGTAGGTCTTCTCCGACGTTTCCACGCCGAAATCGAGCCGCTTGCCATCGACGATCTCGCCGGAATCGCCGTCCGGGTTGATCATCATTTCGGCATCGATGAGATCGCGATGGGCGCGCAGCAGATACCATAGCCCATCCTGTTCCTCGCCCACTTCCTCGTCGGCGGTGAACGCCACCACGATGTCGCGGTCGGGGACGAATCCTTCCTTCTTCAGGCGAATGAGCGAAGCGGCGACCGCGGCGTCCTGGTCCTTCATGTCCGAAGTGCCGCGGCCGTAGAAGTAACCGTCCTTCTCGGTGAATTTGAACGGCGGCAGCGACCAATCCTCGGGCTTGGCCTCCACCACGTCCATATGGCCGTACCACATCACCGGCTTGCCTTTGCCCTTTCCATGAAGGCGCACCACCACGTTCATCTGGTTGGGGTATTTGGGATCGGCAAGCTCGTGAATATCGCTGTTGGCGAACCCGTTGGCCTTCAGATAGCGCACCAGAATATCGGCGACGCCTTTGGTGCCGGCATCGTGCACTGACCGGACCTCGACAATGTCGTGGAAGATGTCATGGGCCAGCTTTTGATTAACTGGCGGCGGCACTGGACTCGGCGGTGGCGCAGCGGCGCCGAGAATCCCCGCAAGCAACGACAGAGGCACGCCCCGCATCAACGCGTAAAACAATCCCGGCATCGCGATTCCTCCGAAAGCGGCCGCCAAACTATGCCGTGGGGCGGCGCGTTCAGGCAATTGCCGTGAGCGATAACCGCGTTCGCTGCGCCGCTTCCTAAGGGATCGTCAGCGTACCGATCTGCTTGGGGCCGAAGCAATCGTTGCAAGGCCCGTCCGCGTCCGCCGTGCCACCGAGAAAGTTGAGATACGCAACCGTTCCATCGTTCGCGGGCCCGGCGCTTGCGCCGGCGCGGATGGTGCCGGACGTGACGGCGCTCCCGCCCAACGTCCCGGAAAATGCAAAGCTGACCGCATCGCCATCCGGTCCGTTTTCGCTTGTGTCGGTCGGCGAGCCGGTGTGGAAGAAAAACGAGCCGGGCGGGTGTTTCGTGCTGCCGTCATCGCTGAAGCCCGGCACGATCACCACGCTGAGCCCGGCCCGAATCCGGCCAATCGTGTAACGATCCTTCGTTACTTCGTTCTTGCGACTGCGCAGGATCGTGAAGATCGCATGCGTGATCGGGCTGGCGCTGGTGTTGGTGATCTGGAATGCCGGGGAGTCCACCGGCGGATTGAGGCCCAGCGGCTCGGTGTAGGTGCAGGATGTCGCATAATAGCAGACGGTGATCGTGCCGACCGTCGTCTGGGCCGCGACCGGCGTTGCCAGCCACAAGCCGGCTGCTGCCGCCCCGGCCAAGAGTGCGCGCGACAGCGTGTTACATGAGTATGGCATCCACCCCTCCCCTTACGTCGCCGCAATCTTTACGGGCAGGCACAGACACAGACAAGCCGGTGCACCCAGCCAATGCCGCCATGGCGCACGCGACAGGGTGAAAGTGGGCACTGGGTGCTCGCTTCTAGGATCCCGTTCGGCACTCCCCGCTAGGATTTGTCAGACCTTACGACTATGGCCGCCACCCAAATCGTGACGGCCATAGCTTCTGCATAGCGAATGTGTGGTGCCGGTGCGCCTACTGAACGGAAAGGCGGTCCGCCACCGTGGTGCCGGAGGCTTTGAAGTACTGGTTACCATTGACGTCGAAGAATTTGACGTGGAACGTCCCCGTGAACGAGTTCCCGTCTGCCGCGACTTTGTCCGTCCCGGTCAGAACCATCGTTCCGCTGGAACTGCCGTCCTCGTTGAACGTCCAGCCGGTGTGCCACAGCTGCGCGCCCCTTCCGTTTTGCTGCCATGTCCCCATGCAAATATCTCCCGTAGCAGGCGGGATATTGGCGAACTCGAACTCGGTCCCGTCGCTGTGCCATTGCTCGAAGGACTCGAACCCCAGGCTGCCGTCTGGGTTGTAGTGAACGACATGCCACAAGCCGACGATTCCCGCCCCTAAAGATGCCGCCTTGTTGTTCCGCGCCAGCATGGAGGCAGGAATTTTGGGGCCGATCAGGTGCTTTGCCGCACCTTTGTAGGCTTCGACGTTGCACGCCTGAGCCGGGATCGCGGCGGCGGCGAGCAGGATGGTTGCAACTGTCATGGTGGTTAGGCGAATCATGGAATCCTCCTTATCAACGTGGTGCCGACAATCGGCCCCATCGATCGCCAGCGGTCCCGCGTCCTCCTGAAAACCTTTGCAGGGTTTCCCCAATCCACCCCCTCGCCTAGACTGCGTGTGCTGGATGCGACCAGCTGGGACGCCTTCGATGCTTTGGATGGATGCGTGGCCTCAGTGTGCCGGGCGCGAGCCGCTTCGGCGTACAGGGCATTGAGCGCGTTGGGGCAGGTGAGCGAATGGATCGGGGAACGATCCAGCGGTGATCTTTTGCCGATCTTGCTGTTAGCGGCATGAATTTACGCCCCACCGGATTGAGTCCTGTGGGCTCGACGAGCCTGGCAGAAGAATCCGACTTTGCCCTTGGCGAACTGGAGGTCTCGCCATCCGGCATTGAGATTCGCGCCGGCGCTAAGCGCGAGATGCTTCAGCCGCGTGTGATGCAGGTGCTGGTGGCTCTGGCGCGCGCGGACGGAACGGTAGTTTCCCGCGACGAGCTGATCCGGCAATGCTGGGGCGGACGCATCGTGGGCGATGACTCCATCAATCGCTGCATCGTCAAAATACGCCAACTAGCCGAACTCGGTGGCACCAAGGCCTTCGACATCGAAACTGTTCCCCGCGTTGGCTACCGGCTGCGGCGAGCCGATGGGGCGGGAGCACATGCGGCGCCGGCAATGGCGCTAGGCGCACCAGGGGCGCACACCGGAGTGTCAGAGTACAAGACTCGGAAGTGGGTCGGCCTCATTGCCGGCGCAACGGCGATCTGTGCAGCGGTAGTTCTAGGACTATGGAGTCTGTCGCCGAAACCGGCCGGTCAGTGGGAGGTAACCGGTTCAGAACTTCTCATCGCGACATCGCTCATCGAGCGACATCCGGCGATATCGCCGGATGGCAAGACGATCGCCTATTCGGCGGGCACGGACATCGAAAACCGAAAAATCTTTCTGCACAATATCTCGGGTGGCGATCCGCTGCGCCTGACCAATGACAGTTATGACGATGCTTCCCCGTCCTGGTCGCCGGACGGCGGACAAATTGCCTATGTCGCCTACAGGCCAGGCGAAACCTGCCGGTTGATGATAACACCGGTTCCTGCGGGTTTGAGCCGGGAAGCCGGCCGCTGCCGATCGAATGAACGCTCGGCTGTCGCGTGGTCGCCTTCCGGCAAGCGCCTGTTTTTCCTCGACCGCCCGAATGCGAAGAGCGTCGATCGGATCATGCAATTCGATCTGACCAGTGGACGCACGAGCGAAGTGACCCAGCCGCCGGCCGGTACGCTCGGCGACGGCGAACCGCTCCTGTCGCGAGACGGTCGATGGCTGGCTTTCGCACGGACGTCGGACACTCTCACCTGGCAATGGATTGTGCTGGATCTGAAGACCCGTTCAACGCGTGCTCTGGTCGGAAAAACGAGCGGCTTTAGCGCCGGCTGGTCACCCGACTCGAAAACGCTGTTTGTCAGTTCCGACGCTGGAACCGATCATTCTGTTTGGGCCTATCCACTGGACGGCGGATCACCGAGCCGCATCCTGTCAAGTCCGGAACAGACCGGGCGAATGTCGGCCGGTCCCAACGGATTGCTGGCCGTCGAACTTCACACCGTGAATGTCGGCCTCGCCAGGACATCCGCAACTGAGAACGGCGTTGCCACCAATCTCGAATCCGAAAAGGGATTTGCCGGTACTCCGGACATCGCGCCGGACGGAGCCCTGGTTGCTGCAATCTATCGTCCGGGAGATGTGGGGATTTGGGTGCTTCCGAAAAATGGAGCACTTCGCAAGCTGATTGCGCTTCCAGACGTTGAAGGTACCGGCGAGCCGCGCTGGTCGCCTGACGGCTCCCGCATCGCTTTCGAGACTGTGTCCGGGACAAAGGCGATCCGTGTCATCACCTCATCGGGCGCGGATGTGGCAACCATTTCGTTCCGTGGGCGCGATATAGGCGCGCCCGCATGGACGGCAGATGGCCACGCCATCGTATTTCCGGGCCACGATCAGAAGGGCTGGCGGCTTTGGCGGGTGGAACTAGCGCATCCGGAAAAGCTGCAAGCCACGCCATATTCCGGATGGCTTAACGTCCGCTTTCGCGGCAACGAACTTTACGGTGTGCGCTACGATGCGCCCGGAGTCTGGCGTATCGATGGCGTCCCGCGAAGAATCACACCGAAGCCTTCGTCTGAGTGGCGGATCGAATGGACAATTGCAGGCAATGACATTGTTTATGTGGACGATCCCTTTGGAAAGCGTCGCCAGCTTATGGCACAGCCAATCGCAGGCGGGCCGGCGCGCGTGATGGCGCAGGTGCCGAACTACACCGCGGCGAACGGGTTAGCTATCGATCCCACGGACGGCACCGTCGTTTATGCAGTCACGTTAAATTCCGATAGTGATATCGAACTTCTGCATTTGACGCACCGGTGAGAGAGAGAGAGAGAGAGAGAGAGAGAAGAACCTGGCGCACCCGACAGGATAAAAATGCGAACTGGTATCTCACAGCCAGCAGGGGTAGTGGGGCAGTTTGTTTACGCCTTCGCCCCTCATACGATGTACCATAACTTCGTGAAGATCAGCGGCGCGCACCGGCTCCACCCCCTGCAATGGCCGCTGGCCTCGACTCCGCCTTTGGGAGATTAGCGATATTGTGAAGGTGATCGAGGAGTGGGGGCAGGAGAATGACCGGGCGTGAATTGGGAGTCAGTAACGCTGGACGAGTTGCTAAGTCCCGTGCTCACAGCAAACGGTAGTGTCCTAGGACACTACCGGGAAATGTGGTAGGTTGCAGAACTACTGCACTCACCTATAAAGTGCCAGGATGAAGAATTCCGGCGGGGGGCCCAAATGCAGCGGAAATCTCGATTCTTTGGTGTTTCGCTCGCTGGCGTTCTGATTTCTCTTGCTGGCGCAATGCATGCTGCAGAAGCAAGCCACTATCGCATTCTCTATGCTTTCACCGGAGGTGCAGATGGCGCACACCCGAGAGCCGGCCTGATCAGAAATACGAATGGCGATTTTTACGGCACAGCATTGTCCGGCGGCGACGCAGGCTTCGGTACGGTATTCGAACTTAGCCGGAGGGGCGAGCAGACGACGCTCTATAGCTTCCTGGACCAGGAGGATGGTGCGAATCCGCATGCATCCGTGATTTCGGACGAGGCCGGCAACCTGTACGGCACTGCCTTCTTTGGCGGATTGGTCAACAGCTTTGGCGGCACTGTGTTTAAGTTGGGCAACACCGGCCAGGAGATGACCCTCCATGAGTTTAGCGGCGGTACAGACGGAGGGAACCCCGCGGCACCGCTTATTCGGGACGCAGACGGCAATCTATATGGCACTACCGTGGAGGGTGGGTCTGGCTGCTATCCATCTGCTGGATGCGGTGTGGCCTTTCTCTTGGATTCGGCCGGCAGGGAACATGTGCTGCACACGTTCGCAGGCGGCCGTGATGGTCAAGCACCCATTGGAGGGCTGGTGAGGGACCGGAAAGGCACTTTGTACGGCACTACCTTCAACGGGGGTGCCGGCCGGAGCTGTGACTCCGGTTGCGGCGTGGTGTTCAGGATCGCATCGGACGGAAAAGAGAAGGTGTTGTACGCATTCCGTGGGGGAAGCGACGGAGCCAACCCCTACGCGGGTCTCATCAGGGACGACGACGGCAATCTCTACGGCACGACGTCTGCTGGAGGCAGCTCCGGCAACGGTACGGTTTTCAAAGCCTCGCGGAATGGTTCAGAAGTCGTGCTCCACAGCTTCACCGGTTCGGATGGCGCCACTCCGTACGGCGGCGTGATCAGAGATAAGTTAGGGAACCTCTACGGCACCACGAATGCGGGTGGCGATTTTGGTCTGGGAACCATATTCGAGCTTGCTCCGGATGGAACCGAAACTGTGCTGCATTCCTTTGCCGGCGGCGATGATGGAGCGAGTCCGTATGCGGGCTTGATCATGGGCAGGAGAGGGCACTTGTATGGGACGACGTTTGCCGGCGGCCCCAGCGACGCCGGAGTCGTCTTTAAACTGAAGCCTTAATCGACAGGCGGTGGCGCTCCCGTGTCCAGCGGACGCTGGCGACCTGCCACTCATCGCGGCGGCGCACCCGACAGGATTCGAACCTGTGACCTCTGCCTTCGGAGGGCAGCACTCTATCCAGCTGAGCTACGGGTGCCGGTGCTTCTATAGCGCGCCGCGGCGCGCCGCCGCAAACCGGCTGCCACGGTGGCGCCGCCAACTCCTGCTCAACTCCTTGATCCGTCGGCAGGTGATCTTCACGCTTTCGTAGAACGCGCCTTTCTCACGCGGCAAAGCCCGGGAGGCGGCGCGTTCAGGCAATCGCCGCGAGCGCCGCGTCCACCACCTCCGCGGCGTGATTCCAGACGGCACGCTTCCATTCCCTCGTGTCGGGATAAAACGCGTCGCGGATCTGGCGCTTGATCGGCCCGGCCTGCGGATGCGCCATATCGGCATAGGCGTGCAGCCAGTTGTCCCGCCGCAGCGCATCGAACACCTCGCGCACCGGCGCGGTGCCGACTTCCAGGGCGGCAAAGGTGAGGGTTCCTCCCGCCATCCAGCCGCCGGCCGCCTTGTCGATGGTGCCCTTAAGCGGCGCCGACAGCGATTCGCCAGCTTCGCTGGATCGCAGCCGCGCCCGCCACAGCGATTTCGCCCGCGCATAGGCTTCGCTGCCGGGCAGATCTTCGGTGATCATTTCGGCGGCGCCGCAATCGCCCAGCCCGGTGTGGAAATCGACCACCGTCAGGCGCTCGGCATGGGAGAGTTCGTCGCGGAACAAATCCTTCAGCATCCGCGCCGACCAGGCCTCGTGTCCGCCGCCATAGTAGACGCCCTTGCGGTGGCGCCACTGGCCACTGCTGATTGCCGCTTGCAGCGCAAAGGCGCCGTGCTGGCGCGCATAGGCGCGCAGCTTCGTATTCGCCGCCTTCACCGTCTCCGCCGCCATATCGGCCGGCGCGATCGCATCGGCCAGGGAATCGTAGGCCGCGTTCGCCGGCGGAAGGGCGTGATCGACGAAATTGCGGTTCACGTCTGCATTGTCTTCGTTGACGCGCCGGTCCCAGGAAAACCCGAACGGATTGAGCGCGTGCAGGAGCACGATCTTGCCGTCCGTCGACGCGCGTTTCGCCACCCCTTCGCGCAGCAACCCGGTCTGCACGCCGGAGCCGAAATAGCCTTCCACGCCGTGGGTGCCGGAGATGAGCAGCAAGGCCGATCGCGCATCGCGCGGACCGATGGTCGCGACGTCCAGAAACAGCGGCTCGCCGTCGATGCCGCGCGCAGACGGATGTGTGCGCGTCGCAACGCCGACATCGGCCGCTTCGCACGCATCGAGGAACGCCGCCCGCGCCGCGCGATAGTGGGAGGGAAAATGGCGCTCCGGAGTCACGCCACGGGCGGACGGAATGCGCCGTCCCAATCGGACGGCGGCGGATGGTTCTCGTACCAGGCGATGCGCGCCAGATGCAGGTCGTAGAGCCGCGGAATCGCGCCTGACAGCTTGCTGCATTGCTCGATAAGAGTCCGGGCGTCGCCCCAACGCTGTGCGCGGATGGCCTGAAACAGATGATCGTGAAAGGTCGCCAGCGCGCGAAATTTCGGCGAGGCTCGCACCAGCGGATTGCCCAACAGCGCATAGAGCTTCAACGGCCGGTCATCGGCGCCGGCGGTGCTGTCGATTTCCAGCATCGCGAAACTTCCTTCCGTTGCATCGCGGGCGGCTTCGCTGACGAGAATGGCAGGCCCGTATCGATCGGTGAGACGGCCGAGTCGGTCGGCGACGTCGACGCAGGCGCCGGCCACGGAGTAGCTGTTCCGGCCCTCGAGCGCGCCCGCGACCGCCGGACCGGTGGCAATTCCAACGCCGATCTGAACCGGATCGTAGACGGTTTCTTGCCTGTGTCGCTCCTTCATCTGGGCGAGGGCATACGACATCCGCAATGCCGCTTCGCACGCATGCACCGCATGTTCGGGATCCTCAAGCGGCGCATTCCAGAACGCCGCAAACCGGTCGGCGGACGCGTAAGCAATGGTCCCGCTGTTGCTCGTGACCGCGTCGATCAGCGGCGCCGAGACGCTGTTGAGCAGCGTCATGACGCCTGCCGCATCCGGGATTCGGTCCGCGTCATCGATCCCCCGAATCCGGCAAACGAGATAGGTCACCGTTCGCTGCTCGGCCTGCGGGTTCAGCAGCCCCGGCGTGCGGGTGATTTGCGCCAGAGCCTCCGGCGCGACGCTCTCGGCGTAGGTGCGCGACAGCCTTGCGCGCTCGCGCGATCTCTTCAGCGCCCGGACCGCCAGGCCGGTCGCCAACGCGGCGGCAAGCGCCACCGACGGGCTGAGCGAATCGCCGAACAGCCGCGCGCGCACAAACAGCAGCCAGGTGAGACCCATCGCGGCGCCGATGGCGGCAACCGTGAACGCTGCCGCCCAGCCGGCGCGCCGGCGTGCCAGCAGAATCACCAGCGCCGCGCCGGCAAATGCCAGAAACAGCAGCTGCGGCCACAACACGGCGGCGTTGCTGAGCCATGCGCCGGATCGGATATCTCCGATGGTGGCGGTAATGAGGTCGCCGCTGGGCAGCGCCTCGCCCGTGCCCGGATGCCAACGGCTATAGCAGTCGTACTGCAGGGCCCGCAGCGCGGCGGTGACTCCGCCGAGGTTGAGCGTCATCGCGGCGGCGGCAGCGAACAGCACCAGCAGCGGAACCAGCCAGCTGGCGATGCCTTTGGAATTGCGAGCGTTCATGACCTCTGCATTGGGTGAATTTCGGTCCCGCCTCACGGGCGGGGATATATCCCCGGCGACAGGTCAAGGCGCGTTCCACATCGCCGCGGCTTGAAATGAATGCTTGGAGGCCGCGCCAGCGCGTCTCTGTAGATAAATCGCTGTGCCTCCTTGGCCCGGTACGACGCAGTTCTTGACCAGATAAGCTTTTCTGCTCAATAGCTTACCTGCTCCTGAAGATCATTGCGAACGCGCTCGACGGACCGGCCTAGCGTTCCCCGCTGCCGACGCCGTGAACGCGTAAAAATGCGTGACGCTGCCGTCATTTTCGTTGCTTCTTCCGGAAAAGCGCGTATCTTCGGGGTTCCGCTATTCTGGAGGCCGCCTTGGACAACATCACCAAAGATCCCGCCTACAACGCGGTCGATCCCCACGATTTCCCGGCCATGCTGGACGTGAACCGCTACGGCCAGCGCTCCACCGCCTTCGACAAGATCATCTCCGCCACGCACGATCATTTCTGGGATCCGCTGGACAAGAAATACATCGACTTCTCCGTGCCGTTCGACATGGAGAACGAGTACCTGGTGAACCCGGCGCTGAACGGCGATCTCAAGACCGAGATCGGCAACCGGCTCGACGAGCGGGGCAAGATCAAGCTCGCCAATCTCGACATGCTGTGGACGATGTCGTCCATCCTGCACGGCGAGCAGGGCGCGCTCTCACTGTCCGCCTCTCTGTGCCACATCCTGCGCGATCCCGGCGCGCAGGAATACGCCGCCAACCAAACGCGCGAGGAAGCGCGCCACGTCACGGCGTTCTCGAAATACATCCACGCGCGCTGGGGCAAGCCGGTGCAGGTGGGGCCTGCGCTGGGCGATCTGCTGAACGAGCTCGTCGGCTCGCCGCTGGTATGGAAGAAGCTCGTCGGCATGCAGATGCTGATCGAGGGGTTGGCGATGGGGGCCTTTGCCTCGCTGTGGAAGGAAGCGCGCGATCCGCTGCTGCGCCAGGTGTGTCAGCTGGTGATGACCGATGAAGCCTTCCACCACAAATTCGGGAAGATCTGGGCGGATCGCACCATCCCGCACCTGTCCAAGACCGAGCACGAGATGATTGAGGACTGGGCGGCGCAGGTCTTCCAGGTGCTGCTGTTCAATCTCGGCTCGCCCAATCAGAAGGAATGGATCTATCGCGAAGTGGGCCTGGATCCGGTGTGGTGCCACCAGGCGTTCATGGAAGCGATGACGGATGCCGCCATCCGCGCCGACATGGCGGACGCCACCAACATCTTCCGTGTGCTGATCAAGACGCTGTTGAACGCCGGCATCATCACCGACCGCACCCGCGGCGTGTATGCGGCGTATGTGGACATGGCGGAGCTGTATTCCGAGGGCGACCGCATGGTGGGCGACGACATCGCCGAGGAAGGGATCAAATATCTCATCGCGCTCAACGGCGGGAAAATGACCATCCCTTCGCTGATGGCCGCGGAATAAACCCGGACGCGTGTGTTCCGCCGCCTGCTGCGCTAGTCTCCGGGCGAGACATGGAGGGTGCGATGGCGGGCAATCGGCGGGGCGAGGGACAGACGGCGCTGGTCACCGGCGCATCGAGCGGCAGCGGCGTTCATGGCGGCCCCGAACAGGAGCGGGAGCGCGCCAATGGCGAAAGCAGAGAACAGAAAGAGGCGGTGTGGCGGGAACTCATGGCGGCTGAATAACCCTGCAACACCGTTGCGGCGGATGTCACAACCAGCCATACAATAAAGCTGGTCACACGTCTCTTGGGGGGGCAGCTTGGCTCAGCAATCAGCGCCAGCCTTCGATCCGGCTATTGAACAAATTAGGGCACTCCTCCGCAGCACGGTGCAAGAGGCTCTCCAAACTCGGCCGGACGGGGCCCATCTGACTTTCGTAGGTGGTCTTTTTGGAAAGCAGGTCGGCGCGCCATTTGAACAATATGTCAATTACATTGTTCTTCAGGAGAAGACCAATATCCCACCGGCAAAGCGGAAAATGCTTCCTTTTCTTAAGGAGTATTGTGACGACCTTTTCGAGTTATCCAGGCTGCCTGAAGGGTCTGTAATTATCAGAGAACGCAGTCCGGCAGCCGTCGAGGACTTGACGAATCAAGAGTCAGATGATGTTCACAAACTTGTATTTCAAAAATCAATATGGCTTGCTTTCGTTAGACCGCTCCCTCTTGATCGTCGTCGGTTCCTAAATATTGGAGACAGGCTAGGATACACTGATTTCGACCTAACCACCACTGCCCCGGAAGGTTGGAAAGAGTTAGAGCGAAAATATATTTTAGGCATTCCATATGGTTCGATTATTGATGGTCAGGCAGTTAGAGAAGCAATCGCACGTTGGGCAAATGACAATGAGGTTCAGTTGGCAAAGTTGACGGTCAAAGACTTCGAACCGCCGGTCCATAGACCCAGCCTTACCGAGTTGGCCCGTATAGTGGATGCACTTCCACCCGAATTGGCGAGCCGCTGGCTCATACCCGCAGAGGTCCTTCGCCATCTTCGTAAATAGCGTTGGGGCTTCAGCCGTGCGACGCGTCAGAACGCTATTTGTCCTTGTAGGCTACCGGGGCGATGTCAACCGCGCACTATCACAGCTAAGACGCAAGTTCGCGGATAAAGAATACGATTTCTTGGCGCAAACGTACCCGGAAATATGGACGAAGCGGCAGAATTATATCAAGGCAATAGGCGATCGAGTGATCAAGTATATTTTTGGGGAAACGGCAACAAATTTCTGCCGCAGTCAACATTTGCCTTGCGCAGCTGACAACGCTGGTGAGACTAGGAGGAATAACACGCTATGTAAGTTATCTCACCAGAACCTCGCGTGCCATCGAGCTCGTCCAGGCATGTTGGTTTTCGTTGTACATCCAGCTGTGTTTGAGCAAACGTTTCAGAGGTTTGGGCGTGCTGCGCTTCTAGTAAATTATGATGCCGCTAGTCTAGACGACGTAGGTTCACTAGTGTCTTTTATTCACTCAAAGAGTCCGCATATCGAAAGCGTCCGAATTTTTTTGGCAAATTTGCGCAACAGTGTGCTTGCTCCCCGGATCCCAAAGAGGAATTTTCAGGATGCTGTTAATCAGTGCATCGCACGCGATGCACAAAGCGATCTGGGCTGCTTTGCGGAGGTGATGAATAGTTATCATGTGACCTTATACGACTCATCGTTTCAGAACCCACGGCGGAAGGAGACGAGAGGTGCGTACGTTTTCGATGACCGGATCAGATTTCAGCGGGACCGATTACACCGAACCGCGCAGATTGGTAATGAAAGCCGTCGCGACGTCTTCCATCTGATAAATGCATTCCACCTTTATGGATTTGCTGTCGAGCCCGGCTTCCATTTTGATGTGATGTCGGTCGGAGGGGACCGGCTGAACCGGATATTCCAAGACATTTTGACAGGCCAAAGCTCGTCCCCAGGTGACAAGCACGTGAACGTGTCACCCTGTGACAGATTACTCTAAAGTCGAAGCTGCAAGGGGAAAGGACAGGCGGGGGATAATGAGAGCCCTCTGAGAGGGCTAAAGAACAGTAACAGAACCTGTGCTTATGGCACCCACGCCGACCCACTTGGCTAGCCCGATTACGGACCCAAATAGATCGGAAGACCAAAAGCAGCCCAGATCATCCGATCCGAACTGACCAGTTCTTATACTCTCCGACAACGAAAATACCCTCAGGGGGGTTCAGTGTCAAGGAGTTTTTTGGGAAGAATGGGACCGCGCCGCTCAATGAGGGAGCGCAGCGATCCGAACACCCCGCAATTTAGATACAAAGGTAGCGATTTCAACAGGTCATTTTGAGGGCATTGCTATCGCGCAAATGCGTGACGCTAGCGTCATTCTTCTTGCCACGGGCCCGGCGAGGCGTAGGTTGGCGCCACCGCTTTTCCGGAGGAGTCACTGGGAAAAACATCACCAAAGATCCCGCTTACAACGCAGTCGATCCCACGATTTCCGGCCATGCCGGACGTGAACCGTTACGGCCAGCACTCCACCAGCGCCACCCACAACCATTTCTGGGATCCGCTGGACCGCAAATACATGGACTTCAGCCAAGCCTTCGACATGGAGAAAGAGGTACCCGCGATTCGCGCAGACATGGCGGAGGCCACGAATACCTTCCACGTGCTGATCAAGACGCTGCTGAAGGCCGGCATTATCACCGACCGCACCCGCGGCGTGTATGCCGCCTATGTCGACATGGCCGAACTCTACGCCGAAGGCGACCGCATGGTCGGCGACGACATCGCCGAGGAAGGCATCAAATATCTGGTGGCGCTGAACGGCGGCAGGATGAGCATCCCGTCGCTGATGGCCGCGGAGTAGCGCAAGCCCCGCGTGTGTTCCGCCGCCTGCTGCTCTAGTGTGCGAGGCGGCAGATGGAGGGGCACATGGCGGGCAATCGGCGGGGCGAGGGACAGACGGCGCTGGTCACTGGCGCTTCGAGCGGCATCGGCGTCGATCTGGCGCAGTGCTTCGCCACCGACGGCTACGACCTGGTGCTTGCGGCGCGCTCGGAAACCGCGCTGAACGACGTGGCGGCCACGTTCGCGCGCACCTACAACATTGCCGCCACGCCGATCGCCATTGACCTTGCCGAAATCGGCGCCGGACGCAGGCTCGCCGACGACATCGCGGCGCGTGGGCTTTCCGTCGACGTGCTGGTGAACAATGCCGGCTACGGCGCCGCGGGCGCGTTCGCCGGCTCCGACGAAGCCACCCAGCTCGGCATGATCGATCTGAACGTGCGCACGTTGGTCGAGCTGACGCATCTCTATTGGCCGGCGATGACCGCCAACAGGCGCGGCGGCGTGCTGAACGTCGCGTCCACCGCCGCCTTCCAGCCGGGCCCGCTGATGGCGGTCTATTACGCCAGCAAGGCGTTCGTGCTGTCGTTCTCCGAAGCGTTGTGGAAGGAAGCCGAGGGTACCGGCGTGCAGGTGAGCTGCCTGTGTCCCGGCCCGACCGTCAGCAAATTCCGCGAGCGCGCCGGCACCGGGGCGACGCGGCTGTCGCGCGTCGGCACGCCGATGAGTTCTGCGGCGGTGGCGCAGGAAGGCTACGACGGCTTCCAGCGCAACCAGCGCGTGGTGGTCACCGGCGGACGCAACAAGCTGCTGGCGAACCTGGCGCCATTCCTGCCACGGCGCACCGTGCTGTCGATGGTGCACAATCTGCAAAGCCCGGCGTGAGCTCCTCGTTGGAGATGGACGGTCCATGAATCGTGCGTCGGAAAAAAGTGTTCGCCCCATCTGGATCGGAGCAGCCATCTCGGTGCTTACTCTGGTCGTGTTTTTTGGCATGCAGCTGCAGTATCGCGACGTTCTTTTGTTGCCAATTCAATATGTGATTCTGGCGTCTATCCCTCTTCTAGTTGGTCTCTTGCTGAGCGGTTTTATACAAGGATTCAAATTTGGAGATTACGAAATTTCTCTGACCGATAAGCTGCTTGCGCAATCCCAGGAAATTCCCGCTTTCCCATTTGCTTCCTCTAGCGAAGCCTTGGCTCCCACGGCGGTCGACGAATGGACACTCGGCCGAGCAACCGAATACGAACGGACACGCGGCTACATGCTTGCCCATGTCTACAAGCCATCATCTGAGCGGGGCCAAAAGTTCGAAGTGTCAATCTTTGTCGTTCGGCATCGCAGGGGCACGGAGACTCCTCCGGCGAGGAATCTGGATGAAATCGAGTTTGTCGAATTCTTCTTTGGGGAGTCTTGGGGGAACGCGATCTTTCCTGTCACAGGTGAAGGCGGTTTCTTTGGCGCTCACGTGCATGCGTGGGGCACCTTTCTTGCTATGTGTCGGGTGACATTCAAAGATCCAAATTTGCCGCCAGTCATTCTTTTTAGGTATGTGGATTTCTCAATGGCCACAGCGCAAATTTAGTCGCGGAATGAATTCGGCTGACTGCTGATGACAACCAAGATCGGCTCCTTCGTTACCATCGCGCGTGAAGGCGCGGTGGCGACCGTCATCTTGGATCGCGGCGACGGCCGCAACGCGCTGTCGCGCGGGCTCATGCTGGAATTGACCGACGCCGCGCGCAGCTTCGCGGACGATCTGCAGACGCAGGCCATCGTTCTCACCGGCCGCGGCGCCTTCAGCGCCGGCGCCGACCTGAAGGATCCGGAGATGTCGCGCCGCGCCGCCAACGGCCTGCTCGAGCGGCGGCACATGGTGAAGGTCGGGCCCGATCTGTGCGATGCGTGGGAGAAGGTCGAGCAGGTGACCATCTGCGCCATCGAGAAGTACGCCATCGGCGGCGCGGTGGCGCTGGCCGCGGCCTGCGACTTCCGCATCGTGGGCGCGAGCGCCACCCTTCGCCTGCCCGAGATCCCGCTCGGCATGAACATGAGCTGGCACGCCGTGCCGCGGCTTGTCTCGCTGATGGGGCCGGCGCGCGCCAAGCGGTTCCTCCTGTTCGGCGAAAACTGGAGCGCGGAAGAAGCGTTCTCCGCCGGTCTTGCCGACGAAATCGCGCCGGACGGCGAAGCGCTCGCGGCCGCGCGGCGCTGGGCGGAGAAGATCGCCAGGCTGCCGCCCAACGCGGTGCGCATGACCAAACAGGCGGTGAACGCCACCACCAACGCGCTGCATCACGCGACGACCTTCATGGATTCCGATCAGTACGTCGCCGCGACAACCGGCGAGGATTTCCGCGAGGCCATCAAAGCCTTTCTCGACAAGCGCGAACCGAAATTCACGGGCCGCTGACGATGTGCGGGAAGTTCACCCAGATGATGTCGTGGGGCGATTACGTCAGCCTTGCGGAGCTGCTCGACGGCAGCGGCGCGCGGCGCGACGACCGCGCCGAGGTCGTCTCGCCGATGCGCGACGCGTTCGTGCTGCGTCTGAACCGGGAAGGCGCGCGCGAAACCGCGCGGATGCGCTGGGGCCTGGTGCCGTGGTGGGCGAAGGACCCGGGCATCGCCACGCGCTTCATTCATGCCCGCGCCGAAACCATCGACACCACCAAGGCATATTGCGACGCGTTCCGCGACCGCCGCGGTCTCGTCATCGTGTCCGAGTTTTACGAGTCGCGGCACGTCACGCCCACCAAGCGCGAGCCGCACCGCATCTGGCCGCACGACGCCAGGCCCATCGCGCTCGCCTGCATCTGGGAGCGCTGGAAGCAGCCGCACGATGCGCCGCTGGAAACCTTCGCCATCGTCACCGTGCCGGCCAATGCGCTGATCGCGCCGGTGCACGACCGCATGCCGGCCGTCATCGCGGAGGCCGACTGGCCGAAATGGCTGGGCGAAGTGCCAGCCTCGGTGCAAGACCTGAAGGCGCTGCTCCGCCCTTGCGAAGACCCCATGCACATCGCAGCCGTCAACCGCCGCGCGCCCCCTCCGCGACCCGTGCAGCCCGATCTGTTCTGATCATGACTCACCTCCCCCTTGTGGGGAGGTCGAATTCGTGAGCAGAGCGAACGAATTCGGGTGGGGGGCATCTCAACAAAGCCCCCCACGCGCGACCTCGTCTACTTGCACTTCCCCTGCGGGCCGGGGAAGAAGTTGAACATCGTGTAGAAGCCCGCCGCGGCGATCGACGGACTCTCACGATAGAACCACGAGAAATCGGCGAGGTCGGTGACGGTGTAGGTAAAGCCGTTCGGCATTGCCACGGTTGTCTGGCTTTGGCCCGTCAGCGGGTCGCCCACCTCCAGATTGGCCTGGCATCCGGTCACCTGACCGGTATGGCCCCATGCCGGAGTTTTATTGTTGACGTATGGATCGTCCGTGAATTCGCCCGTCTCATGAGTCAGAACCTCGACGTCGGGGGGCACGGTTCCACCGACCGAAGGTCCACCCACGTCGAGATAGGCAGACACCCCGTACACCTGAACG
Source organism: Alphaproteobacteria bacterium UBA6038 (assembly GCA_002429315.1). GTDB lineage: Bacteria > Pseudomonadota > Alphaproteobacteria > Micropepsales > Micropepsaceae > Rhizomicrobium. The sequence goes on from DIZC01000120.1 coordinate 29,443, forward strand.
CCGGCGTTGGTGTTCATGATAAAGTGGTAGCCCAGTGCCCCGCCGTAAATGACGTTGTACGAGAGGAACACGGGGATCTTGGCGGGGCTGATGAGCCCCTTGCTGGTGAGGTCCGGTATCAGCTGTCCCTGAATGATGTTGGGGTCGAAGGTGTTGATGTCGACGCTGGCGATCGCGCCCGCAGCGCCGGTGTTGCAACTCAGCGCGCTCGCATTCGCCTTGACGGTGATCGCGTAGCCGGGTGCCTGGGTCGCCTTGAACAGCAGATGGTAATTGGGGTTGTTGGTCTGAACGTACGGGGTCCAGAAATTCGCACGCTGGAACAGATCGATAAATTGCGAGGTTCCGACATCGATTCCGTTTGGCTTGTAGGAGACATTCTGAAGCAACGGCGATTGCGCGACCATGGTCGGAATGTCGGCCGGCGAGCAGTTGGCAAACGGATGCGCCGGATCGAAGGTGGCGTTCTTGAATTTGAACACCAGCGGCACGAAGACCAGATTGACCGTCGTCGTCTTGGCGCCGGTTCCGAGCACCGTCTTGCCCAGCATCGAGAATTTGTACGTCTTGCTGCCCACGGTGACCTGCGCCTTCCAGACCGGCAGCTTGGCGCCGCCGGGAACAAGAGCGGCCTGCCGCGCCGCATCGTTGCGGGGATTGTGCGGCGGATCGTAGCGCTGCCATTTGTCCAGCCGCAGCGTTCTGGGATCGGGTCCGCCGCGGACGCTGAGATGAAGATCGACGGGCGGCAATTTCGCCGCCTCCGCCGATCCGAGCGGCGGAAGCGCCTTCCCGGCCGCCAGTGCCGCGCTGAAGGAACCCACACCTGCAATACCGGCGATCACCGCAGCTGCGGTGGCGTATGCGATCTTCATGGAACCCCTCCAACACCCGCGCACCGCCGTCGCAGCCCATCTGGTGCGATGCGCGACTCGTTCTATCACCATGGACAAGCGTTGAACAACACGTAATGAAGCGACGTTTCACCTCTCCCTGCGCGGGGAGGTGAAACGAACGGCGAGCAGGTTACAACTCGGGCATGAACACGCAGAATTTCGACAAACGCTCCGCCCTCGCCTTCATCGTCGCCTTCGGCATCGTCAGCCTGTTCGCCGATGCGGCCTACGAGGGCATGCGCGGCATCACCGGCCCGTATCTGGCGCTGCTTGGCGCCAGCGGCACGGCGGTGGGCATCATCGCCGGCTCCGGCGAGCTGTTCGGCTATGTGCTGCGCCTCGCCTCGGGCCGCATCGCCGACCGCACCGGCGCCTACTGGGGAATCGCGCTCATCGGCTACGTGGTGCAGATGGCGGCAGTGCCGGCGATGGCACTCACCGGCGCGTGGTGGGCGGCGGCGGCGCTCATCATCCTTGAGCGCACCGGCAAGGCGATCCGCAACCCCGCCGCCAATTTCATGATGAGCCGCGCCGGCGAGCAGATCGGCCAAGGCTGGGCCTTCGGCCTGCACGAGGCGCTCGATCAGGCCGGCGCTTTGGCGGGGCCGCTGATCACCGCGCTGGTGCTGGCGCATCACGGCGCTTACGCGCACGCCTTCGCCTGGCTCGGCATCCCGGCGGCGCTGACATTGATCTCGGTGTTCGCGCTACGGGTGCGCTTTCCGTATGCCGGCGAGCTGGCGCGGCCCAAAGATGGCGCGCCAAGCGACGGCGGACTCTCCCGCGCCTTCTGGCTGTATGCCGCCAGTGCGGCGCTGGTGGCGTTCGGCTTCGCCGACTGGCCGCTGATCGCCTACCACTTCCAGCAGGCGCACATCGTAAGCCAGCCGACGGTGCCGATCCTCTACGCCGCGGCGATGGCGGCCTCCGGTGCGGGCGCGCTGGTGCTGGGAAGAGTGTTCGACACGCGCGGCTTCATCGCGCTGCTGCCGGGAATCCTGATTGCCGCGCTGGCCGCGCCACTCGCGTTCTTGGGCGGACCGATCGCGGCGATTGCCGGCGCGTTGTGCTGGGGCGCGGCGCTGGGGGTGGAAAATTCGGTGCTGACCGCGGGCGTGGCGCATCTGGTGCCGGCGACGTCGCGGGCCCGGGCCTATGGCATCTTCTCCGCCGTGTTCGGCATCGCGTGGTTTCTCGGCAGCGCGCTCTTGGGCGCGCTCTACGACATCTCCATCCCGCTGCTGGTTGCCGTCTCTATCGCCGCCGAACTCGCGGCGCTCATTCCGTTCGTACTGGCGACGCGGCTGACCAAAGCCTGACGCTCGCTAACATATGTCGTGCCCCGCGAGTGCGTGCCATGAAATCCTCGCCGCACGCGGACCTACGCTGCCTGAACCAGGCTCCAGGGCTGACGGGCTCCTGGAACATGTAAGCGTCACCGAATGCTCCGCCCGGTCAAAACAAGAGCCGGGACCGGCGAACCGGCCCCGGCAAAGGGATCTTCAATTGGTGTCGAGTCTCTATTGCTCGTTAGCCGGTGCCGCTTCGTCCCGCCTCACCCTCTCCAAGAGCATGCAGCACTCTTTGCCGCAGACGGCGACGATGTGGAGGACCGTGGCCATGCCCGAAGGCCCGCCGTCGTTATTCACTGTCACGGTCAGGGTGTTGTATCCGCGGACCAGGCCGGGTGGGGGTGAGGTGGACGGAAGTGGGACTGGTCCATAGGTCGTCTTGAAGCAATAGCCGCCGTTTCCGGAACAACTGACGCCAGGAATAACGGTGCCGTTGAGCGACGCGGACAGAATCTCGTTGTCCGCTGCAATGCCCCCCTGAAAATGGATGCTGGCGTAGTTCTTCGGTTCGCAGGGAACGTAGAAGCGAATCATGTAGGTGTATTTGCCGGCGGGCTCGTTGACAGCCGTGGCCGACGGCGCGGACGGCTGGACCCAGTTGTTCGGCAGCGCAGTCCAGGACGGAAGCGCGGTATGGCCGGGAGCCAGATTGTTACCCGTGGGTCCTGAAACACTCCAATGGGGATCGGTCGAGTTGACAACCGTTGTGGTGCTCAGGTCGGCACTCAAACTCTGTCCGGCATATTGGCAATTGGGCAAACGCACCACGGTGGCAGCGCTTGCCGGCGCGCCGGCCGCGGCGACATCCAAGGAAAGGCTCGCCGCCAACAGCATAAACAAGGCTTGCGTTTTCATTGTCTTCTCCCCCTTCTCGTGAACAGTTCTGATGAAAAATCGAATTGATTTTTCTTTGAGAGACCGTCACATCTGGAGAAGCTACTGGCTAACCACGGTTTCAGCAACTCTCAAGCATCCGGTAAGCGGGCTGGATCGAGCAGACTCTACGGTAACCCCCTGTATTTGCTGACCGATTATTTCCTGACTATTTGACGGTCTCGGCAAAATCGTCGCCTCACCTGATTGTGGTCGCCTACCACTTTCAGCAGGCGCATGTGGTGACGCAGCCGGCCGTGCCGATTCTGTACGCCGCGGCGATGGCGGCCTCCGGCGCGGGCGCGCTGGCGCACCTGGTGCCGGCGACCTCGCGGGCGCGGGCCTACGGCATCTTCTCAGCCGTGTTCGGCATCGCGTGGTTTCTCGGCAGCGCGCTGTTGGGCGCGCTCTACGACATCTCCATTCCGCTGCTGGTGATCGTCTCCATCGCCGCCGAACTCGCGGCGCTGATTCCCTTCGTGATGGCAACGCGTCTAACCAAGGTCTGACACGCGCTCTCACGACAGCACTCCTGTCATCCCCGGCGAGCGTCCCGCCACCAATTCAGCTTAGCTGTTAACGCGTTTGACGAAGCGCCAGGAATTGGTGGCGGGACGCGAGGAAAGGGGACCCAGGTGGTCTCACCCCGCAAAAAATTCACGTCATGGCAAGCTATTTATTCACGTCGTAGAGCGTCGACGCCACCACTCACGCCTTCTGCCGCCGCGGGGTGCTAGCCCAAAGGGATACTCGTCGTCCCAATTGCAAGTCTCGGATGCTTCCGGACGCCGCGCTTCAATCGCGTAGCTATCTGCTACAGCTTGGAGAAATTTGTCGGTAGCCTCTTCCGCATCATGCAAAGGATATGACAGTGCGCAACGTTCGTTGCCAACAATCCATTTGTCGTTATTGGCCACCTTGAAGGGCGCGAGATTGGTGGGCTCCGGTGCGAGAACAAGTAGAAATAGCGTGGGCGTGCCCTCAACAATCCTTCCAAGATCGCGAACCTTCTTAGCTGCCGTTGGAGAGAGTCGAAGAATCGCAAGCAGCAGTTTCAGGGCAAGAATTGTCCCGCTGGAGCCGCCCTTACAGTGAAGTCGCGTCTCCACAACAGGCACGAACTGACCGGTTTCAATATGCTGCGTCAGCAAGGAAAGGAAATCCGCATCCAAACCCGGGCAGTCAATCACGGTCGCATTTTCGTGCGGAATCCGCCCGAGCAGCTCCCCCTCGGCTAATAGGGCGTTCGCCAGCGCTGCTCTGGCAGCAAAGGAGAGTTCAGACGCCGCCTGATGGCCGCGGGCTGCTTCCTCGGCGATTGCTGCAGCTTCCCGCGCTCGCCGATTTTCTGCATCGGAACGCCGTTCGGAGATGGAGCGTGTAGGATCGGGGCCACGTTGCCCCAATAAGTCGAATGCGGTAGTGACCACAGCCTGCGGCTCGTATTCCTTCGTGATTGCCTCGACTATCGCGATGATCCGTCGCAGATCGCCGCTAAAGAACTCGCGGTTCGCTTGTTCTCGGAACTCCGACAGCGCCACATGGCAGTCGCGCTCCGCACGATCCACATCGAAGACGGGGAAAGCAGCGATTAGCTCAAAGCGACCGAGATTTGAACTGGGACTGTTAAGCTCTTTGATACGATCCTCTGCCAAGCGATTGCTCTTCCCAACCTTTACAACGCCCTCGCCTAGCCGTGGATTCCGGACAATGTAGATGACGCCGTAGCTCATATAGCGACACCCGTAGAGCAATCAGCTATCAAGTTCATTAGGTCGCGCAAGGGTGGACTCACTTCAGGCGAAGCGTAATATGGACTGCATGAGCATAGATAACGATCCGATTGTGGCACTTGTATCCCCGGCTCAAGACGATCAGATAATGCGGCTCTCCGAAGCGATTGCAAAGGCAAGAGAGTTGCCCTATCCGGAGGCTATGGCGCGGTTTCGAATGCCCGATAAGAAGATACTCAGTTTGTCGGAAGCGGAAAGCTATCTTCAGGCGCGACCGCTGACACCCGTCCCTTGACAGCGTGACGCTCCGTTTGCATAAGTTCTCATCTATGACATTGCGCCCCAAACGACGCGGGCCGGAAAACTCCGGGCCGCATTTTTGATTCTTGGGCGCAACGCCCGGACGGCGCTTTACTCATGAAAGCGGTGGTCTTCCGCTAGCCCGCGGGGGGCTGGGACCAACAATCTGTTGTTTGACGTCATTGCAAAATCTCGGTTCGATGCTCACGCGAGGTCCGCCTTGCGCGCTGTTTTCGCGAGCCGAATTCGATCCTAGCGCGGAGTCTATCCGAAACCACCCCGGAACACGATTTCGCCATTCCGGCGGGCTGATTGCGAAGCGGGACCCCCTCCGCTATCACCCGGCATCTCCATGACAGACCTCGCGCACATCCGCAATTTTTCCATCGTCGCCCACATCGATCACGGCAAGTCGACGCTTGCCGACCGGCTGATCCAGGCGACCGGCGGCCTCTCCTTGCGCGAGATGAAGGAGCAGGTGCTCGATTCGATGGACATCGAGCGCGAGCGCGGCATCA
>DIZC01000095.1 GCA_002429315.1 Alphaproteobacteria bacterium UBA6038
TTGAGGGAGGGTCGAAAAATGCGCAGCATTTTTCGGGGAGGGGTCATCGCCCGGCCGTTTTCACCTGACAAATCGCATGGGAGATTGCCCCCAGAATGTAATCGGAATCCTGCAGATCGCTCTTCCAGAAGCGCAGCACCCGATATCCCCGCGCTGCAAGCCAGCGTGTGCGCTCCTCATCCTAGGACGTCCGTCCGTTTACGTGTTGGCTGCCGTCGATTCCGCGATGAGTTTCGCCGCTGCGCAGTAGTCGTGCGCTGATCGCGTGTCACTCTGTTGCTATCGGAGGTAGGCTGACCCGTGGGCGCTGCCACAGCGCGATGCATGATTGCCCCTATGTCCTCGGGGGAGATTAACACATGCCAGCCTGGCGCGAGAGGGCGTGCAATTTGCGCTTACGAAAAAAGCCGCCCTCGCCATTGGGCCAATGTGGGTTACTTACAACAAGTTCGGGCTCACCATTGGCTTCGGTCTGGAGCGCCGTCGCCAACAAAGGTAGCGGAAAAAGCTCTCCGCCGGTTGCTGACTTCCTACGGCGTCGCGGCAGGCGTGATCAACACTGCGTCAATGCCGCAGTCAGTGTCGTTCGACGGGTCTCCGTTGATGAACGCAATGACCGTCGTGGTGCTTTGTGCGACGAACTGAGTGGCAAATTTCCGCCAGTGCTGAGGAACGCCCTGTATGCCGCGCACCCTAAACGAGGCGATTTCGGTGCCGTCCACCAGCAGGTGAGTCGTGCTGGAGGTACCGAGCTGTCGCCAGTGGAGAAGCGTTGCAGCTGCCCGTCAGGTACGAGCGGCTTCTCGAACGAGCCATTCTTGATGAGGTTGGCCGCGGCCGCAGGAACGCTGCCGCCAGCTACCAGCGCGATCGCGCAAAGCAAACGTAGCAAAGACATCAGATTCTCCCCACCTTCCCCTTCGCAAGATTAGCACTTAGCGCGCCGGGGCGCGAGCTATAATCCCGGTGACCACGACCTATAAAGTAACCCGCTGAACTTAGCAGACACGCATATCGAGGAGCGGCCGGGCTCGGTCTTCCCACCCATGACAATTCTGTTATGTCATGAAAATTCCGTCATATGGAATTGAGCAGTCGCCAGAAGATGACAGAGGCCGCCAAGGCGGGGGCAGTCCCTACTTCTGCCGTATAACCCGCAAGGACAATTGCAGCGATGACCCCTCCCTGAAATTTGCGCCGCTCGCGCGGCGCAAATTTCGACCCTCCCTCAAGGGGAGGGTTGGAGGACTCGAGCAGCTGACCACGTCGCGCGCGGGCCAAAAAAACTTCCCGGATGCGGGGCATCCGGGAAGTCGCCGACTTGGGGGCAGGGGCCGTCGGCTACTTGGTGATCTGGCCGAGCAGGCCGTGGGTTTCGCCATCCGGCCCGGCGCTGAAGGTGACGGCGCTGTCGTTCGGCCCAGGGAACAGGGACCACAACCCGTCGATCACCAGCGCCTTGCCGTCATTGCCCTTCAGCGTGCCCATGAACTGACCGGTTCCGGCGTCGTAGGCGTGAATTCTGCCGTCGCCGAAATTGCCGACCAGCAGCGCGCCGGCGAACTTGCCGTAGCCGGAGGGCGCGATCGTTATGCCCCACGGCGCGTTCAGAGCGCCGTTGGCGATGAGATGCTGCAGCAAGGTGCCGTGGGCATCGAACACGTCGACGTAGCCAAGCCCCGGGCCGTCCACTTCATCGATGCCGCTCGCGCGCTTGGCGAAGGAGACGTAGAGCTTGCCGTTGAGCCAGGCCACGTTGAACGGCGCGTAACGCTTGGGCAGGGCCGAGTCGGTGAAGGACTGCACCCGCTTCCACTTCTTATTGTAGACCTCGACCTTGTTGTTGGTGAAATCGGCGGCGAACAGCAGCACGTCGGTGGGATCGTAGGCGAGGCCCTTGTACGCGGCGCCCTTGGCCGAATTGTCGACCGCGACGATGGCCTTCGACTGATCGACGTTGAAGCTCCATCCCAGCAGCGCGCCGCTTTCCGTATCGAAGATGAAGATCGAATCGTCGGTCGCGTTGCCTTCCGTGATGGGGAAGCCGGTGCCGGGCGGGACGGCCACCGTGCCGGTCGGCGCGCCGGGCGGAATGCTGACCACCAGCGGATTGATGGCTCCCGAGTTCGGGTCATAGAGGGTAGAGAGGTTCGTCCCGTTGTCGGAGACCCAGAGCGGATTGCCCGGCAGCTGCGAGATGCCCCACGGGTTGACCAGGTTGGGATCGGTGTTGGGCGCCACCCCCGGCTGATCGGACACCATCGGCACCACGTTGAATTCCAGGCGGGGCGGCGGTGCCGCGCCGGCCAGTACGGCGGCCGAAGACGCCACGATTACACCCAAGGCCAAGCCGAATTTCGTTTTCATGAGTCTCCCCAGCGATGTTTTTCGAACGGAGGCTGCTCCGTCCCATGCACCCTAGACGCACGCTACGCGGCTTTATTCCCGCCCGACACTCCCGCGACGCCTATTTCCCTCCGACATTGATATCGGGCTTCATGGTCGGATGATAGCGGCAATAAACGATCAATGGTGCTGGCTCGTCGGCGCTCACGAATGCGACGATTATGGCCGATATTCGCCGCAGGAATTGCGGAGATTGTTCTTGCTTATGCGGTGAATAGATGTCATATTCACCGCATAAAGTGCGGACATTATGGCAACCTTTATACACGAACTTAGAGCTTGGCCGAGCTTTCGCTGGGACGGAAAGCGCTTCGGCCAACAGCTCGCTGCCGTTCGCCATCGCCAGGGTCGCCTCATCGGGAGGATGGAAGGGCTGGGTTTCAAGCTCCAGGCGGAGGCCAATCTCGCGACGCTGACCGAGGAGGTCATCAAGTCCAGCGAGATCGAGGGCGAGATCCTGCAGAAGGATCAGGTTCGCTCGTCGCTCGCGCGCCGCCTTGGAATGGACATCGGCGCACTGACGCCGGCTGACCGCAATGTCGAAGGTGTCGTCGAGATGATGCTCGATGCCACGCAGAACTACGATCGGCCCTTAACGGCAGCGCGGTTGAAAGCATGGCATGCCGCCCTGTTCCCCACCGGCTACAGCGGCATGCAGAAGATCACCGTCGGCAACTGGCGCACCGGCAAGAGCGGCCCCATGCAGGTTGTTTCAGGTCCCATCGGCCGAGAACGCGTCCACTACGAAGCGCCGCGGGCCGCGCGCGTGCCCGATGCAATGAAAACCTTCTTGCAGTGGTTCGGAAAATCCGAACCCGCCGACCCCGTCATGAAAGCCGGTGTCGCCCATCTGTGGTTTGTCACCATTCACCCGTTCGAGGACGGCAACGGACGCATGGCGCGCGCGATTGCCGACCTGTTGCTGGCGCGCTCCGAAGGAACAGCGCAGCGCTTCTACAGCATGTCGGCGCAAATCCGCGAAGAGCGGAATGCCTATTACGACATCCTCGAAACCACGCAGAAGGGAAACCTCGACATCACCGAATGGCTGGAGTGGTTTCTTGGGTGTCTCGATCGCGCGTTCGATGGCGCCGAGCGTATCTTCGCCAGCGTCATCGAGAAGGCGCGGTTTTGGGAAGCGCATGCCGGGCAGTCGTTCAACGAGCGCCAAAGGCTGGTGCTCAATCGTTTGCTCGATGGGTTCGAGGGCAAGCTGACGTCCTCGAAATATGCCAGGCTCGCCAAAACGTCGCCCGATACGGCATTGAGGGACATCGACGATCTCATGGCGCGCGGCGTGCTGATCAAGGATGCCGCGGGCGGGCGCAGCACCAGCTATTCGTTGCGAGCGGCCGGAGCATGAGTCCGATGCTGCCCAAGCTGAAAGCCGCCATTCAGATCAAGGCGATCATCCGCCGCGCCGAAGTGGCGGGCTGCCACGCCTTCCTGGTGCGCCGCGGTTCCGAGGAAGCCGGCGCGCTGTTCCTGAAACTGTCGCGCCTCGACGGCACCTTCACCGTGCTCAACCAGGCACGTCGCGGCGAAGGCGAGCTGGTGTGGACCAAGCCGCTCGGCGACAGCGCCGACGAAGCCGCCGTGAGCCGCTATCTGGAGAAGCAGGTACGCTTCGACCCCGATTTGTGGATTCTGGAAATCGAAGACCGGCAGGGCCGCGCCTTCGTCGACGAGCCGGTGGTGTAACGGGTGTTGGTATCCATTGTTTAAACAGGATACCGGGCGGGCGAATGGCCACGCCGTATCCCGGGACGCGCGCGACGACCCGCCTGCTTTTCCGAAAGTTTTGAATGCCTTAACCGCACCACACCATCCTAGAAAATCATCTTTCCTAGGACAGCCCCTAAATCTTTCCACTAACTTATCAATTGCGGTTGACAGTTTTTTAATCTGTAGGAAAGGTGCATCCGGGCTTGTCTGAAAAGGGGCGCGGGGATGTTTTTCCGCTTGGGAAAATTTGTGTGTGTGTCGGCCGCCGTAATGGCCGGTGCCGTGAGCTTTGCGCTCGCAACGGGAAATGCGCAGGCAAGCACCTATACGGTGCTGCACGCGTTCTGTCCGGATGTGGATTATCCTGGCTGCGCCAACGACGGATGGTATCCACTAGGCACCCCTATCGTCGCGCCCGACGGTACGGTGTACGGCACCAACTCCAGCGGTGGCCCCAATGGCACGGGCGTACTCTTCGCCTTGAAGCCGAAGGGCAGCGGTTACGTCTTTCACGTGATGTACGGGTTCTGCGGCGGCACCGGATGCGCAGGCTCGCCGAGAGGGCGCCTCATCCTCGACACCAACGGCAATATATATGGCGTCGCCGACGGCGGCGGCAACGGCTACGGCACCGTCTACAAATTTGCACCCAACAAATACCGGACCGGCGGAAAGCTGAGCGTGCTGTATAATTTCTGCGCCAATGGCGATCCATGTCCGGACGGCCAGAGCCCCAACGGCATTGCTTACATTCCGACCACGCCAGGCGCGGCCTACGACGGCAAGTCGCCGCTCTACGGCAGCAGCAACGCCGGCGGCAATTCCAACTATGGCGGCACCGTCTTCGAATTGAAATCGGTCAAGGGCCAGACGCTACGCAATGAGATCACGCTCTACACGTTCTGCTCGCGCGCCAATTGCACAGACGGCCGCTCCCCGCAGGACGTGAATGTGAATGCTGCAGGCGACGTGGTCGGCACCACATTGTCCGGTGGGAAGTATGACTTGGGAGTCGCTTTTAAGGTCGACTCGACGAAGACGGAAACCGTGTTACGCAACTACTGCAGCGACGATCAATACTACTGTTACGACGGCAAGTACGGCACCGGTCCGCTTCTGCCCGATCCCGCCGGCAACCTTTGGGGGGAGACGCAATACGGCGGCAATGGCAATCAAGGGGTCGTTTTCGAACTGCAGCTCTTAAGCGGCGGAAAATACAAATACGTCAAGCGTTACGATTTCTGCCAGGTCGGGGACTGTCTGGATGGCGCGCTCCCCACTTTTGGGCTCACCTCCGACGGCAACGGCAACCTGTTTGGCATCACTCAGATCGCTGGCCTGTACGACAACTCAGAGGGCGGCACGATCTTCGAGATGAAGGGCGGCACGCATTTCAGATCGCTATACAGCTTCTGCGCGCAGAACGGCTGCACCGACGGACACTATCCGCGGGGCGGAGTTGCGCTCGACAGCCAGGGAAACATCTACGGGACTACCGCGGATGGCGGCAATCAGGACCAGTACGGCTACGGCCGCGGCGTGATCTACAAATTGACGCCGTGAGGCGCGCGCCAGCCGGCGCGATAAGCAGGGGGCAAGCAATGTTCGTGAACGGAAATCGGGCGCACGGCACGCTGGGCGCAGCCTTGGTACTAGTGGCGCTGGCATTTGTCGGTGCCGCCGCAACCAGCGATAAGGCGCATGCTGCCACCTATACGGTGCTGCACACCTTCTGTCCCGATGCGGATTATCCCAATTGCGCCAATGACGGCGAAGATCCATGGGGCACTCCCGTCGTGGCGCCCGACGGGACCGTGTACGGCACGGCACATGACGGCGGTGCGCACGGTGCGGGCGTGCTCTATGCCCTGGTGCCCAAGGGCGCCAGCTACAGATTTCACGTCCTCTACCATTTTTGCGCGGCTGCCAGCTGCACGGACGGGCTCTACCCTTGGGGACGCCTGATCATCGACACCAAGGGCAATGTGTATGGCGTTGCCGGAGGCGGTGCTTACTTCGGTGGCGAGGTTTTCAAGTTCGCGCCCAATGCTTCGCGGACCGGCGGAAAGCTGAGCAAGATTTACGATTTCTGTGCCAAGGGCGGTTCCTGTCCGGACGGGAACGGGCCGACCGGCATCGCTTACATCCCGAGCGCGCCTGGTGCCCCCTACGACGGCAAGTCACCATTGTACGGCGGCGCCGGCGGCGGCAATTCGGATAGCGGGGGCATTGTCTTCAAACTGGAATCCGTCAAGGACAGGACGCTGCGGCGCGAAACCACCCTCTATAACTTCTGCAGCACGACGGATTGCACAGACGGGCGCAGCCCGATGGACGCCAGCGTGGATGCGGCAGGCGACGTGCTCGGCCTCACGGACGCCGGCGGCACGTACAATCGCGGCGTCGCGTTCAAGGTCGATTCAAGCGGCAAGGAAACTGTGCTGCACAGTATCTGCGACGATCAAACCACCTGCTTCGAGGGGAGAACGCTGAACTATTCCAGCGGGGGGCTTGTGCTCGATTCCGCCGGCAATCTCTGGGGGGAAGAGGAGGATGGAGGCGCCAACAATTACGGCGTGCTGTTCGAACTCCAGCGACTGAGCGCCAAATACAAATACGTCAAGCGCCGTGACTTCTGCTCGCCGGGCACCTGTCTGGACGGCGCCAACCCGGTTGGCGGACTTCTTGCCGACGGCAGCGGCAACCTGTTCGGCGTCACCGAGTTCGGCGGCCAGCAGAACTTGGCCGTGGGTGGTACCGTCTTCGAGCTGAAGGGCGGCACGCATTTCCACACCTTGTATGCCTTCTGCGCGCAAAGCGGCTGCACTGACGGACGGCAGCCGATCGGCACGCTGACGTCCGATAGCGCCGGCAATTTGTACGGCGCCACCAGCAGTGGCGGCAACATTCAGCCCAACGGGGCTGGCCGCGGCGTCGTGTTCAAGCTGACGCCCTAAGCAGGTGACATCGGCTGGCACCGAAGCGGCGGCCGCGTGACGGCGCTTCCGGAGATCGTTCTGCGCGCCCCTCGGCGCCGGCGGTCTTCGGCGCCTGCGGTGTAGCGTTCCGTCTCGCAAGGCCGTGCGCGTTTCATGATATGACGCGGCCGATGCTCCCCAAGCTGAAGGCCGCCATCCAGATCAAGGCGATCATCCGCCGCGCCGAAGTGGCGGGCTGCCACGCCTTCCTGGTGCGCCGCGGTTCCGAGGAAGCCGGCGCGCTGTTCCTGAAGCTGTCGCGCCTCGACGGCACCTTTACCGTGCTCAACCAGGCGCGTCGCGGCGAAGGCGAGCTGGTGTGGACCAAGCCGCTCGGCAACAGCGCCGACGAAGCCGCCGTGAGCCGCTATCTGGAGAAGCAGGTGCGCTTCGATCCCGATCTGTGGATTCTGGAAATCGAGGATCGGGAGGGCCGCGCCTTCGTCGACGAGCCGGTGGTATAGATGGGAGCGAATGGACAATCGTTTCACGCGTCGGGAGAATAGGATGAAGGATTTCGCAATTCCGCGGCGGCGCGTTCTCACCGGCGTAGCCGCCGCGCCGGCGCTGGCGCTGTCAGCGTGCGCCAGTGGCGAGAAAGACGTCGGCGCGGTGGAGGATCTGATGCGCGAGCACGGCGTCTTGCGCCGCGCCTTTCTGATCTATCAGGAATGCGCGCCGCGCCTGCGCCGGGATACTGCCCGGGTCGATGCGCGCGCCATCCACGACACCGCGCAGCTGTTCCGCCGCTTCGGCGAGGATTATCACGAGCGCAAGCTGGAGGAGGCGCACATCTTTCCGGCGGTGAAGAAGGCGGGCGGCCCGGCGGCGGCCTACGTCGACGTGCTCAAGCGGCAGCACGACCGTGGCCGCGCCATCACCGATTACGTTCTGGCGGTCACCAAATCCGGTTCTGTTTCCGCCGCCGATGCGGAGCCGCTCGCCCGCGCATTCGAAGCGTTTCAGATCATGTACGCCAATCACACGGCGCGCGAGGACACCGTCGTGTTTCAGGCGTGGCGCAACGCGCTCTCCGCCCGCGAGCTCGACGAGATGGGCGACAAATTCGAGGACATCGAGAAGCAGACCTTCGGGCATGACGGGTTCGAGGATGCGGTGGCGCGCATCGGCCGGATCGAGCAGTCGCTCGGCCTCGCCGACATCGCGCAGTTCACCGCGCCGCTCCCGCCGGGTTAAAATGATGGATCACCTCCTCCTTGTGGGGAGGGCGGAGTGCCGCGGGCGCTCCGGGTAGGGGTGGGCACATCGCGTGGCGCAATGCAAATACCGCCCCTTTGTGGGGAGGTCGGTCTTTCAAGCTCCCATCAAAGTGATGCTCTACCTCCCCCTTGTGGGGAGGTCGGAGCGCCGCAGGCGCTCGGGTGGGGGCACTGATGCGCAGCCGCGTAAAACGGGAAACGCTGACGAACGCGCGAAGCTGCGCTCAGAACCGACGCTGTTCGAGAAGTTGTTGTGGCGCGAATTGCGCCAGAGATGAACCGGCAAGGACATCATTTTCGTCGCCAGGCGCCGTTTCGCGGCTACATCCTTGACTTCGTGGAACATGGCGCGCGCCTCGTGGTGGAGCTCTATGGCGTGCACCATTTCGATTCCGATCAGGCGAGGCACGATCTGAAACGGGAGCGGATACTCGAAAAAGAAGGATACCGCGTTATGCACTTCGAGAACGGTGAAGTTCAATGGATCGGTTCGCTTGTGAGCGCGATCCACCAGGAGGTGGAGCGGCGAAAAATACGTCCCCCACCCGGAACGCTGCGCGTTCCGACCTCCCCACAAGGGGGAGGTGATTCACCAGTTCCACAAGGGGAAGGTAGTTTATCATTCCGACCCGCCACAAAGAGGAAGCCGATTAATTCTGTCGCACGAAGCGCAGGTCGTAGGCGCTATGCCAGTTCAGCGATTTCGGATAGAGCCCGTCGGCGGCCATGGTGTCGAAGAACGCCTTCCACCGCGCGTCGGTCATCGCGCCGATCGCCGCACGCGATTTCGCGTCGCCGCTCGCCACGATCCCGTAGCACTTCATCTTGTCGATGGCCTGGGCGATGAGGTCGTCGGTCATTTCCGGATTGTCGCGCTTGATGAGCGCGTTGCCGGGCGCCGGATTCTGGAACAGGTAGGCGATCCAGCCTTCGCGCGTCGCGTCCACGAACGCGCGCACCGCCCCTGGCTTGCCGTCGATCCATCTCTGCGGCGCCAGCACCATGTTGGCGTAGCCGGGATAGCCGTTGTCGGCGAGCAGGAAGACCAGCGGCTTGAAATGGCCTTCGCGCTCGATGGTGTACGGCTCGCTCGACAGGTAGCCTTCCTGAATCGCCCGCGGATCGAGCAGGAACGGCGCCAGGTTGAAGGTGTATTTGCGGATTTGCGAATCGGTAAATCCGTATTTCGCCCGGAGCCACGGCCAGAAGGTGACGATGGACGCATCGGCGATGAGCACCGGCCGCCCTTTCATCTGCGCGATGCCGTTCACCCCGGTGTGCGGATGGGCGATCAGCACCTGCGGGTCCTTCTGGAACACTGCCATGACCGCGCGGATGGGCGCGCCCTCGCGCACGAGGTTCAGCGGGATGAAGGCATTGGAGCCGATGCCGAAATCCGCGGCACCCCCCGCCAGCATCTGCGGCACGTTCACGCTGGGGCCGCCTTCGACGATGCGCACGTCGAGCCCGCGCGCGCGATAAAGCCCCAGCGCCAGCGCCTCGTAGAAGCCGCCGTGCTCGGCTTGCGCCTTCCAATCGGTGACGAAGGTGACGGGCGTGAGCGGCTTCGCCCCGGCCGCACCGTTTCCGCTCGCCGCAATCGCCAGCGCAAATGCAGCGGCAATTCGAATTCCCACACGCATGCGAGGCCTCTCCGCAGGCTCGCTCTTAGCGCAAGCCGCCAGGGACCGCCATGATGCTCTGGGGACGCTGTCTTAATCCAACTTTAAGAGCGCGGGGCGAAGTTCCTTTCGCGCGATACGCAATATCGATCCGGAGAAACCAATGTATTCTGAGCGTCTGGCGGTGTTGGTGCGCAGTGTTGCGGCTGTCGCGACCATGTTCGGCGTAGCGGCCGGTCTTATGAGCGCCTCCGCGCAGGCCTACACGTTTAAAGTCCTGCATTCCGTTTGCGAAGGAACAACGTGCGCAGGCAACGGGGAAACCACGGGCGGCCTGCTGATCGATGCCGCCGGCAATCTTTACGGCACCTCGGTCGGCGATGGAGCGTACGGCGCCGGTGTGGTTTTCGAGATCAGCCCGGCCGCAGACGGAAAGACCTGGAATTATCGGGTGCTGCACGATTTCTGCTCCCGGCCCGCTTGCGACGACGGCGCCGTCGTTTGGGGCACGCTCATCGCCGACACCGCCGGCAGTCTTTATGGCGTCACCACAGTGGCCGGAAAGGGCACCTTCGGTACCGTCTTTAAATTGTCGCCGAATGCGGATCGCTCGAGCTGGGCCTATCGGGTGCTGCACACATTCTGTCCGCAAGGCGGATCGTATTGTCCGGAATCGGACGGTTTCGATTTCGGCCTGACGTATGCCGGCGCGGCGACCGGCGCGCCGTATGACGGTCGCTCGCCGCTTTACGGGACCAGCCTCTTCGGCGGCGCTTCGGCAGGAAATGTGTTCGTTCTGACGCCCAGCCCGAAAAAGACGAGATGGTCGTTCCGCCAAATTTATGCGTTCTGCGCCGTCAGCAATTGTGCGGACGGGATGGATCCGTGGATGGGCAACGTGATCGCCGATGCCGCCGGTAATCTCTATGGCGTCACGATGGCCGGCGGCGCGCACGGCACGGGTGTGGTCTATGCGCTTTCGCCCGACGGTCACGGCGGCTGGTCGGAGCGCGTGCTCCACAGTTTCTGCTCTTGGGCCGACTGCGCCGACGGTCAAAGGCCGATCGGGTCGCTGCTCCTGGACGGTGCCGGCAATCTTGTCGGCACCACACAAGGTGGCGCCAGCACCTGTGCCGATGGCACGAATTGCGGCGTCGTGTTCAAGCTCACGCCGGGCAGCCCGTGGAAGGAAACGGTGCTGCATCGGTTCTGCAAACAGAGCGGCTGCGCCGACGGCAGCGACCCGCAGGGCGATCTTCTCATTGATGCGCAGGGCCGCCTGTTCGGCGCGACGTCCAAGGGCGGATCGCAGAACAGCGGCACCGTCTTCATGATCGACACGCATTACCATGTGCTGCACAGCTTCTGCGCGGAAACCAATTGCGCGGACGGCGAATATCCCTGGGGCGGGATCGCGATGAATGCCGCGGGGAGCATCTTCGGCGTCACGCAACTTGGTGGGGCAGCCGGCGACGGCGAGGTGTTCGAGCTGGCGAAGTGGGTGCAACCCAACGCAGTTCGCTAACCTTTCGCTAACCGGTTTTGCAGGCGCGGCGAAACCGCTGCCCCGGCCCGCGGGTTCACGCGCACATGGTCCCGCTCGCCTCCCGGCCTCGCCCGTTGCGGCTTCTCTGCGTCGAAGAAGATCCCGTGAACCGCAAGCTGCTCGCCGCCTGCTTCGAGGCGGTGGACGCCGAGAGCCTGTTTGCGCCGCGCGCGGGTAATGCGGTGTGGCTGTTCCGCCGCCATCCCGTCGACATGGTGTTCATGGATCTCGATTGGCACGCCGCGGAGGAAATCGCCGCCTTCGAGGAGATGCGCAACATATCGCGCTGCGGCCGGCGCGTGCCGATCCTCGCGGTCACCGACAACGAATGCGGCTGGAGCGAAGCCGATTATCGAAGCGCCGGGTTCGCCGGGCTTTATCCCAAGCCGATCGAGCCGCTGCGCCTGTTCGCCACCATCGACGACGTGCTGCGCGAGCGCGGCCAGCCGCCGCTGCTCAACCGCCCCGTTCGCGGCGCGCCGCTCCCCCACATCGCCTGATCGATTCGATCCGATAATGGCCCGCGTCACGCGGTGGCGTCGGTCACGCGGGGCGCGACAGCCGAGCGGCGCGCCGCCAGCTTCGCCTCCACGATGTCGGCAACGATGTACAGCGGCCGTCCCTTCGCTTCGGTGTAGAGGCGGCCGACATATTCGCCCAGCACGCCCAGGCAGAAGAGCTGCACGCCTCCCAGGAACATGATCATCACCATCAGCGACGCATAGCCCGGCACGTCCGTGCCGAACAACAAGGTCTTGGCGATCACGAAAGCGGCGTAGAGGAATCCGAGCAGCGAAATGGCGAACCCGGCGACGCTGGCAAGGCGGAGCGGCATGCTGGAGAAGCTGGTCAGCGCGTCGACGGCAAAGTTGAACAGCCGCACATAGCTCCAGCCGGATTTTCCCCCGGCGCGCGGTCCGCGCACATATTCGACGCCGACCTGGTTGAATCCCACCCAGGCGTAAAGGCCTTTCATGAAGCGGTTGCGCTCCGGCAGGGCGAGCAGGGAATCCACCACGCGCCGGTCGAGCAACCGGAAATCGCTCGCGCCGTTCGGGATCTTGGTCTCCGTCAGCCGGTTGAACAGCCAGTAGAAGGCGTGCGCGGTGGCGCGCTTCAGAAGCGAATCCACGTTGCGGCGCACGCGAATGCCGTACACCACGTCGAATCCGTGCTGCCATTTCTCGAAGAACGCCGCGATGAGCGCCGGCGGGTCCTGCAGATCGGCATCCATGACGATGGCGGCGTCTCCTTTCGCGTGCGCAAGGCCGGCGGAGATCGCCGCTTCCTTGCCGAAGTTGCGCGCCAGATTGACGATGCGGATCTGGGGATTGCGCAGGAAGTGCCGACTTAACAACTCGAAGGTGCGGTCGCGGCTGCCGTCGTTGACGCAAACATATTCGATATCGCACTCCAGCAAGCGGGCGATGTCCTCGGTCTCGCGGAAGAACGCGTCGATGGTGTCCGCTTCGTCGAAGAACGCGGCGACGATCGACATCAGCGGCCTTGAATCCGCAACGCCACGTCTGGCCGGGAGGACCAGTGCCGTGGGCGCAGAATCGGCCTCACGCGGCGGCAGCAGCCGCTCTGTCATAGCGGAACCTGATAGGCGATGCGCCCCAGCGCGGGCCCGTGAAAGCCCGACAGAGAATACACATAGAAGCTGTCCAGCACGGTCTCGCCGCGCCGCCGCGGGATTTGCGCTTGCAAGGTCACACGCGAGAAGCGCGCGCGGACGGACGGCAGATCGCGCTGCGGCTCTTGCGTGACATAGAGGAGAGGGCGGTTCAGCAGCGCCGCATTTGCCTGCGGCACTTCGAGCCAGCGCTTCTCGTCGCCGATCTGCACGATGGTCATGGGCTTCGGCAGATAGAATGACAGCCAACCGGTCACCACGTATTTGCCGGTGAGGATTGCGGCCGCCTTGTCTTGGGACGCCAGTTTGCCGATCTGCTCGGCGGCCGCCTTGACGCCGATGCCGGTAATGCGGGCCACCGGATCCTGTTTGCCCAGCGGCACCATCCCGGTCCAGCATTGCAGGTAAATGACGGCGAGAATGATCGCGGCGCTCGGCAGCGCCAGCCGTTTTGAAACCCGGCTCAATTGCGTGTCGCGGAGTCCGTCCGTCATCGCCCACGCAGCAAGTATCGCCAGCGCCGGGTAGAGGAACGACGGCCAGTTGCCCTGAACCCGGTCGTGCACCGCGTGCAGCGCGAAATAGATAAGTGCCGGCCAAACGAGCGCAGCGGCGGCAAAGATCGGGACCGGCTCCCGCCAGGCTTTCGTGACCCGCAGCAGGCCGGCCATCGCGGGCAGCAGAATGAAGGGCGACGCGAGCGCCGCCTGCGCGAGGATGAACTCGAGCAGGTAATGGTACGTCGGCCGCCCGGCGGCCACGCGGCCGAATTGGAACTTGAACGAGATCCAGCCATGCGCGGCGTTCCAGATCAGCGCCGGCGCAAAGCAGGCGAGCGCCAGAACGCCCGCCGCGTAGGGCCACGGCGTCCGCAGCCAGCGGCGGCCGCTAGGCGCGCCGAGGCACCACAGCCCGACGCCGCCGGCGAGAAAGAACGCGGTGTACTTCGAGAGAAACGCGACGCCGAGGCTTGCGGCAATGGCGAGCCACCACCGGCCGTCGCCGGTCTGCTGCAGCTTCGCCAGCGACAGCAGCAGGAGCGCCGCGGCCGTCATCACCAGCGCATCCGGCGTGGCGACGATGAATTGCGACGTCGCCATCAGCGTCGCGTTGAACAGCGCGCAGGCAAACGCGCCGGCTCCCGCTTCGTCGATCGAAAGCGCCGCGGCGCGCCACACGGCCCAGCTCGCGAGCACCGAAGCGAGCAGCGAACATGCGCGCACGCCCAATTCGGTGTCGCCGAAAACGAATGTCCCCGCCCGGATGGTCAGCGCGATCAGCGGCGGATGGTCGTAGTAGCTGAGCGAAAGGTGCTTGGACCACAGCCAGAAATAGGTCTCGTCGAACGAGAGCGGCAGATGCGCGGCCGTGATGAACCGAAGCGCGGTCAGCGCCCCGATCAGGCACACGGTCGCGGTGCTTTCGGCGCGGACCCATCGCGCAAGTGCCGGAGTCCGGACGCCGCTTGCCGAAACGATCATGGAGCGAACTTTCGCAATCGCTCCCCCCTGCCGGGGCCGAACCTATGGGGCGGCGCCTCGCCCGCCTATACCCCCGGCGCCGCCGCCACGTGAAAATTTTGTTAGATTCGACAGCCGCTCCGGCCGCTCCCGCACATCGCCTGAATCGCTGCTCACCGGAAAACGGCCACGGCCAGCGTCCCTACCGGAGCCTATTTCCACGATGACGAAGCCGCCTTTGCGGCTCTAGAGGGGGGATCATATAGCCGCGCGGCAAGCCCCGTCTTGGCCCATTGTGGGTCGTGAACCGGATGGACCGGCCTGGTGTCCAGCGCAGCAAAGCAAGCAAGAAGCACCCAAAAGGCAAGCCGATTTACGGCCTCTAAAATGCTACTCGTGCCGGAAGCAATTCACCGTTCGCAAGCGTACGTACTTGAGGAAAGCCTTCGCCAAGCGGCGAGCAATCCGATGATGTTGTCTCCGTTGCCCGTCGCCTCGGCTGCGATTAAGACAAGGCGCGGTTTTGAATCGCAAAAGCGAAACTAACCCAGCGACCAAAGAAAAATGACAGCGCAGCGCGCCTCGGATTTGAGTAAGGTCCCCGCCGTTACGCTTGCGTTTTGGATCGTGAAGATATTGGCGACGACGCTTGGTGAGACCGGCGGCGATAGCGTGACCATGACTTGGCTTGGAGAGACGACGGCCAAAGCGAACCCGAACGGTTATCTCATTGGCACCGCGATATTCGCTGCGGCGTTGATTCTGTTTGTCATACTCCAGATCGCCGCGAAAAAATTCCACCCGCTCCTGTATTGGGCAACGATTGTCGCTTCGACAACAGCGGGCACGACGCTCGCCGACTTTGCCACGCGGTCGATCGGCATCGGGTATATCGGCGGTTCGCTGCTTCTGTTCGCGCTGGTGCTTGCATCGTTGGCAATTTGGTATCGATCCGAAGGCACCGTCTCAGTGCAAACCGTCAACACGCCGCGAATCGAATGGTTTTACTGGATCACGATCACCTTTTCGCAGACGCTGGGTACGGCGCTTGGCGACTGGGTTGCAGCACCGCCGGGCGATGTTCCGCCGGGTATGGATTTTGGTTACGAGGTTGGAGCTTTGATCTTCGGCGGCGGCCTGGCCGTGATCGCAATCCTCTATTTTCGGACGCGCATTTCACACGTGCTGTTGTTCTGGGCGGCGTTCATCCTTACGCGTCCGCTCGGCGCAACTCTGGGCGACCTTCTTGACAAGCCCGTCGCGAAAGGCGGCCTCAACATCAGTCGGCCAGCGGCCTCTGCAATCCTCGCCGTGATCATCGTGGCCTTAATCTGGATGGTCCCTCAGAGGGCGAGTCGCCATCCCGATGGTGCAACCGCCTAACCACCAATTCTTGCGATGGTATAATATCTCAGAATCGGTACTTTGCCATCGCGCGCCGGCCCCTCCGACGGTGACCATCAGCGTCGCCGGTTCTATCGCCGAGGCGTGAAACCCAAATCTCTCGTAAAACCGGTTCGCCGCTTCCGAAATGGCGTGCACCAATATTGCCCGGATTCCGATGCCGGGCGTCAACAGCGGAGCCGAAGGGGTAGTGTCTCAGGTCTGTCGGCACGCGGCTCAATCATGTCGAGCGCTGCCAACCTTTCGGCATGACCAGAGACTCGGGTTAGCCCCGCATCGACCAACAGCTAGTCCGGATGCGAACCTTCCTTCGAGTCTTCCAGTGGCTTGCCGGTTTTTGCGTCGACGCCTACTTCGTAGACAACGCCGT
The DNA here is from genome assembly GCA_002429315.1 of Alphaproteobacteria bacterium UBA6038. Classification (GTDB taxonomy): domain Bacteria; phylum Pseudomonadota; class Alphaproteobacteria; order Micropepsales; family Micropepsaceae; genus Rhizomicrobium. The sequence continues at coordinate 16,368 of DIZC01000095.1, forward strand.
CGGTGCCCTTGATGTCGAACGAATAGCGAAGGCCACTGCCGCCGTGTTCGCGCTCAAGTTCCCGATCGGTAACGGTTCCCGGCCGCTCCTTGAGTGCAATTGCGGTGGCCTGCTCCATCGTGAAATTTGCCTGGGGAGCGTACTTCTCTCCCGTCCAGGCGAAAGCCGTGCTCGGCAGTGCGACGGCCAGAAAGGCCAAGGCGCATGTTGGTCGTTTCGTCATTTTCATAGGAAACTCCGTTTGGATGCTTCCCCTCTGAAGGCACTTGTAATGCATCGCGTGGCTTGAGTGAGGTCAAAGCGTGTCACATTGTGGCGGAAGGGAAAGCAGTAACGATCATGGAGCGAACTTTCG
>DIZC01000012.1 GCA_002429315.1 Alphaproteobacteria bacterium UBA6038
GGGGGGGGGGGGGTGTTTTTTTTTGGGGGGGGGGGGGGAGCCCCCCCCCCCCCCCACCCCCCCGCCCCCCGCCGGGCCCCCCCCCCCCCCCCCCGCCGTTGACGCAATGCGCCGCCGCCGCGCCCCTGCGATTTTCGGCGGCGGCCTGCTTATCGCGCTGCTCGCCGCCATTCCATTGGTCAATTTCGTCGCCCCACTTTTCGGCGCCGCGCTGATGGTGCATGAATTCAAGCGCTACGCCCGAGAGGACCTGCCGGCATGAAACTGCGCGCCCTGACTCTCCTGTTCCTGTGCGGCCTGGCAGCGTGTTCCGCGCCGGCCAATCAGGTTCCATTGCCGTCCGCGCCGCCGGTCGGCGAGCCGGGCAACATCACCGGCATGGACGCTTCGCGGATACGCGTCGCCTTCGGCGCGCCGCAGTTCGTGCGCAAGGACGGCCAGATCGAAATGTGGCGCTACGACGGCGTCAATTGCAAAGCCTTTTTCTTCTTGTATCCGAACGGAACGTCGCTCGCGGTGAAGCACGTGGAGACCTTGCCGCACGCCGCCAACGAGGCCGCGGATTCGAACTGCCTCCAGGGCCTGCTCAGCCGCGCGAAGGCGGTTTCCTGATGTACGGCTTCGTGCTTGAAAGCTCCGGCTCCTTCGTCTTGTCCTTGTAGCGGCAGAGGTCGCGCACCACGCACACCGGGCATTTCGGCTTGCGGGCCACGCAGGTGTAGCGCCCGTGCAGAATCAGCCAGTGGTGCGCGTGCAGGCGATATTCGTCCGGCACCACCCGTTCGAGGCCGCGCTCGACGTCGAACGGCGTCTTTCCCGGCGCGATCTGCGTGCGGTTTGCGACGCGAAAGATATGGGTATCGACGGCAATGGTCGGCTCGCCGAACGCGACATTCAAAACGACGTTTGCAGTTTTCCGGCCCACGCCCGGCAATGCTTCCAGCGCTTCGCGATCGCGCGGAACCTGTCCCGCATGCGACTCGATCAGCGCCTTCGACAGCGCGATGACGTTCCTGGCCTTGTTGCGATAGAGGCCGATCGTCTTGATGTGCTCCGTCAGCCGCGCCTCGCCGAGCTTCGCCATCTTTTGCGGCGTGTCGGCGATACGGAACAGGGGAGCGGTCGCTTTATTGACTCCCTTGTCGGTTGCTTGGGCGGACAGCACGACAGCGACGAGCAGGGTAAATGGATTGCTGTAGACGAGCTCGGTTTTGGGCTCCGGCGTGTGCGCCTTCAGCCGCGCGAAGAACGTCTCGATTTCTTTTTTGGTGAACGGCCGCGCCATGCAGGGGCAGAGGCTAACGGGCTTGGGTGCTGCGGAAAAGCGTACATCTTCGCAGGCCGGAACGATCGCTCGCGCTTCGCCGTTATGCGTCCGACTGCAAAGGAGACAGTGAGCATGAAGAGTCTTGTGATCGGGGCAGTGATGGCATCGGCACTGGCATTGGCAGCTTGCGGGACCAATCCGGGCGACCGGGCGGCATCGGGCGCCCTGATCGGCGCCGGCGCTGGCGCGGCAATTGGTGCGGCCACCGGCAGTCCGGCGACGCCATCGGCGCGGTGAGCGGTGCGGCCATTGGCGCGGTGACGGATCCGTGCACCCTCAACCTAGGCGATCCCTGGTGGCGCGAGCATGGCGGCCGTGACGCCTACGAGCGCCGCTGCGGTCATCGCTGATTACGGTAAAGTTTGACGAGGGCCCGCCGATCCGCGGGCCTTCGGCTTTTTCCGCACCACGCTTTCTCCACTGGCGGGGCGCGACTATCTTTCGGCCCATGAGCGAACGCGACGATCCTGTTTTTCTTGACGCCGTGCTTCGGCCAAATCCGCCGATGAGTCCTGGCGTGCTGCTTGCTGTTCTGGTTGGGGTCGCAGCAATGAACCTGGGGTTTGGAATCCTGTTCGTGCTCCGCGGCGCTTGGCCCATTGCTCCGTTCATGGGCGCCGACGTCGCCCTGCTCGCCTGGGCGTTTCATGCCAGCCGCATGGCCGCGCGCGCGTTCGAGCGGGTGACGCTCACCAGCACGACGCTGTCCGTTGCGCATCATCCTGCAAAGGGACGCACCCGCGAGACGGTGCTCAATCCGTATTGGGTGCGCGTGCAGCTGGAACAACCGGAAGACATGCCGCGCAAGCTGACCTTGCGGAGCCACGGCCAGTCGGTGCAGGTGGGAAGCTTTCTTGGCCCGCGCGAGCGGCGATCGTTCGCCGACGTCTTGAAGGCTGCCCTAGGCGCTGCGCGCGCCTGGCGGCCGGCCTAGCTCAAGCGTTCAGGCCGAGAACGTCCTGCATCGTATAGAGGCCGGGCGATTTGCCGTGCGCCCAACGCGCAGCGGCGAGCGCCCCGCGGGCGAAGATCGCGCGGTCTTCGGCGGTGTGCGACAGCACGAGGCGCTCCTGCGGACCGGCGAAGACCACCTGGTGCTCGCCGACAATCGTGCCGCCGCGCAGGCTTGCAAACCCAATTGCGCTGCCAGGGCGTGGGCCGGTGTAGCCATCGCGGTCACGAAGGCTGTTCTCTTCCAGTGAAATCCCGCGCGCTTGCGCTGCGGCTGCGCCCAGCAAGAGCGCCGTGCCGGACGGCGCGTCCAACTTCTTGCGGTGGTGCATCTCCAGAATCTCGATGTCGAAATCGGGCAACGCTTTCGCTGCCTGTTTCACCAGCGACGCCAGCAAGGTCACGCCCAGGCTCATATTGCCGGATTTCACGATCGGAATTTCGCGCGCCGCCGCAGCGATCTCCGACTCCTGTTCGGCCGAAAATCCGGTGGTGCCGATCACGTGCGCGACATGTGCTTGTGCTGCCAGCTTTGCGAGCTGCACGGAAGCCGCGGGCGCGCTGAAATCCACCACCGCATTGGCCTGGGCGAGAACCGCTTGCGCATCGTCGGTCACCGCCACACTCATGGCGGCGCAGGCGGCAAGCTCGCCGGCATCCTTTCCGGCGTCGCTGCTTCCGGGTGCGTCCAGCGCACCGACAAGCCGAAACGCATCGCTCTCCGAAATCGCGCGCACCACGGCCCGGCCCATACGGCCCGCCGCGCCGGCAACCGCCACGCGGATCACGGCCTCACCGTATCGATCAGCCGTTGCGCGAAGGCTTGGCCGAACCAGGGAATGGCGGGAATGAACACATAAGCGGCAACGCGCACGGCAGTCGTTTGATCGAACGGCCATTCGCGTACGCTTTCGATGCGATGCTCATAAGCGAGCAGCCCCTGCAATTTTGCTGCCGCCTGCGCATCGTGCGGCGCCTTTGCACATGCTTCCTGAATAGCGGATCGGATCAATTCCAACTCCGCGTGCTTTGCCTCCCGAATGCGACGATGCACGCGCTCCATCGGCCGCACAAAAATCCAGATCCCCATCGCCGCCGCCAGCAGCAGAATCAGCAAGGTCAGCGTGTTCATGTTGTTGCCGACGAAGAACAGCAGAATGGCGCCCGCCACGCTGAACCAGATCAATGCGCTGCGCGCCCCATGGCGCCCGATCACGTTGAGGGATTCGATGCGCAGGAGATCGATAATCAGGCCCTGGTCGATGGAACGCGCCCAGGTCTCGGCGGCGCGAGCGCTGTGCACAATGCCGCGGGCAAAGAGCGCCGACGTGAAGGCGTTGACGACAACGAACCAAATGAAGCTGGCCGGCTCTGTGGCAATCAGCTCTCGGGGAACAATAAGCAGGCTCGGAACTGCGCCGAAAAGAGCGCCAACAACCGTCACAATCCGCAGGCGGCGTAATCCTGCCGTGTCATACATCCATTGCCGCTGCGCGCAGTCGGGCATGACAGCGCGCAAGGCGGCGTTATCGGCGAGATCCCGGTTTCGGACGTAACGCTGCATGCCAAGCGCGACGGAGATGAGAACCGCGAGCGTGAAAGCGGGCCAAATCCCACCGTTCAAAGTCAAGCCGTGATGTGTCTGAACGAAAGGCGGATTGCGGTCGATCAGCAACGCCAAGGCAAAGCTGCCAATCAATGTCAGGAATACGAGTAGCGTCGTGACCAGCGTCCCGAACGGCGACCCTGCATAAAGCATCTGCTCGAAAATCCGCCGCTCCGGCGCAAGCGGTGCGGCCAAGGGCAAAGCGGTCTCGCTCATGCGGCCAAGCTTTGCGCTCGCCCGCTTGCTTGTCGAGGGGTCAGGCTTGGGTATTCGCGGTTTCGGAGGCGGGCTCGCGGCGCGCCACCGTTACCATGGCAGGCCGCAGCAGGCGATCGCCGATCACGTACCCGGTCTGCACCACATTCATGATGGTGCCAGGCGGCTTGCCTTCGCCCGCCACTTCCGCGATGGCCTGATGGAAATTGGGATCGAACTTCCCGTCGGAGGTGTCGATCGGCTTCACGCCGTGACGCTCCAGTGTCGCGAGCAGCTGCCGCTCGGTGGCCTCGACGCCCTCGATCACCGCCTTCACCTGTGGAGATGCGCTCTCCCGCGCATCCGCCGGACAGGCGTCGATGGCGCGAGCGAAATTGTCCGCCACGGCGAGGATATCTCGGGCGAATTTTGCGATGGCGTATTGTGAGGCGTCCAGCCTCTCCCGTTCGGCACGGCGCCTGGTGTTTTCCGTGTCCGCCAAGGCGCGCAGCAGCCGATCCTTCAGCTCGGCACTCTCGGCTTTGAGAACCGAGATTTCGTCGCCTTCGCCGAGGCCGGTATCGTTCGCCGGCTGGTTTTCCGGCATGTAGTCCTGGTTGTCGCTCATCGCTCTTTCAACGTTTCAGCCGAGCAATCGGCCCACCACTTTGGCGGTGTGGTCGACCATAGGAATGATGCGGGCGTAGTTCAGCCGGGTCGGCCCGAGCACCCCGATGACCCCGATCATCTTGCCCTGCGCGTTCGCGTAAGGCGCCGCCACGATGGACGATCCCGACAGGCTGAACAGCCGGTTTTCGGAGCCGATGAAGATTTTCACGCCATCGCCTTGCTCGGCCAATTCGAGCAGGCGGATCAGTTCGTTCTTGCGCTCGATGTCCTCGAACAGCATGCGCACGCGCGCGAGATCCGTCTGTGCCTCGACGCTGTCCAGCAGGTGCGACGTTCCGCGTACGATCAGCACTTTGTTTTCGTCGTTCCTCTCCGGATGACTGGTGATCGCGAGAGTCGCGAGGCCTTCCGCAACCACCTTTGCCGTCAGTCTGTCGACTTCGGCGCGCTCGCCTTCGAGCTCAGCCAGGATTTCGACGCGCGCCGTCTCCAGGGTTCGACCGCGCAGCCGCGCGTTCAGGTAATTGGATGCTTCCGTCAGTGCGGAAATCGGCAGGCCGGGTGGGATATTGATGAGTCGGTTCTCGACTTGGCCGTCCTCCGTCACGATCACGACCAGCGCCCGCCCCGACGTGACGCCGACGAACTCGACGTGCTTGAGCGCGCTTTCCTGTTTGGGCGCGACCACCAGCCCCGCACAGCGCGACAATCCCGACAGCATCATGGTGGCTTGCGTGAGCACGTCCTCAAGCCCGCGCGGCTGACCGGTGATGCGCGCTTCGATGGCGGCGCGCTCGCCCGGAGACAGCTCGCCGATCTCGAGCAATCCATCGACGAACAGCCGCAGGCCTTTTTCGGTGGGGACCCGCCCGGCGCTGGTGTGCGGCGAATACAGCAGCCCCAGCGTCTCCAGATCGGCCATGACGTTTCGAATGGAGGCCGGCGAGAGCGAATGCGGCAGCCGCTGCGAAAGCGTGCGTGAGCCGACCGGCTCGCCGGAGGTCAGGTACGCATCCACCAGGTGGCGCAGGATTTCGCGCGGGCGCTCGTCCAACTCTCCCGCGAACATGCGCGCCTGGGTGTTGTCGATCGTGGTGCCGCCCAAAGGCTTGCTCCTGAGGCCCTGCTGGGCCGTTTTTCCGCAGGCCTAGTCTCACGCGCATTGCAGCGCCGGGCCCGGCAAGGCTAGGTAGCGGCAGAGACCGCCAACTTCAAGGTATCAAATCATGCGCCCGTCCAAGCGCGCGCCGGACGAGATGCGGCCCGTCACTCTCGAACGCGGCTTCGCCAAGCACGCAGAGGGCTCTTGTCTGGTGAAGTTCGGCGATACGCACGTGCTTGTCAGCGCGAGCCTCGAGGAGAAAGCACCCCCGTTCCTCAAGGGCAGCGGCAAGGGCTGGGTCACGGCGGAATACGGCATGCTGCCGCGGGCCACGCACGAGCGCACACGGCGCGAGGCGGCACAGGGCAAGCAGTCGGGCCGGACGCTGGAGATTCAGCGCCTGATTGGCCGATCGCTGCGGGCGGTCGTGGATTTGAGCGCGCTGGGCGAGCGGCAGATTGTGCTCGATTGCGACGTGGTGCAGGCCGACGGCGGCACGCGCACCGCCTCGATCACCGGCGGCTTTGTGGCGCTCTCCCAATGCCTGGATTTCATGAAAAAGACCGGCATGCTGACCAAGCCCGCACTCAAGGATCATGTCGCCGCGGTGTCGTGCGGGATTTATCGCGGCGAGGCGGTGCTTGATTTGGATTACGCCGAAGACTCCTCCGCCGAAACCGACGTCAATTTCGTGCTCACCGGTTCCGGAGGCCTGGTGGAAGTGCAGGGCACCGCGGAAGGCGCTCCGTTCACGGAAGAACAGTTTGCCGACTTGTTGCGGTTGGCCCGCAAGGGCGTGACCGAGCTTGTGCGCCTGCAGAAGGAAGCCGTTGCATGAGGCTGTCGCGCGGCAGCGTGCTCGTTGTGGCCAGCCACAATCCCGGCAAACTGCGCGAGATCGAGGACCTGCTTCGGCCGTACGGCATTGCCGCAACCGGCGCGGCCGAATTGAATCTGCCGGAACCGGAAGAGACGGGATCGACGTTCGCGGAAAACGCGGCACTCAAGGCGCGCGCTGCAGCGTTGGCGAGCGACTTGCCGGCATTGTCCGACGATTCCGGCCTCGTGGTTGCGGCTTTGGATGGCGCGCCGGGGATTTACTCGGCGCGCTGGGCGGGATTGAACAAAGACTTTTCCGCAGCCATGGTGCGCGTGCAGCGCGAATTGAAAGAGCGGGACACCGAAGATTATTCGGCCAAATTCGTCTGTGCGCTGGCGCTCGCAGACCCGAATGGCGAAAGCGAAGTCTTCGAGGGCGAAGTGCACGGCCATCTCGAATTCCCCCCGCGCGGCGACAAGGGCTTCGGCTACGATCCGATCTTCGTGCCGCAAGGCTTTACCCAGACCTTCGGCGAGGTCGATCCGGCGCAGAAGCACGCCATGAGCCACCGCGCCCGCGCCTTTGCGAAGTTTGTGGCGGCAATGGGCATGCCGCGATGAACGAGCTTTACGCTTCACCTCCCCCTTGTGGGGAGGTCGATTTGGCGACGCGAAGCGGCGACAAATCGGGTGGGGGGCAATTCTCAGCGACCGCCCCCCACCCGGCTCCCTTGCGCTCGCCGACCTCCCCACAAGGGGGAGGTGATTTCGCGGACGTCGGTTTCGGCATCTACGTCCATTGGCCGTTTTGCGCGGCCAAATGCCCGTATTGCGATTTCAACTCGCACGTCCGTTCGCAGATCGACGAAAGCGCATGGGTGAGCGGCATTGTGCGCGAGCTGCGGTACGTCGCCGGGTTGCAGGACGGCGCGCGCCCACCGGTGCAAACCATTTTCTTCGGCGGCGGCACCCCGTCGCTGATGCATGGCGACTCGGTCGCGGCCGTGCTGGGCGCCATTGCTGAGCGCTGGCCCGTGGCGCGCGATGTGGAAGTCACACTCGAATCGAATCCGGCGAGCGCGGATGCGCAGCGCTTCCGCGATTATCGCATGGCCGGAGTCAATCGGTTGTCACTCGGCGTGCAGGCGTTGAACGATGCCGATCTGAAGGCGCTGGGCCGCTTGCACGATGTGGCGGAGGCAAAAGCCGCCCTCGCACTCGCCATGCGCACATTCGAGCGCGTGTCCATCGACCTCATCTATGCGCGGCCGCATCAGACGGCGGCGCAATGGCGCGATGAGTTGCGCGAAGCGCTTGCGTTCGGCACCGAGCATTTGTCGCTCTACCAGCTCACCATCGAGCCGGCGACGCCGTTCGCCACACTCGCGCGTACCGGCGCCCTTGCCATTCCGGACGACGACACCGCTGCGGCGCTGTACGAGACGACACAGGAGATGACGGAAGCTGCAGGCGTGCCGGCGTACGAAATCTCTAACCACGCGCGGCCGGGCGCGGAGTGCCGGCACAATCTGCTCTACTGGCGATATGGCGATTACGCGGGCGTCGGCCCCGGCGCCCATGGTCGCCTGACAATCGGTGATCAACGTATTGCCACCTCAACGGAGCGGCTGCCGGAACGCTGGCGCGAGGCGGTCGAAAGGAAGGGCCACGCCCTCATCGATCAGACGAACATCCCGAACGCGGACGCCGCGCGCGAGCACCTGCTGATGAATCTCCGGCTAACGAAGGGGGTCGATCGTGCGGCCTATGAATCTCGCTGGGACGTGCAGCTCGAACCTGCGCGGATCGCCGCGCTCGCAGCAAACGGACTGCTCACGGCCGATGACCAGTGGCTTGCCGCCACACCGCACGGGCGGCTGGTCCTCAACCGCGTGATCGCGGCGCTGACGAACTAGGAGGCTTGCGCCTGGAAGGTGCGCGGCGCGGGATCGAGCACGCGAAATCCGCCCGGCTCCACGCTCAGAATGGCGAGGCCGCGGTCGCAGCTGCCGTCCGGATTGAATCGGAAAACGCCGCTAACGCCGGAAAACCCGTTCGGGTCCGTGAGCGCTTCGCGGGTGAACCGGTGATATGGCGCGCCCGGCGCCAGAGCCGCGACCAGCGAAATGGCATCGTAGGCCAGCGGCGCAAGCTGCGGCGGCGCGGCGCTGTAGACGCTCCTGTACTTTTCCTCGAAGCTTGCGTCCGCATTCGGCGACGGCGCTGCAAACCAGCCGCCGGTGAGGATCGGTTCCCGGCTGGTCGCCTTGTCCGTCCACAATCCGGTGCCGAGCAGCTGCGGATGGGTGGCGCCCAACATGGCCGCTAGCCCGGCAAGCGGCGCGCCGCCTTGCGCGATCAGGATGGCATCCGCGCCGCTTGCGGCGGCGGCACTGGCGGGCTGCGAGTAGTCCGTCGTGCCGGCATCGAATCGCAGAATGGCTTTGATGGTGACGCGATCGGCGGCCGCTTCCGCCTTGAACGCGTTCAACACGTGATCGCCATAAGCGGTTCGTGGGATCAAGGCGGCAAAGTTCTTGTGCCCTTGCGCCGCCGCATACGCGATGACCCGCTTGACCTCGCTTTCGGGTTGATAGCTCAGCAGATACACGCCATCGCGCGCCGCGGCGCGGTCGCTGGAGAAGGCGACGACCGGAACGGCGCGGTCGTGTGCAATGGGCGCAACCGCAAGAACAGACTGGGCAAACAGCGGCCCCACGATGACTTCGGCGCCTTCGGCAAGCAGTGTGCGCGCCCCGGCTGCGGCTTCCGATGGCGTGGAGCCCTCATCGGCGGTCATCAGGAGGATGTCCTGGTTGCGCGAATCGAACAGTGCGAGCTGGGCCGCGTTCAACATGGCCTTGGCCAGCCCGCGCGTGGCAGCCGAGCCATTGGAGAACGGCAGCAACAGCCCCACCCGGACCGGCGTTCTCCCTTGCGGTACGTTCGATAGCCGCACGAAACCGGGCTCCTCCCGTGTCAGCGGGTGCCGTGCCACATTCTTCGGCTGTGCCTGTTGGGCCTGGGGAGGTGGCGGCGGCGCTTTGGGCTCCGGCGGGGGCATGCACGCGGAAAGGCCGGCTATCGCCAGTGCCCCGGCAATGGCACAAACTCTCATCAGGAGACGGGCGGGCCGGAATGAAGCGGTCATCGGAAAGGCATTCCTCGCAGGCGGCGGCTGAGGCGGGAGAGCGTAATCTCGCGAGGCAAAATGCGCAAAACGAGGCGCCGGGGCTCTATGTCGTCGCCACACCGATCGGCAATGCCCGCGACATCACCTTGCGGGCGCTGGATGTGCTCAGGACGTGCGATCTCATCGCGGCCGAAGATACCCGGGTGACCGCCAAATTGCTGGCTATCCACGGCATTTCAAAGCCGCTGACGGCCTATAACGACCACAATGCCGCCCGCGAGCGGCCGCGCCTGCTTGCCCGCCTTCGCGGGGACGCGCGCGTGGCGCTGGTGAGCGACGCCGGCACGCCGCTGGTGTCCGATCCGGGGTACAAGCTGGTGCGCGATGCGATTGCCGAACGACTTCCGGTGCATGCCATTCCCGGACCCTCAGCCGCGCTGGCCGCCCTCAGTCTTGCGGCGCTGCCGACGGACAAGTTTTTGTTTGCAGGCTTTCTTCCTGCGAAATCCGGCGAGCGGCGGCGCGTGCTGCAGGACGTGCGCGGGGTCGCCGCTAGCCTGATTTTTTTCGAATCCCCTCGGCGCCTGGCCGAGAGTCTGGCCGACATGCGGGAAGTCCTTGGCGACCGGCCGGCGGCTGTGGCCCGCGAACTGACCAAGCTGCATGAGGAAATCCGCCGTGGGGATCTCGCCCTGCTTGCAGCGGAATACGCAAAACAGCCGCCGCCCAAGGGCGAGATCACCGTCGTGATCGGACCACCGCCGCACTGGGCTCCGGATTTCGCCAAGGCCGAGGCGCTGCTCGCCAAAGCCCTGCCGCTCATGCCGCTCAGCGGCGCGGCTGAGCTTGTGGCAGCCGCTCTCGATCTTCCCAAACGCGCCGTTTACGAACGCGCTCTCGCCCTGAAGGGCTCGCGATGAAAGCGCTTGATCCCGCCGCGCGCCGGGCGGCCGAGCGCCGGGGCCGCCGCAGCGAAATGCTCGCCGGTGTCGTGCTGACGCTCAAAGGCTACCGCATCCTTGGCCGCCGGGTGCGCACGCGCGCCGGCGAAATCGATCTGATCGCTCGTTCGCCTTCGGGAATCCTGTGTTTTATTGAAGTCAAAGCGCGGGAGATGGGCGAGACAGCGATGCAAGCGGTACTGCCTCGTCAACAAATGAGAATTGCGCGCGCCGCCGAACAGTATCTGTCGCAGCGGCCGGCGCTCGGCGCCAAGGGCGTGCGCTTCGACGTGGTGACGCTGGGCGCACGCGGCTTCCCGCGACATCTGCCGGATGCGTGGCGGCCGGAGGATTGGCGTAGGAACGGCGCTTGAGGCATTTTACCGCCATGGCGGATGAAGTCACCAATCCGGTTCTCGATCCGGCAGAGGCGCTGCGGCAGATCGGACATAGTGGCGAAGGGCCGCTCGACATCGCGCGTGCCGCGCTCATGCTCGCGGCGCTGGATCATTCGGACCGCGAGCTTGCGCCGTACGAGGCGCATCTTGCGGAAATCGCCGAAGCGGCCAAGCGGGAGGCGCGCCTGGCGATGCATGCCGAAGACGGCGCCCGCGCGCTTTCTGCGTTGATGGTCGGCCGCTTCGGCTACGACGGCGACCGGCTTTCCTATGACGACACCCAAAACGCCGATCTCATTGCGGTGATCGACCGGCGGCGCGGCCTGCCGGTTGCGCTGGGCATTCTTTACATCCACGCCGCGCGCGCGGCCGGATTTGAGGCTGCGGGTCTCAACACTCCGGGCCATTTTCTCCTGCGCATCGAGATGCGCGGCAGCCATGCGCTGATCGATCCGTTCAACGGTGGCGCGGCGATCCATCGCGAGCGCCTGGGCGCACCGCCGGCGATGAGCACATCTTCGCCGGACGGTCCCCGCGTGGCGGAGCCGGTCAGCGATGTCGATGTGCTGCTGCGGCTGGAGAATAATCTCAAGCTGCGCGCGCTGAATGCCGGCGAGCGCAGTCGGGCGCTCGAAATTGCCAAACGCATGGTGCTGATCGCGCCGAAGAAACCGGAATTGTGGATCGATCTGGCGCGCCTGAACGAGGCCACCGGCGCGCTGGGGGCGGCGAGCCGGGCATACGAGGCTTGCCTCAGCTTGGTAAAGCCCGGTACCGCATTACATAACGAAGCAGCGCTGGGGCTCCACGCCCTCAAACGGCGCCTGCACTAGGACAGGGGATGCCGCTCACTGTTGCCATCCAGATGGACCCGATCGAGCGCATCGACATCGCGGGCGATTCCACCTTTGCGCTCGCGCTGGAAGCGCAGGCCCGCGGCCATTCGCTGCTCTATTACGGGCCGCGCGACCTCACCTTTCGCGATGGGCTGGTGACCGCGCGGGCCCGTCCGCTGACCGTGCGAAATACGAAGAACGATCACTTCGTCCTCGGCGAATCCTCCGCCTACGATTTGTCGGCCACCGACGTCGTTCTGATGCGCCAGGATCCGCCCTTCGACATGGCCTACATCACGGCGACGCATATTCTGGAGCGCATCCATCCCGACACGCTAGTGGTGAACGATCCGTTTCACGTCCGCAATGCGCCCGAGAAGCTGTTCGTGACCTTGTTCAAGGATCTGATGCCCCCCACCCTGATCACCTCTGATCGGGAAGAAATCCGCGCCTTCCGGGCCGATCACAAGGACATCATCCTGAAGCCGCTCTACGGCAATGGCGGCGCCGGCGTGTTCCGGATGAAGGACGGCGACGAGAACCTCGGCGCGATGCTCGAGATGTTCACCGCCTTCTTTCGCGAGCCGATCATCGTGCAGCGCTATGTTCCGGAGGTGCGCAAGGGCGACAAACGCATTCTTCTGGTCGATGGCGAATTTGCCGGCGCGATTAACCGGGTGCCGGCGGAAGGCGAGGCGCGCTCGAACATGCATGTCGGCGGCCGGCCGGAAGCCACGACGTTGACTGCCCGCGAGGAATTCATCTGCGGCAGTATCGGGCCGGAACTCAAAGCGCGCGGATTGATCTTCGCCGGGATCGACGTGATCGGCGACTATCTGACCGAGATCAACGTCACCTCCCCGACCGGCATTCAGGAAGTGAAGCGCTTCGGTGGCCCGGATGCCGCCGCCCTGGTGTGGGATGCCATCGAGCGGCGGCTGTGACGATGAAGCCACATTATCCGCTGTCGTGCTACGCTGCGAAATGGTTTGTGTGATGACGCCATGATTGCGGTTCGAAAATCCGGCGAGCGCGGCAAGACGAAGCTCGACTGGCTCGACAGCCGCCACACGTTTTCGTTCGGCGATTACCGGGACCCGCAGTATGTGAATTTCGGTCCGCTGCGGGTGATCAACGAGGACATGATCGCGCGCGGCGGCGGCTTTGCGCCCCATTCACACGCCGACATGGAGATCGTGACCTATGTCCTTTCCGGCGCCTTGCAGCACCGGGATTCGCTTGGGACCGGCTCCATCATTCGTCCTGGCGAAATCCAGCGCATGAGCGCCGGCACCGGGATCGTCCATTCCGAGTTCAACGCCTCGCGCGAACACCCCTGTCATCTGCTGCAGATCTGGATCATGCCGTCGAAACGCGGCATCGAGCCGTCTTACGAGCAGAAGGCCGTCGAGCCCGATGCGATGCTGAACAAGCTCGTTCGGATTGCCGCGCCGGAACCGCGCGAAAGCGAGGTGCGTCTCGTGCAGGACGCGGAAATCTGGGCGGCGCGATTCGATCGCGACGAAGAAGCCATTCATCGGCTGACGCCGGGCCGCCGCGCCTGGATTCAGGTGGCGAAGGGGGATGCCACAATTTGCGGCGAGCGGATGAGACAGGGAGATGCCGCCGGAATTACCGATCAGGATCAGATCCGCATCCGCGCTCGCGGTCCCGCGGAAATCCTGTTGTTCGATCTGGTGTGAAGCGCCTCAATCGACCGAGCGGCCGAACCGGTTGCGGTAGCGCGCGTCCATCCGCGAAAACGGAAAATAGATGAAGACGTCCGTGGTGCCGAACTGGCGGTCGATGACCGCGCCATCGCCTATGAAAGTGCCAGCCCGCAAATATCCCTTGATCATCGGCGGCAGCGCGTGCAGGGCAGCCTTGGGATCGATCGCCTCCTTGGGCATCCGGTTCATCTCGACATAAAGCTCCGGTCGCGCGCGGACGCGCATGCCGTCCGGCATGCGATGGTAATGATGCAAATAGGACAGCGACGACGCGAGCGCGTCCGGATCGGTGCCCGTGAGCGACGCGCAGCCGAACATCAGATCGATGGAGAAGCGGATGTCATACACCATGACGCCCCGCCATAAGAGCTGCATGGTCGAGCGCTTGCTGCGATATTCGCGCAAGATGCAGGAGCGGCCCAACTCAAGGAGATTTTTGTCGCGCAGCTCGGCCAGCATCGGCCCGATGTCATATTCGCCACTGGTGTAGAAGCCGCCGGCGCGCGCGGCATCCGCATCCCGCATCAAACGATAGGTGCCGACGACCGCAGGCTGGCCATCCTCGTCGTGGCGCCCGCGGTCCACCACCAGCATATGATCGCAGAAGGCGTCGAACTGGTCGAAATCGCGCCGTTGCTCGCGCATCTCGGGCGAGGGGATGGCCGTCATCTCCTCGTAAAACACCCGGTACCGCAGCCGCTGCGCCGCCTCGACTTCGCTGTCGGTTTCCGCAAGTCGGACCTCCAGGGCTCCTGCCGTGGCCAAAACCGGCCATTGCGCAAGGCGCCCTTCCAAGGGCCCGGGCTCGTGAACGTTGACCAAGCGACTTCCCTAGATAAGTGGCCCAACGCGGGCGGCCGGCAGGCCTGATGATGGCCTTTGTCACCCCACCGCCATCTGTGGATAGTTTACCCCAGAGTGGGCCCGCCCCGCAAACCCGGCAAAAACAGATGTGGGCAGGCCGGTGGCGCCAGACAAGGGCTCCTATGAATTAGGCAGTCTTCCCGCGCGCTGCGCCGCGCTCCCGCACGTACAGCAGGATCAGCAACACCATCGCCCCCAGCCCAGTCAGTGCGGTGGCAATGAAGAATGGCACAAAACCCACGACCTTGTCCGGTAAAGTGCCGAGCGCCGGCAGCCACGCTTGGAACAGCCCGCGGCGGCTTGCAAACCAGTCGACGAAGACGCCCGAGAGCCCGCCGAGCACCTTTCCCGGCAGGGCATAGAACGAGCTGAAGAGGGCGTACTGGGTCGCGGTGAACGCGGCGCTGGTCAGACTCGACATGTAGGCGAGCAGCGCCGTGCCCGCAAAGCCCGCCGCTAGATTTTCGACGGCGATGGCAGCGGCAAACATCGCGAGATTGTGACCGCTGGCGGCGAGCAGCGCATAAGTGAGATTGCCGGCGATCACCGCGGTCAGCCCGATGAAAAGCGAACGCATGATCCCGAAGCGGAAAACGAAGAAGCCGCCGATCAGCGCGCCGGCAATTGTCACCCACACGCCGACCAAGCCGGACATGGTGCCGATCTCGATCAGCGAGAAGCTTTGGCGGTACATCGGCCGCGCCACCGTTCCCATGATGAAATCGGGAAGACGGTAGGTTCCAATCATTGCGAGAATGAGCAGCCCCGTCCATCGATGCTGGCGAAAAAAATCGACAAAGGGCGCGATGACCGCACCGTAGAACCAGCCGATCGCGGCGCCGATTCTGCCGCGCAGACGGAGCTTTTTCTCCGCCGCCTGAACCTCTTCCGCCGCATCGCGTTCGGGCGGTCGGCGCGCGGCCAACGTCGCTCCCATCCCGAGAAAGATGAGGCAGCCGAGGAAGATCAGCCCCGCCCGCCACGACACCAGTTGCGCAAGGTAAGGCGCCAGTGCTGCCGTCGCGAGGGCAGTCAGACGATAGCCCAGCTGATAGGCGCCAAGCATCGTCCCTTGCTCTTCCGGCGGCGCGATTTCGATGCGCCAGGCGTCCACCGAAATGTCTTGGCTCGCGCCGGAGAAGCCCAGCAGCAGCGCAAACGCGGCGACTTGCACGAGATCCGTGCGGGGGTTCGAAAACCACAGGCCGGCGAAGGCGATGAGAATTCCCAGCTGTGCGACCAGCATCCACGACCGACGCTTGCCCAGGAGGCGATGGAGGATCGGCAAGCGGACCTGGTCCAGGAACGGCGCCCAGACGAATTTGAGAGAATAGGGAAGCAGCGTATAGGCGAACAGACCGATGTCGGTCATGGACACGCCGTTGTCGGTCAGCCACAGCCCGAGCACATTGGAAATCGTGAGCAACGGAAGCCCGCACGCGGCGCCGAGCACCAGCATGGTCGCGATGCGCGGCTTCAAATAGGACTGGAGTGCCGCTCGTGTCCGGCTGACCTGGGGGGCGATCGATCCATCCTGCGGGGGATCCGTGCGGCCGCTCCGCGCGCCAGATTTGCTCATGCCGCGTTGCGCGGCCTTACATCGGCGAAGATCGTCTCAAGCATGGCATCGAGCTCGGCGGGATCGACTGGCTTGGTCAAGAAACCATCCATGCCGGCGTCTTGGCAAGCGTGCTTGCCGGTTTCGACCGCATCCGCCGTGAGCGCCACGATTGGCGTGCGCGGCCGCCCGAGTGCCGCTTCCCGTTCGCGCAGGCGCTGCGCCGTCTCGATGCCATCGAGACCCGGCATGTGAATATCGGTCAGCAGCATGTCGAAGCCTCCGCGCTCGGCTGCTTCAAGCGCTGCTTCTCCGCTGCCCACCTCGGTAACCGCATAGCCCCGCCGCTGCAGCAATTCGCGAATGAGCATCGCGTTGATCGGGTTGTCTTCGGCCATCAGGATTCGCCTGGTGTCTCCGCCGGGCGATACGGCCCGCAGCGTCTTCTGCATGAAGGTACTCACGATGGGCGGCAGCACGGCGGGCGGCGTGAACGGCGCCCGCAGGCGTTCGGCCAGCGAAGACTGCCGCATCGGCTTCACGAGATAACCGGCGAATCCGAGTTCCTTCAATTCCTGCAGGCGTCCACGCGCTTCAGGAGCAACCAACACCACCGAGCGCAGGTCGCGTTCCGGCAGTGCCGGCAGTTCCGGTTCGGCGCCCGTGCCGGCATCGATCAGCAGCGCGTCGATGTCGCCGATTTCGTCTTCGTTGGGCGTCAACGCCACGACCTCGCCGCCGAGGGCGCGGATTTGTCCCATCAGGCCTTCGCGCAGGACGGAATTGCGGGTGATGATCGCGACATTTTGGCCGGCGAGTTTCTGGCTTTCGCCCGGGCTCGCGGTACGCATTGCCAGTGCCGGAATGGTGAACCAGAACACGCTGCCGCCGCCGGGGGCCGCCTCGACGCCGATTTCCCCGCCCATGGCGATCGCGAGCCGCTTGGAGATCGCCAAGCCGAGCCCGGAACCGCCGAACCGACGGGCATGGCTCGAATCCGCCTGCACGAACTCCTCGAATATTTCGTCCGTCTTGTCCGGAGGAACGCCGACGCCGGTGTCGCGCACTTCGAAGCGCAGAAAGCGGTTCTCGCGACCCTCGCCGCGACCGACATCCACGCGCACGCCGCCTCTCTCGGTGAATTTCACAGCATTGCCGACCAGATTGGTCAGCACCTGACGAAGGCGCAGCGGATCGGTGCGAATCGATTCGGGTGTATCGGGCGCAATCACGGCGACCAGCTCGATGCCTTTGGTGTGCGCTCGCGGTGCCAGCAGCTCCACCAACTCTTCCACCATTCTGGGCGGCTGCACTTCCTCTTCTTCGAGCGTAATCGTGCCGGATTCGATCTTGGAAAAATCCAGAATGTCGCCGATGAGCGAGAGCAGGGATTCGCCGGATTGGCGGATCGCTTCCGCATAAGTGCGCTGCTCGGGCCGCAGGTCCGTCTCCAGCAAGAGCCGGGCCATGCCGAGCACGCCGTTCATTGGTGTGCGGATCTCATGGCTCATGGTGGCGAGAAATCCGGACTTGGCGCGGCTCGCCGCTTCCGCCTTGTCGCGCGCCTCGGTGAGGGCATCTTCCAGCGCCTTGCGCTCGGTGATGTCGCGCCCGACGCTTTGGATTTCGATAAGCCGGCCAGTGGCGTTGCGGATCGCGTAGTCTTCCCATGCGATCCAGCGCCAGCCGTAGACGGTGCGCACATGCTGGTCGTATTTCACGCGCACCCGTCCGGTCTCGAGGCCCGCAAAGCTGCCGAACATGGGCGCGCGGCTGTCCGGATGCAGCTCCGGCGCGAAGGGCTGCCCAAGCGCGCTCCGGGTGGTTAGGCCGAACAGTTTCAGGAAGGCGTCGTTGGCATAGGTCAGCCGGCTGTCGGGAGCGCGGCGGAAAATGGCGTCGCCTTGCGAGTCCACCAGTCCCTTGTAGCGGGCTTCGCTCTCATGCATGCGCGCATTGACGGCGGACCCCGTCTTGAGCGAATCCTTGAGCTTCTGCGCGAGCGTGTGCAGTTCGGCGGCGCGGCCTTCCAGCATTCTTGCCCGCTTCCGCGTATCGAGCAGGGCGGTCAGCAGCAGCGCAATGCCGATCAGCGCCACCACGCAAAGCGCGAAAAGATCGAGAACCGAAGCATGGCCTTGTCGAATGACATCGACGACGAGAAGCGCGCTGGCCACAACCATGCCGAGCGCAAACAGTATCGGTCCCCAGCGTCGCAACGCCAAGCAAGCCTCCCACCAAACGTAGTAAGTTATCCTTCTTTGGGTTAGCGAAAGATTTAGTCGAAGGCTCGCGAGGCCTGCGGAGGTGGTTGAATTTGTCCTAACGAGGGGCATCGAACTGGTCCGTTATTCACAGCCTAGTCTGCGTATTTGCCTGCAGCGCCGATCCTTCCAGCCGGCCCGCTGCGCTGTCACAAAAGCTTTGCAAAACTGTGATGGACGTTGAATGCGACCCGGCCGTTATGGCGCCCGCCGGGCGAAAGCGGGGGAGCCGCCGCCTTGCCCCGTGGAGAAAATTGGCGCGCCATAGCGATGGTCGACACCGCTTTGACCGAGACCTTCGATAAAACCTTGTCGGTGCGGCGCGTCGGCCGGGGGGATGCCCGATTCCGGCTGCTCACGCAGGCCGCCGCGCTTGCGGTGGTGGTGATCTTCGCCGGCCTTGTCCTGTCGCTCTCCATCGGCGGCTGGCTGGCGCTGAAGACCTTCGGATTCTCGTTCCTAACGACGCAGGTCTGGAACCCGGTCACCGAGCAGTTCGGCGCGCTTGCCTCGATCTACGGCACGCTCATCACCTCGGCGCTTGCCATGCTGCTCGCCGTGCCGGTCGGGATCGGCATTGCGATTTTTCTCACGGAGCTGTGCCCGCGGCCGCTGCGCCGGCCAATCGGAATCGCCATTGAGCTCCTCGCCGGCATTCCCAGCATCATCTACGGCATCTGGGGTCTGTTTGTGTTCGCACCCTGGTTTCAGGCGCATCTGGAGCCTTGGCTGATCGAGACCTTCGGCAACGTTCCGGTGCTGCAGGATCTGTTCGGCGGAGCGCCGTACGGCATCGGCATCTTCACCGCCTCGTTCATCCTCTCGATCATGATTCTCCCGTTCATTTCCGCCGTCAGCCGCGACGTGTTCGAGACGGTGCCGCCGATGCTGAAGGAAGCGGCGTACGGTGTCGGCTGCACCGTCTGGGAGGTCATGTGGCGGGTGGTGCTGCCGTTCGCGCGCACCGGTGTGGTCGGCGGCGCCATGCTTGCGCTCGGCCGCGCGCTCGGCGAAACCATGGCGGTGACCTTCGTCATCGGCAACGACCATCACATTCATGAATCGCTGCTGCAGCCCGGCACCACGATCTCAGCCACCATCGCCAACGAGTTCACCGAGGCGGTCGGTGATCGCTATCTGTCGTCGCTCATTGCGATGGGCCTGATCCTGTCCTGCATCACCTTCATCGCTGTCTCTTATACACATCT
>DIZC01000119.1 GCA_002429315.1 Alphaproteobacteria bacterium UBA6038
GGCCCAGGAGGGCCCGCAGACGGCCTGCTGTCTTATTGTGGTGACGCCGGACGGGCACCGCAGCATGAACACGTATCTGGGCGCCAGCCGGGAAATCGCGCCATCGGATATTCACGAGCGCGAGATTGCCGCTGCGCAGGTGCTGTATGTCGAAGGCTATCTGTGGGATGCGCCGGAAGCGAAGGCGGCGATCAACAAGGCCATCGCCGCGGCCAAGCGCGCGCGCCGCAAGGTGGCGTTCACGCTGTCCGATCCGTTCTGCGTGGCGCGATGGCGCGACGAATTCCGCGCGCTGATGCGCGACATCGACATCCTCTTCGCCAACGAAGAAGAAGCCAGGGCGCTGTTCGAAACCGAGGACTTCGACATTGTGCTGCAAGCGATGCAGCATTGGCCGGGAATCGCCGCGCTGACGCGCTCGGAAAAAGGCTGCGTCATTGCGTGCGCCAGGGACGTGCATGTGCTGGACGCCGATCCGGTCGCACGCGTGGTCGATACGACCGGGGCGGGCGACCAGTTTGCTGCCGGATTCTTGTACGGGTTTACGCATGGCCACGATCTCGCGAACTCCGGCCGCCTCGGTGCGCTCGCTGCCGCGGAAGTGATCTCCCACTATGGTGCGAGGCCGGAAGTTTCGCTCAGCGCGCTGGCGGCGGAAGCCGGGCTGCTCTGATCACGCGCCGATGATGTGCAGCGCGATTTCGCGCGGGTGCGGCGCATCGCGGTGCTCGAACAGATACAAGCCCTGCCAGGTGCCGAGGATCATCTTGCCCTTCTGCACCGGGATCGACAGCGACGTTTGCGTCAGCATTGCGCGGATGTGGCTCGGCATGTCGTCGGGACCTTCCGCGGTATGGCGGTAAAGCTTTTCGTCGCGCGAGACGAGTCGTTCGAGGAAGCTCTCGAGATCGCGCTGCACGTCCGGATCGGCATTCTCCTGGACGATCAGCGATGCCGAAGTGTGCCGCACGAAGCAGGTGAGCAGGCCCTGCTCCACCGCCGAGTCGCGCACGAAGGATTCCGCCTGGCGCGTGAACTCGTACGTTCCGGGGCCGCGCGTGTCGATCCGAATGGTGGAAAAGTGCTGCTTCATCAGTGCGCGCGCTCTCTGCGCAGGTAGACATACAGCGCGCCGGTGCCGCCGTGGCGGCGGTGCGCCGTTCTCACATCGGCAACGAAGCGCACCAGCTCGGGTTCCTGCAGCCAACGCGGCACCATCGCTTTGAGCACACCGCGGGTGCGGCGGTCGAGTTCCAGGTCGAACGGCTCGTCCGGCGCCGAGGGCTTCAGCCCTTTGCCGGTGACCACCAGGGCCAGCCTCGCGCCGCGGACGATGGCGCCGCGCAGGAACGTCACGAGCGCGCGGTGGGCCGCATCTTCGGTGAGCCCATGCAGATCGAGTTTGGTATCGGGCTCCATGGCGCCTTTGCGCAGACGTTCCGCCGTGCGGCCATCGACGCCGGTGGGGCGGATGCGGCGCGGCGGCGGTCTCGGCGCAGCTTTCGTCTCAGCTGATGCTTCCGGTTTTGCCGCCGCCGGTTCGGACGGATGGGCGCCTTGCAGCACGGCCTCGAACAGCGCGCGCTCTTCTTCCGTGGCCGCACGCTTCTTCACGAGACGCGCAATGGCGCAGGCGCATGCAGGCGCGCAGCCACCGCTTTTGGCAGTAGCACGAACATGCGGCCCTCCGCTTTCATGCGGCCGGCAATGGACTCCGCATCTGTGCCGAAGCCCCAGAACACATCCCCGCGCACAGGCCCGCGGATCGCGCCGCCGGTGTCCTGCGCGATCAGCAGCTGATCGAATGTCCGCTCAGGGCGATTGGGATCGGCATCCGGACGCATGGCGGCAATATAGATCGGCGTACCCAATGCATGAACGCGGGTGTCGACCGCCAGGCTGGCGGTCGGCGTCAGCGGCACGCCTTCGCTCCCCGGACTGCCGAGTTTCGGATCGCCGATCGGTTGCTCCCGGAAAAAGACATAGGACTGGTCGGTTTCCATTAGCGCCTTGGCCTCGTCCGCGTGGGCCTGCATCCACGCGCGGATCGCCTGCATGGAGAGACTCGCGCGATCCAGCAATCCCCGCTGCAACAGTACCCGCCCGATCGGTGTGTATGGCCGGCCGTTCTGTCCGGCATAGGCGATGCGGATCATTTGCCGATTATCGAGGGGCACGCGCCCCGAGCCCTGGATGTGCAGAAAGAACACGGCAACCGGATCGTCGGCATAGACGAGCACCGGTGCGTTCTTCAGCCCGTGGGCATCGATATCGGCGCGCGTGGGGCACGGCAGGAGCCGGTGGGCATCCACGCAGCCGTACAACCGCTCGCCTGCCAGCTCGGGCTTGAAGAGGCTCAAATCGGCGCTCACCAGGTTTTGCGGCAGGCCGTAGATCGGCGCGTGAAACGCGCCGTGTTGTGTGCGGCTCGCGGACAGTTCGGGTTCGTAATAGCCGGTAAAAAGGGCGGCCGTGGCGTCGCCGCGTTTCACTTCAACGGGAGAAAAGCGGGATTCGAAGAAGGCACGCGCGGCCGCAGCGTCGGATGTCTGTTGCGGCGCCTGTTTGCACACCGCCTGCCAGTCGCCAGCGGTCCCGGCGTATCCGGAGAGGCCCAGCCGCTCGCCCGCCGGCTTTTTGGTGAGCGCCTCGCATGAGCGTCCGAAGGCGGCCAACGCACTGCGCGGATCGCTTGCTTTCCAGCCCGGCAGATCGGCGAACGCGACCCGTACGAGCGTCACCTCCGGCGGCTGCGTCGCAACGGGTACGGGCTGCTTCAAGGTGCGCCACAGAAAGAACGCGATGGCCGCTACAAAAACCGCAATGATGATCGGGAGAAAAGGTCCGGCGGACCGTCCGCGCGGCATCAATGGCCCTGCAGATCCGCCTCGCCGGAAGTGGCGACCAGCCGCCAGTTCGGATCGGCCGCCCGCACGTTGCGCTCGAACGACCAGATATCCGTCACGTCCTGCACCGCTTTAGAATCGCCCTCGATGAGCTTGCCGTCTGCGTCCGTGGCCGCCGAAATGAATTGGGCAGCGAACGAGACGGTAATGTCCGCCACGTTCTTTTTCAGCGTTGCGGCGGCGATCTTCACCTCGCCCAATCCGACAAAGGTGAATTCGATCTTGTTTCCCTTCGCCTCGCGCTCGCGCACGACCTGGTCGAAGGTGGCATACACGTCGTCGCCCAACAGTGGGCGCAGTGCGGCGCGATCGCTGCGAGCGAACGCGGTGACGATCATCTCATACGCGCGACGCGCGCCTTCCAGGAAATGGTCCGTGTCGAAGCTGCGGTCCGCCAGCTTGATATCGAGCAGACCACGGGCGACGGGATCCGACGCGGCGTCCGGACTTTCGGTCCGGATGCCGCGGTCCGGGAGCAGAACCACATTGTCGGCCGGCGCCGGCTTATCCGCTGCCGCGCCGACGCGCTTGAACGGCTCCTGCGGCGGACGTTCGCTGCCGGTGCGGCGGCCCAGCACGCTGTATAGCCGGAACAGGATAATTCCGGCCACCATGGCGAGCAGGAGAATGTACAACAATTGAGAATTCAACATGGCAATCCCGACCCTCTGCCGCACGCGCGGCATTGGGATAACGGCCAAACCTAAACTTCGGCCGCAAGGCCGTCCAGCGAGTATCGCGCGAAATGGGGCAAAGCCATGTCGGCCCGCATAGAAGTGATCGGGGCCAATCGCTTGTCAGCCGCTTGCGATCCATGTTAGCCCCGCCCGCCCTTCAGTTTGCGAGCCTTGCATGAGCGATACCCCGTCCGGCCTGACCAATGGCGATGGCGGCGCTCCGCCGCAGGAAGTCCGGATTCAGGTTCTCGGGCAATATGTGAAGGATCTGTCGTTCGAAAATCCGGGGGCCCCCACCAATGTCGCGGGCCGGCCGCAGATCGACCTCGGTGTCGACCTGCAGGCGCGCCGGACGGAAGCGGAGCGGTTCGAGGTCGAGTTGAAGCTGCGTGTTTCGGCGAAAGCCGAGGACCGGCCGCTATTCCTCCTGGAACTACTTTACGCCGGATTGTTCGCGATCCAGAACGCGCCCGAGGAGATCGTCCAACAGTTCCTGCTGATCGAAGCGCCCCACATTCTGTTCCCGTTCGCGCGGCGGGTGGTTGCCGACGTGATCCGCGACGGCGGTATGCCGCCGCTGATGATCGAGCCGATCGATTTCGCCGCCCTTTATCGCGCCAAGCAGGCCGAAGCCCAGCCGGGCATGCAGACCGTCGTCTAGTTCCAGTTCCAGATTGGGTTTGCGCCGAGTTCCGCCGCAATGAAGGCGGCGTGGACGGCGATTTCCTGTGGGGTGATGCGCGGCGGCAGCGGCTCGGGCCTGAGCCGCGGCACGATGATCTCGCTTGCGGCAATGGCCGCAACCGCATCGACCGGCGCCAGCATCAGTCGCGTCTGCCGGCCGCCCACCAGCTCAAGGTAAATCTGCGCCGTGAGCTGCGCATCGAGCAGCGCGCCATGCTTCAAACGCACCGACAGATCGACGCCGAACCGCCGGCACAATTCGTCGAGCGAATAGCGCGCGCCGGGGATTTTTGTCTTGGCGATCTCGATCGTGTCTATGGCGCGGGCGAACGGAAGCGTCGGGCGGGCGACGCGGCGCAGCTCATGATTGAGAAATTTCAGGTCGAACGCCGCGTTGTGCATGATGAGCGGTGCATCGCCAAGGAACTCCAGCATTTCGTCGGCGATATGCGCGAACAGCGGCTTGTCGGCGAGGAAAGCGTCCGCAATGCCGTGCACCCGCTCGGACTCGCTGACCAGCCGTTCCGGATTCATATAGCGCTGGAAGGTCAGGCCCGTCGGCAGGTGATCGACGAGTTCGACGCAGCCGATCTCGATGATCCGATGGCCGTCCACAGGATCGAGGCCGGTCGTTTCGGTGTCCAGAACGATTTCACGCAAGGCGCTGTTCCTTCAGCCGGCGTGCATGCAGCGCCGCCACGATCTGCTTCACCTGCTCGAATGCATGATCGAAGCCTTTGTCCGTCTCAACCACGAAATGCGCTTGTGCACGCTTTTCTGCATCGGGCATCTGACGGGCGAGAATGTGATCGAGCTTGTCCGCGGTCATGCCGGGACGGTCGAGCACACGGGCCCTTTGCACATCCTCGGCTGCCGACACCACGACGACCGCATCCATGCGGGCATGGCCGCCGGTTTCAAAGAGAAGCGGGATGTCGAGCACAACCATTTCGGCACCACCTGCGGCCGCCTCGTCCAGGAATTGCCGCTGTGCGTGCGCGACCAGGGGGTGCACGATGCGCTCGAGACGCTGCAAGCCGTCGCTTTCGCCGCGCGTGCGCTCGGCGAGCGCTGTGCGGTCGACTTGACCCGCATTGACGGTGCCGGGAAATTCGTGCGCGATTTCGTCCACCGCGCCGCCGCCCGGCTCGTACAGTCGATGAACGGCCGCATCGGCGTCGTACACGGGAATTCCGAGGCGGGCGAACATCTTCGCCGTCTCGCTCTTACCCATGCCGATGGAGCCGGTGAGACCCACCAGATACGGCCGTTTGCCGCTCATGGCGCAAGTGCCTGTTCCAGTTCGGCGCGCAGACCCGGCGTCACCGCTGGCGTCTGCCCATAGAATGCCGCGAAAGTCGGCGCCGCCTGATGGATTAGCATGCCAAGGCCGTTGCACGCCTTGAGCCCGCGGGCGTGGGCCTGTTTCAGAAGCGCGGTTTGTGGCGGGTGGTACACAAGATCGTACACCGCCGCGCCCACCGGAAGATGCTCGAGCGGCAGGTCCAGCTCCGCACTGCCGGACATGCCGGCGCTGGTGGCATTTACAAGCAGGACTATAGTTCGCGCTGCCACGGGCCACTCGGTCCACGGGAGCGGCACGAGCGACGTAGGCACGTGCGGTTGCAGATGAGCAGCAAAGCCTTGCCCCCGGGATTCGTCGCGGCTGAGGATGCGAATTTCGCCGACGCCAAGGCCGGCCAACGCCAGGACCGCCGCGCGCGCGGCGCCCCCGGCTCCCAAGAGCATCGCCCCGTGGCCGTTCAGCGTATCCGGCCCAAGCTCTTCCGCCAGGCTGGCGGCGAGCCCAGCGACGTCGGTGTTGCGTGCTTCGATCCATCCCCCGGGTCGAAACAGCAGCAGGTTCGCGGCCCCGGTTTGCTGGGCGGGCGCATCCGACTCATGCGCAATCGCAAATGCCGCCTGCTTGTGCGGAACGGTGACATTGACGCCGACAAAGCCCGCGCCCATGAGGCCATTCAAAACCTCAGAGAAGTCCTCCCGGCGAGCGGGCATAGGGACGTAGGCGCCATCTATTCCAAGCTGTGCCAGCCAATGCCGGTGCAGCCACGGCGACAGCGAATGCGCCACCGGCCAGCCGATGATTCCTGCCACCTTCGCTTGCCCGCCGAACGTCATCATTGGGCCGCCTCTTGGCGCTCCATAAGCAGGTTGATCACCGAGGCGGCCGTTTCCTCCACAGAGCGGCGCGAAACGTCGATCGCCGGCCAGCCCTGCTGCTCGAACAGCTTGCGGGTCGCAGTGACCTCGGCACGCACGGTGTCGAGGTCCACATACGAGGTGTCCCGCACCTCTCCCAACACCGTCAGGCGATTGCGGCGGATCTGGACGAGGCGATCCGGCGAGGCCCAGAGACCCACAACGAGGGGCACGCGTGCGGCGAGCAACTGCGGTGGCGGCGGAATGTTCGGCACCAACGGGACGTTTGCGGCGCGTACGCCACGAATAGCCAAGTATACACAGGTCGGGGTTTTGGACGTGCGGCTGGCGCCGACCAGAATGACCTCTGCATCCGCCAGCAAATCTAGCGACTGGCCATCGTCATGCGCAATCGCATAGTTCAGCGCCTCGATCCGCTGCAGATACCGCTGATCCACCTCATGCTGGCCGCCCGGTTTGTGCGTCTCCGTCAGGTTGCCGAAGAAATTCCGTAGCGTTGCGATCGGCGCATCGAGCACACCGTGACACGGAATGCCGAGCTGCCGGCATTGACTCTCCAGTTCGCGCCGCAGTTCCGGGTTTACCACGGTGAAGAAGACCAGACCCGGCTCTTCCCGGATATGTTCCATCACCCGCTGAAGCTGGCGGTGGCTGCGCACCAGCGCGTAAAAATGGTCCTTTACCTCCACACCCTCGAACTGCGCCGTCGCTGCCTTGGCGATCGCGTTCAGGGTCTCTCCGGTCGCGTCCGAAACCAGATGAATATGGAACACCTTACCCACAAACCTTCCTCACGAGCGCCGCTCTCACACACCGGCCGATGACGATTCCACACCAACGCGACTACCGCTGCAAACGGATGTTCACCCTTCCCGGCGATATCCCATTACCTTTCCACAGGCAGCAAGAGGGAGGCAGGCATCGGTTTGCCTTGAGTCAAAGGCCTTTGCAGCCTACAGGAGAGGCTACAACCGCTCCCATCCACAGAGTCACAGGTCCAACATCATCTTCATCATCCAAGGAGTCCTTCTTGAAGGAAGATGAAAGACCAAGCTTGGCTTGTGTGCTCAATGGAGAGGCAGTAAGCCCACCGCCGATCTGGCTGATGCGGCAAGCGGGCCGCTACCTGCCTGAATATCGCGAGATGCGTGCCAAGGCAGGTTCGTTCTGGACCATGTGTATGACTCCGGAGTTGGCGGCTGCGGTGACGTTGCAGCCGATCCGGCGCTTCGGTTTCGATGCAGCGATTCTGTTCTCTGACATTTTGGTGCTGCCGTTTGCGATGGGGCGCGAGGTTCGCTTCGATGAAGGCGGACCGACTCTCTCGCCGATCGCCTCGGTTGGTGAGCTTGAGGGCGATGAGCCACTTTGGGCGAGGCGCCTCGCGCCGGTGTACGCTGCTATCGCAGAAGTGAGGGCCGGGCTTGCTTCCGATGTGGCGTTGCTCGGTTTTGCCGGCGCGCCGTGGACACTCGCGACATACTTAGCGGAAGGCGGCGGTTCCGCGGATCAGCGTGCTGCGAAGCTGTGGGGCTACCGCAAGCCGGAAGAATTCGCGAGGTTGTTGGCGCGGATTGCCGATTGCGTGGCCTTTCATCTGATCCAGCAACTCGACGCCGGCGCTGATGCGGTTCAGATCTTCGATAGCTGGGCCAATGGATTGCCCGCGCGTGCATACGAGAAGTGGGTGATCGCGCCGACGAAGCAGCTTGTAGAGAAGGTGAGGAAAAGCCATCCCCGCGCGCGAATTATTGGATTTCCGCGCGCGAGCACACTCGACGGATACAAGCGGTATGCGGACGAGACCGGAGTCGATGCGCTCTCGCTCGATACCGCTGTGCCGATGACCTGGGCCGCCAAAAATATCGCGCCGAGAATAACGATACAGGGCAACCTCGATCCGATTGCGCTCCTCGCCGGCGGTGCAGCGCTCCATGAAGCGGTGCGGGACATTCTTTCGGCCATGCGCGACCGACCGTTCATCTTCAATCTGGGGCATGGCGTGCTGCCGGAGACTCGGCTGGAGCACGTGGCGGAGCTCGTCGCACAGGTAAGGTCGGCGCGGTGAAGCTCGCTATCGTGCTGTTCAATCTGGGCGGTCCAGATGCGCCCGAGGCCGTCGAACCGTTCTTGCAGAATCTGTTTTCGGATCCGGCCGTGCTCCCGTTGCCGGATCTTGCGCGAAAACCGCTGGCCCGCTGGATCGCGAAGCGCCGCGCGCCCATCGCCCGAGAGATCTACCGGAAAATCGGCGGCCGCTCGCCCATTCTCGAAGAAACGCAGGCGCAGGCGGCGGCTCTGGAGTCGGCGCTGGCCGACCGGCGAGTCGAGGCCAAGGTGTTCATCGCCATGCGGGCGTGGAAACCGTTTGCGGCCGAAACGGCCGCCGCCGTTCTGGCATGGCGCCCGCATCGCACCGTCCTGCTGCCGCTCTACCCACAATTTTCCACCACCACGACCGCTTCGTCTCTGCGCGATTGGAACGCCGCTGCTCGTCAGGTCGGCATGACTGCTCCGCATTCCCGGATCTGCTGTTATCCGTGGCTGGACGGCTTCATCGCCGCGGAGGTAGCGCTCATTCGTCAGACGCTTGCCAGCCGGAAACCGGGTGTGGATTACCGCCTGTTGTTATCCGCGCATGGGCTGCCGAAGCGCACGATTTCCAAGGGCGATCCCTATCAATGGCAGGTGGAGAAAACGGCGCAGGCGATTGTGGACAAGCTGGGGATGGAACGCCTCGACTGGCAGCTCTGCTACCAAAGCCGTGTCGGCCCGCTGGCGTGGATCGGGCCAGCGACCGACGCCGAAATCCGCCGCGCCGGTGCCGACGGCAAGGGTATCGTCATCGCGCCGATCGCCTTCGTGTCCGAGCATTCCGAGACGCTGGTGGAACTCGACATCGAATATGCGCATCTCGCGCAGGAATGTGGCGTGCCGCACTACCTGCGGGTGCCCACGGTCGGTACCCAGTCCGCGTTCATCGATGGGCTGGCGCGGATGGTGGTCCGGACGCTCGAGGGTGAATCCGTGATATCCTGCGGGCACGGCCGCATCTGCCCCGGACAATTGCGCGCCTGCGGATTCGAGAGCGCCGATGGCTGACCAGATCAGGAATTTTCTGTCCAACGACATCGATTGGATCAAAGCCCTACACGTGATTGCGGTGATCGCGTGGATGAGCGGGCTGCTCTACCTGCCGCGGCTGTTCGTGTACCACACTGAGACGCAGCCAGGATCGGCCGAATCGGAGCGTTTCAAGGTGATGGAGCGCAAGCTCTTGCGCGCCATCATGAACCCGGCGGCGATCGCGGTATGGATTCTGGGGCCGACTTTGGCGTGGTTGACGGGCGCCTACGAAGATCGCTGGCTTCAGGTGAAATTTGTCCTGGTCGTGGCATTGACCGTCACGCACCACCTTTACGCCCGCTGGCGCAAGGATTTCGCGCTGGACCGCAACATCCGCCCGGCCCGGTTCTACCGTATCTGGAACGAGATCCCGGCGGTTCTGATGGTCTGCATCGTCATTTTGGTGATCGTCCAACCCTTCTGAGGCGACACCTCTTTTCATCGGCACCAAATCGCGGTATAAGACGTTAGTTCCCCATCTGAAGCCGCAGGCGGCACGCGTGGATTTCACGCGAAGTCCCACCCGGCGAACACCGGCGCGGTCAACGATCATATCCACGAAGCTCTGCCGGGCGGCTCGCAAAGCGCCCGCCGGATTTCGGGAGTCAATCCCCCCAAACGGTAAGTTCCAGGTACCCCCCATGACCATCCAAGACGGCCTTCAGGCGATGAAGCTGAAGGATTTGAAATCCAAAACTCCCACCGATCTGCTTGCCTTCGCCGAAGAGCTCGGGATCGAGAACGCCTCGTCCATGCGCAAGCAGGACATGCTGTTCGCCATCCTGAAGGAACTCGCCGATCGCAATGTCGAGATCGCCGGCGAAGGCGTGGTCGAGACTCTGCAGGATGGCTTCGGTTTCCTGCGCTCGCCTGAATCCAACTACCTGCCGGGCCCGGACGACATCTACGTCAGCCCGTCGCAGATCCGCCGCTTCGGCCTCAGGACCGGCGACACGGTGGAAGGCCCGATCCGCTCGCCCAAGGACGGCGAGCGCTACTTCGCCCTGCTCAAGGTTTCCACCATCAATTTCGAGGATCCTGAGGCCGGAAAGCACAAGGTGCATTTCGACAATTTGACGCCGCTCTATCCCACCAAGTGGCTGAAGATGGAGATCGATGACCCCACCCTGAAGGACAAGACCGGGCGGGTGATCGACATCGTCTCGCCGCAGGGCAAGGGACAGCGCGCTCTCATCACCGCGCAGCCACGCACCGGCAAGACGGTGATCCTGCAGAATATCGCCAAGGCGGTCGCCGCCAATCACCCCGAGTGCTACCTGATCGTGCTGCTCATCGACGAGCGGCCGGA
>DIZC01000109.1 GCA_002429315.1 Alphaproteobacteria bacterium UBA6038
GCGCGGGAATTCACGCGCGCGAGGTTTACCCCGCGCGGGGACACAATCGGGACATCGCTGTCCTCCTCAGGATTTATTTTTCGGGACGGTTCGGGCTCTAGCCCGAGGCAACAAAAAAGCCCGGGACTGCGGGGGTTCCGCCGGCCGGGCCGCCTCCGGGCGCACGACCGGAGATAGGTCGAATATGCACAACCAGCGTCGCGCTGTCAAGGCAAAAATCCTGTCCGGGAGATTAAATGTAGCGTCCTGCCCGGATTGGGATTAATGACCACCCCTCAAGCGGCGGCCGCACGTTCGGACATAACGGGTGCACGACTGGTCCAACGGTCCCCCGGTTTTGAAACGTAGTTCTGGAAAACGTATCGCCAGGGAATCATAGGGATGAGGACAATGACCGGTCCGATTTCGAATAAGGCCTTGCGCGTGTCAGCATCCAACTGATTGGCGAGCCATAGCGGCAACGCGATACCAACGAGCCAGGTCAATTTCCACAGGATCTCGTAGACGAGCAGGGGCAGCATCTGAAGCGGATAGCGCACGCCGACGATCGAAAGGATCGCCAGCGCCAGAAGAAAGCTGTGCGCCACGCCGCTGTTGAGCGTCCAAGGCGCGTGATGAAGGAACAGCGGTAGCTGGATGGAGCCCTCAGCAAGCGCAAGCACCGCATAGAGGACACGTAGCAGGTACAGGCGGAACAGCGAGACGTTCATTGTTGCGGTCCCTCTGGGCGCGCGACATTTCTCCAAATTGTGCGCTTAGCGCGATCGCCCCGTCGCCCAAGCACCTCACATGACTCTATCACGTCCGTTTTGTCGCCACCAAAGCGCCGCGTCACACCACGCCGGCCGGACGGAAGACTCTCACTCCACCGTAGAGTACCCATTTCGCACGGAGCTTCATTGACGAGGATCAAGCAAATACTGCCGAACAGATGTCCTTGAAGCCGTTCATGGTAATGGCTCATCCAGATACCGCGGCAGTGCGCGCTCGAATTCCGGAAAATAGCGGGCGATGACCAAGAGATCGAAGCGCGGCAGGATCAATTCCTTCGGCTCGCGATCGAGCAGGAAGCGGAAGGCCGCTTCGACACACGCTTCCGGCGTGCAGCGGCCGGCGGTCAGCCGCCGATAATCCTCTTGCGACAGCGTCACGCGATGGCACGTCTCGCCCTTTCCCGCGCGCACCGTGACATCGAACGCGAGCGGATCCTCCGACGTCCTCAGGCGCACTTCGATCATTGCAGGCTCCTCAAGCGTCGGGCGACGGACCGCGCCAGGGTCCGCGCGCGTCGGTACAGCGGCGTGCGGTATTCCGCCAGCGCGGCGAGATAAGCGTCGATATACGCGTTCAGGTCGAGCCGCAGCGAGCCGCCGGCCCGCGGATTGAGCTCGAAGATCTTTGGCCTGCCGTCTTCGATCTTGTAGTTGAAGCAGCCGGTGCCGGTGTAGTTCAGCGCCTTCAGGATGGCGCCGAAGAGATCGGCGAATGGCGTGTCGACCTTGCGGCTGGACGCGGCCTCGCAGCGCAGGCCGCGGACGAAATGGTCGCGGTCGAAGGTGAATTCGAGCGTGGTGTCGAAGGTGGGCCGCCCGTCGACCGCCAGGAAATGCGACGTGTATTCGGTGCGTCCGCCGACATATTCCTGGCGGAAGTAGTCCGCCGCGACCATGCCCGCCTCGAACGCCGCGCGCTCCTCCGGCGAAAAGACGATGCGCGCGTTCTTGCCGGCGAGGTCGACGCGCTTCTTGTAGATGAAGGGATATCGCACCGCACCGTCATAAAGTGTGGGCGCGAATTCGCCGAAGCCGGCGTCGCGCAAGAACGCGATAAAGCGCGGCTTGTCGTCGGCGACCGCCACCGCCACCGGGTCGGGGATGAGACAAGCGGCGCTCCCCGGATAGGCGCGCAAGGGCGCATAATCGCTGAGGCGCAGCGGCACGATGCAATCGAATTGCGAGAATTGCAGCGCCGGATCGCGAAAATTGCAGAAAGTGGCGTCGAAGCGCGACCGGTCAAGCCGCTCGGCGACCGGCTCGATCCAGTCCTTCTTGTGCGCGAACAGAATCCGCTTCATGGCCCCCGCTGGTGCCCGTTCATGACGAAAGTTTAACGTGGCATCGAGCGAGCCAGAAGCAGGCCGTGGCGAGCGGCCGCCGATTTTTGCGTCAGGCGATCAGTTCGCAGAATTTCTTGAGGTCGATGTTGCCGCCGGACACGACGGCAACGATGGGTCCTGCGCCCGCCTTGCCGGTCAGCGCCGCCGCCAGCGGCAGCGCGCCAGCGCCTTCGGAGATGATGCGCGCCTTCTCCGCCATCAGCCGCATCGCTTGGCGAGTTTGCTCCAGGGTCACGACGATCGATCCGTCCACCACCGGCTTCATGCGCTCCCACATGCGCGGGAACACGCTCTTGCCGCCGGCGCCGTCGACGAACGACACCTTCCAGTCGGCGAAAACCTGCGGGGCGCCTTTGGCGAAGGAGAGCGCGCCCGGCGCGGCGGTTTCGGGCTCGGCGCCATAGATCTTCACGTCCGGCTTCAGCGCCTTGATGGCGCTGCCCAGTCCCGTCACCAGGCCGCCGCCGCCGATGCCGCCGATCGCCGCCGCCAAATCCGGCGCGTCTTCCACAATTTCCAGCCCCAACGTGGCATTGCCGGCGATGAAATTGTGATCGTCGAAGGGATGGATGAAGGTGCCCTCGATGCCGGGAAAGGCGCGNNGCATTGCCGGCGCTGATCGTCCACACGCCGCGCCGGCGCTCGGCGTCCGACAGCATCGCAACGGCGTTGGCGGCGCCGCGCAGCTTGTAGGCGTTGATCGGCTGCAGGTTCTCGAGCTTCAGGCGAATGTCGGGATAGCCGGCGCCGAGCTCGAGGCGCACCAGCGGCGTGCGCACGATGGTGCCGGCGATCCGCTCGCGCGCCGCCTTTATTTCGTCGAGGGTGATGGGCCGTACCGGCTCCGGCGCCGCAGACATGTGATTTTCTTCGGGCAAATCGGCCGCGACCTTAGCACGCTCCAAACCGCTGTCACCTCGCGCGGCGGCGGGTCGCCAGACTGCGCACCCGCCATTCGTTCAGCACGAGGGCCAGGGTCACGACGTCGAACAGCGCAAACGCGAACAGCCACGGCGACCAGTGCGCGATCAGCTTGAGACTCATGAACCCGATGAAGCCGAGCAGCACCACGACGGACGCCGGAAAGATCCACATGTGCTCGATCAGCAGGTTGACGAACAGCCCGATCTTCAAAACACCGTGCGCCAGCAGGTAGGCGATGGCGAATTTGGGCGAGCTGTGCGCAAGCCCATAGGCACCATGGCGGATGGCGTGCGCGGTGTGGCTTTCGGGATGCCGGGCGATTTCCGGCGCCGTCGCCCACACCGCGAAATTGTACACCTGCTGCGACCCATACACGGCGATGATCAGCCCGGCCACGGTTTCGACCAGCCCGTCGAGTCCCTTGACGGCAATCGCGCCCAGATAGGCGAGGTGGAGGAGGGAGCGTCGCATCGGATCTTATTTAAGTGCGCGCACTGCGGCGGCAATGGTGTCGAGCGGCAGCACAAGCTTGAGCGGGTCGTCCGCAAGCGCAAGCGCGCCGAACCGTGCGTACCAGCGCGCCGCGTCAGCGTCTTTTGCGTCAATCGCCAAGGCGACGCCGCCCACCTCCGCGGCGACCGCGAGCGCTCGCTCGCCAGCTGCGAGGAGGAGGTCGCCACCCAGTCCGCGTCCCTGCACCGCGACACTCACGGCGAGTCGCGCGAGCCGGAACACAGGCACTTCATAACGCCCCAGGCCCCGCGTCAGCCTCTTCGGCACCTTGGTGAACTCAATCGCGCCAGGGCTGATCGAATAATAGCCGAGCACCTGTGAGGGCTCTCGTTCGGTCACGGCAACAAACGTCTTCGCGCCGCCGCTTTCGTGATTCTGCCGGGCGAACCGCTCCAGATATTGGTTCAGCGCCGGAACACCGCAGTCGAAATTCTTGCGATCATGATCCTTGGAGACCGGCTCTTCGCGCCACGCCAGCGTCACTTGCGAGCACGCCGCCGGCGCACAGCTTCCAGCAATGCGCGCGTCGGCTTGGGCGGGTTCTCCAACAGCTGCAGGACCCGCTCACTATCGCGCTCCGACAGCACCATCCGCTCCGCCTTGCCCGCGATCTGGCGGGCGGCGGGCAACACGCGGCGCATGATGAAACTCGTCACGTCCAGTCGCTCTTCGGCGGCAGCCGCGACGAGCAACCGCTTTTCCTCCTTCGTTGCCCGGAGTTCGATACGCTCCTCACGTGCAGCAATGGCGGCCATGTCACCTCTCCTCGCTCGGCAACAGGATACCGTACGGACAGCATCCGTGCAATGCGCTCAGGCCGCTGGATGCCCGGAGGCTTCTTCTTGGTCGGATGCCCTTGCGTCCACGCGAGGTACGCCTGATCGAGGAAGCGATCGGCGGTTGCCGACCGCCATTCACATCAGCGGGCGAGGACGGGGCTGTCGCCGCGCACGCGAATTCGTCCACGCGCGCGACTCCGCGGTGCCGCTTTGACGATGATTTCGACATCCTTCCCCAGCTTCGTGAGCAAGCGCATCAGGCGCTCGCTCGAGAAGTTTTCCAAACGGCCGTTCAGCAGGGCCGAGACCTTCGGCTGATCGATGTCCATCAGATCGGCGGCAGACGATTGCGTGAGTCGCCGCCGCTTGAGGATCGACCGGATTTGGCTTGCCAGCTGCGCCTTGGTCAACTCCTCCTCGGGCGCCTCAAAGCCCAGATCGGCGAACACGTTGCCGCTGCCAGCGATCACCGGGATTTCAGCCGTTCGCGTCCTAGCCATTGCTCATAATCCTGCCTTGCCCGCTTGAGTCGCTGCTCGATCGCGGCCACTTCCGTTCGTGGCGTCGCGATGCCGCGCTTCGACTTCTTCTGAAACACATTAAGCACGTAGACCGCTTCCGCGAACTTGACGGTGTAAACGGCGCGATAGCTGTTTCCATCGAAATCGTCCACTATCTCCAGAACGCCAGCACCGCCAAATCCTTTCAGCGGTTTGGCGTAGGGCGCCTTGCTTCCCGTTTGCGCTTCCCACAACGCGCCGCCGACACGGCGCTTCACCGGTTCGGGGAACTCGCGCAACTCCTCGCGAGTCGAGCCGATCCAACGGATTGGCTTGGGCGGCTTCGTCGCTTGCGCCGTTCTCATCGGCGCATCCGCGCCCGGATATGCCTTTTCAAGCATAATTGCAAGTCTCTTCGAGGTGCACTCGCCGGAATCAGCGGCCGAGCATCAAGGCCGTGCGATGCCGGGAAGCTTCTTCTTCGTCGGGTGGCCTTGCGTCCAGGCCGCATGCGCCTGGTCGAGAACGTAGGCGCGGATCGCGGCGACGTCGTCCTTCGACAGCACGTCGGCGAACGACGCCATGCCGCCGCCCGACAGCGCGCCCTTCAGCACGATGTCGTCGTACTGGTCCCAGATTTCGCGCGGCACCAGGCGCAAATCCGGCACCTCGCCTTCCGATTGCGCGAAGAAGCCGTGACACACCAGGCACGTGCGATGATAGAGATCGAAGCCCTTGTCGATGGCGGCGGCGTTCGCGGTCTGTGGCGGCGGCTCGCTCGGCGGCACGCCTTCCGGCGCAAGCGCCGCGACCTGTTTTGCGCCGCCCAGCTTGAACACGAACAGCCGCCCTTGATTGGTCTGGTATTTCGACAGCGCCGTGCTGGGATCGCGAAAAGCGGAGAGTCCCCCTGCCCCGCCCCACCCGGCCAGCAGCGCGATGTATTGCGTGCCGCCGATCTCGTAGCTCATGGCCGGCGCCAGGATGCCGGTCTTCAGGTCCATCGACCAAAGCTTCTTGCCGGTTTTCGCGTCATAGGCGCTGAACGTGCCGTAGGCATCGCCGCCGAACACCAGCCCGCCGGCGGTGGACAGCAGGCCGGAGTTCCACGAGCCGCCCATCGACACCTGCCAGGCTTCTTTCTGCGTCACCGGATTCCACGCCTTGATGAATCCGACCGCCGGCGCGGGCGCCTTGCCGGACTTGATGAGGTTCAGCACCAGCTTCGACACGCCGGCGAAATCGACGCCGGTGTTCCAGGCGCCCGGACGGTAAGCGAAATTCTTGTCGGGCACGAAAGGCTGCGCGGCATCCATCGCCGGGATGTAGACAAAGCCGGTTTGCGGATCGAACGTCATCGGCTGCCAGTTGTGCGCGCCGGTGGCGGCGGGATAGACGACCGCCAGCTTGTTCTTGTAGCGCGCATCGGGATTCTCGATGGGCTTGCCGGTCTTGAGATCGATGCCTTTGGCCCAGGTGACGAGGCCGAATTTCTGCGCGCTGATCAGCGCGCCGGTTTCACGATCCAGCACATAGAAGAAGCCGTTCTTCGGCGCATGCATCAGCACGTGGCGCGAGCGTCCGCCGATGGTGAGATCGGCGAGCACCACATCGGCGGTGGAATCGAAATCCCACGTGTCGCCGGGCGTGGTCTGATAATGCCAGCGCAGCTGGCCGGTACGCGTATCCACCGCCAGCACGGATGAGAGATAGAGATTGTCGCCGCCTTTGGGCGAACGGATGTCGCGGTTCCAGGGATTGCCGTTGCCGGTGCCGAAATAGAGCAGGTGCAGCTTCGGATCGAAGGCGAAGGAGTTCCACGGCGCGCCGCCGCCGCCGATTTTCCAGAACTTGTCTTTGCCGGTCGTGTCCCAGGTCTTCAGCGCATCCTGCAGCG
The DNA here is from genome assembly GCA_002429315.1 of Alphaproteobacteria bacterium UBA6038. Lineage (GTDB taxonomy): Bacteria > Pseudomonadota > Alphaproteobacteria > Micropepsales > Micropepsaceae > Rhizomicrobium. The sequence continues at coordinate 6,730 of DIZC01000109.1, forward strand.
CCTTGCTTTCCTGCGGCTTGGAAGGATCGCCTGGCACCACATGGAAGCGCCACGCGAGCTTGCCGGTATCGGCGTTGTAGGCGCTGATGTAGCCGCGCGCGTCGTATTCCGCGCCGCCATTGCCAATGACGACGAGCCCGTCGACCACCCGCGGCGCGCCGGTGATGGTGTAGACCTTGTTGTGGTTCTCGACGGTGTCGGCAGTCCACAGCGGCTTGCCGGTTTTGGCATCCAGCTTGATGAGGCGGCCGTCGAGCGTGCCGACAAACACGGCACCCTTCCACAGGGCGACGCCGCGGTTCACCACGTCGCAGCAAAGATAGCGGCCGGTCTCGCCCGGCACCTGCGGATCGTACTTCCACAGCTCCTTGCCGCTCGCCGCGTCGAGCGCGATGACGATGCTCCACGGCAGGGTGATGAACATCACGCCGTCGGAGACGATCGGCGTCGCCTCCAGGCCGCGCACCGAATAGGTGCGGTACTGCCAGGCCACGCCGAGGTTCCTCACGTTGGCGGCGTCGATCTGCGAAAGCGGCGAGAAGCGCTGCTCGGAATAGGTGCGGCCCGGCGCCAGCCATTCGCCGGGATCGGAATCCGCCCGCGCGATCTTCGCCCCGTCGATGCCGGCGCCGGGCTGCATCGCTCCTTGGGCCGCCGGAGCGGCAAAAGCCCCCGACCCTACGCGATGCTTCAGCGCAAAATCGAGCGGCGCAATCGCCAGGATGCCAACGATGAGCACGGCCGCGACATGGCCGAGAAGGCGGTATGACATAATGCTCCCCTTGTCCGCCGATCCGACGGCGCGGGGAAGGTTAGGTAGCTTTGGGGCCGCCGACAATATGCCCTTTGGGCGTCGCCTCGGTGCGTTCGTGAAGAGCGCGACGTTGCTCCAATCGGCCGGCATGCAATACTATTATGTTAGCAGAACTTCTGGTAGGATATATTTGTCCAATGCTTAGAAGTTGCCACGACACCATGGACGAATCTCGTTGAATATCGGCCTATGCCATGGCGTGCCGTGTCGAAGAATGGATGAATAAGGGGAGTTATTGCGTCCGAAGAAATTTTCATAGGAGAGGAACATGCCAACTCTGCGACCCATCGCGGCAACGTTGTTGGTTATCGGCTTGTCGACTCTTGTTTCCCCGCCTGTTACGGGGGCACGGAAGGTGCTTTCGGCGATACCGCTGAGCGCCGCCGAACTGCGGCACAAGCTCCAGACCGAGGAGGGCGCGCGCGCAAGTAGGGCGATGCGTCCGTCGCCCCCTCGCGCACCCAAGAATGGCATCATGCAGATTCCGGTCAATGTGAGGAATAAGGGTGCGCTGCTGAAAGGGAACGGCGAAGCTCCGAACGGCATGGCGCGACAGGCCGGTCCATCCCAAGGTGTACTCTACCCCCCATGCTTCGATCCGGGGCCTCGTGGGAAAGTTGCCAGCCTCGTGAAGGCGTTTCCGGAGGTGACATGGCACGTTTGCGTGATGGATGTCGGCGCCAAGGGCCTTTGGGTCGGCCCGGTAGACATCAGGCGTACGCCGTCGGGACCGTGGGTTCGAGTTCTTTACCAGGCCGGTCTGGCGGACATCTTCGTACCGTATCATGACAACAGCGGGCGCTACTACGATATGCGATTTAGCCGTTGGCTCGATCAGGTATCCGCCGCCGACGCGGGCCCGAACGGCAGTCTGATAACTCTTACCCACGAGACGATACCCACCGTGGTTGCCGAGGTGCGCGACCGCGGGGTGACGTGGCTATGCAAGCAGAACTTCAGCATAGTTCGCCGCGGGCAGGACTTTGTCGTGTGGGGCGTCTCCGACGCGGGCAACTACGACAACATCGTTCAAATGAGCTTCGGCGACGACGGCAGCATGCACTTTCGTCTGGGGAACACCGGCTACAACTCGCCGGGGAAGCCATCAGTGCCGCACATGCACAATGGCCTGTGGCGGATCGACATGGACCTGAATGGCGTGAACAATTCGGCCTACTGGATCACGCATTCCGAGCCCGGCAGTCTGACGGCCTCGGATTCCCAAACTCCCTTCAACACGGAGGGCGCGCGCCAATGGAACTACAACCAGTTTGCCTCGCTTCTGATTGAGGAGACGGGCACCAACATGTTTGAACACCATCCGGGCTATGAATTCACTCCCGCGGGAACCGAGGTGTCGCGACACTATGGACCCAATGAGCAATGGACGCTGAGCGACGTCTACGTGACGGTATATCACCCCAATGAGTTCGGTTGGCTGAACACCTGGGCTTCCAACAACGCCTTCACCTGGGATGCCTTCAGCGACCCGTCCACTGCCAACAACGATTGCGGCAACTGGGCCTTCCCTGACTATTTCAATTATGCCGTTTGCCACTGGCAGTCGCCCGATCTCTATCTGCTGACGTATCTCTCGTCGCCCGAATCCGTGATGAACAACGATGTGGTCGTTTGGATCAAGAGCGCCGCCCACCACGATCCCACCGACGAGGACCGCTCATCCTATGATATCAACCCACCCAATGCCGCGAGCGTTACCGGCGTCACCATCGCTCATTGGGCCGGATTCGATGTCACGCCGCACAACTTTTTCGACGACAATCCTCTAGGAGGGCCGGCGAAATGCGGTCCGTAGCGGGGTGCGCCAAGCCTTGAGGTCGTCGCAATGGCTCATCCCGATCCCGCTGGACGTGGTGGGGCACGAGGAATCTCAGGTGACTGAGGCCGCTGCGCCAGCAAGAGCGTTCCCGACCTGCTGGAGCACATGTCCTGCCGACCGGTGATCCTCCGATGGACAAGCGCGGTATGGCATCAGCGGGCCGATCGAGTTCAGCGAATGTTGTGTAGTGATGGATCGCGGGTGCTCAGTAGATTTCCTGCAGCAGAAGGCCTGCCGTGAGAACACGCTCGAACTGGGGGAAAGAAAGGCGCGCCGGGTCTATGCCGTCACGAACCACGCCGAACCGGGCCAGAGTTGCAAGCGCCCCGCGCGTCAGCTCGTGGGCGGCATCCGTCCGGAATGCGCCCGCATCGAACAACGAGCGGCGGACCAGATCGCGCGCGCCGAACCGCTGCGCCACCTTCTGGGCTAGGCGCGCCGACTTGTCGGCCACATAAGATGGCACGTCGAGAAGTGCCGCGGCGCCGGCCCGCGTCGAAGTTCCGTCAGCCGTCCGCAGATGGGCGATCTGCGGCGCCAGCCGCGCGATGCTGGCGCGGTGCCACGCTGCGAACAGGCGGTCGCGCCGGCGCATGCGCATGGCGAAATCGATTCCTTCGGGATCGAGCAGCGGACACAAGGTCGGCAGACCCGAGCGGGTGGCGGCGCTGACCCACGGACCGGTGACATAGGGTACGCGCAGAAACGCGTACACCGAATCGTAGGCGGCCGTTTTGGGGAGCGCCGAGAAGCGGTGCATCGCCGCGAGGTATTCGTCCCGCGCGCCTTGGAAGATGCGCGCGAATTCAGGGATGAATATCGATGTGTCGGGCGGGCGCGGCTCGATCCGGGTGGCGTAGAGCCATTCGAACTTCGGATGTCCGGAGAGAAACGGGAAATCCTGCAGCCACCAGAAATCCTTCCACAATTCCCCGCCGACACCCGATATCGCCAGGGTGATGCCGCGCAACCGCCGTTCGCGGGCAAACTGAAACGCATGGTCGTAAGTCGCCAGGCCGATCTGTCCGTTGGTGACGGACAACAGTTCGGGGATGCGGGCGTCGAACGCCTCCTCGGTGTATTGGGCGGGGACGTGCGGGAGCTTCAATCCCGCAGCCACCGTTTGGGCGATCGGCATGTCCTTGTGCGCGCCGGTTCCCATGGTGGCCGTCTCGGCGATGGGAATGCCTGCGTGCGTGAACGCGGCGGCGACCAGCCGGCTATCGATGCCGCCCGTCAGGTCGAGCGAAATGCGTTCGTCCGCTGCCGCGGTGCGCAAATCGGCGATGTAGGACTCGAATTCGAATGTGTCCGAGGTGTCCGGTGCTTTGTGAAGCAGCTGCGATGCAGACCCCGGTGTCTGCCGGACGATCTCGTCACCGGACAGCACGCGAACGCGCCGGTCGATGGTCCGGCCGAGCGTGTAGAAGCCGTAGCGCAGAAACGAGGCGAGGCCGGCGCGATCCAGCGCGTCATCGCCCCGCGGGAGCCGGCGAACCGATTGGAGAAGATCGCCGCTGACCCGATCTTCTGCCACGAACAGCTGCACAAGCCCGAACTGATCGGTGCACCAGAAGGTGGCTCCCGCCTGCTTGTCATGCAGCGCGAGGCAGAACGACCCCTTGGCAAGCGCAAGCGCGCCCTGCGGCCCGTTCAGGCGAAGCTCGCGGCAGAGGCGCGCAACGCTGTCCTCGCCCGCTCGATGCCCCCTGACGAACAGAAACCCGCGCCAGTCGGCGGCAAAATCTTCGCTCTCGAAGCGCCAGCCGCGATCTTCACCGGAAGATGTGCAGTCGATCATGCCGTGCTTGGTCTTCGCTCCGCCGTCAGAGGCTAGGCAGAGAGTCCCCGAGGCAGCAAGCGCACGCCGCGCCGAGATCAGAGAGCTTGGTTGGGCCACGATTGCTTGCTTTTGGGCGGCCGCAAACCTAGTTTCCCGCCCCGCGCAGCTGTAGCTCAGTTGGTTAGAGCGCTGGATTGTGGATCCAGAGGTCGGTGGTTCGACCCCACCCAGCTGTACCATTCCAATTCTCTCGAACCGCGGCTCGTAGACTCCGTCGCGAAATCCGCCGCATTGCGCCGCAATTTTTACGCACGCGCATTCTCCGCCGCCGCCGAAGAGACTCCAATCCGGGAAAATTCCGCGCCCTTCGGCGCCAGTCTCTACCTCCAGAGTCGAGACCTACACTTCGGCCTCCAAGTGAGGGGCGGAGTTCGTGCTTGCCGGTCGGCGCCGCTCGAACTTTCTGCTCTCGCGCAAATTAACAGCGAGAAATATGTGGTCGACCTGGACAACCTTGTCCAACCCCAAGCGCACCATGACATCAGAGATGAGAGCTTCGAACGGCGGCGCCGGTATCCGGGAGATGGCGGCTTTCGACCGTTCCCCCTTCAGGGCCGGTTTGCTGACATAGTACCGGTAGCGCAGGCCCGGCTGTTTGATCGTGTAACTCGGCAGCATCGCTGCGCCGGTCTCGTCAAACAAAAGTCGTGCCAACGGCGCATCCTGATGCAGCCGTGGCCTTGCGGAGGTTGGCGGGGCCAGCTCTGCAAGACGCTTTTGGACGGTATCGAATAGCGCGCGGGGTACGATTGCGTCATGTTCCCCGGGGTATGATGCGCCTTTGTGGGTGGTCTCGCCGAGATAGGTCCTGTTGTTCAGGATTAGGTACAAGGCGCTGCGGCCGATCGGCTTGCCGCCCCGGCTTTCGCCGTTCCGAAATATCCGCCGCTTCGAGACAGTCCCTCGCTTTGCAAGGTCGGCACACAGCAAGCGCACGCAGCCGAGCTCGAGGTACCGCTGGAAGATGAAGCGGACGGTCCCGATGAAGGAAGAAGCCGGTGATCAGGCCTGGACCGGCCGCGGCCTTAATCTTCGCTTCGAAGCGTCCGTGGGTGAACGGGGCTATCGAGGCAAAAGCGCCTGAGCGATAAGGCCGACCGTGAGCGCCTGCGCTGGTGATGAGCGGCTCAGGCTTCGGCGAGGGAGGTGGAATAGGCCGCGCGGACCGGGTGTAGAGATACCAGCCGTTCTGCCAATCATGGGCGGAAGGAAGTCTCGTACCGTTGCTGTTCAGAAAAACATGGTCGAGCGCCGCCCATTCCGCAGACGTCCAGGTAATGACGACGGCGTCGGCTTTGGGCAATTCGCCGTTCGGTCCGCCATAAGCGATGTCGAGCGCGCTCGGCGCGTTGGCCCCGATCGCCGCCAGTCGACCACCGGAAGCGGCATAGGATCGATCGACGAGGCGGCTGTTACGACGTCTGAAAATCGCGACATCTGCTCTCCCGCTCACGCATTGCTCAACGACGCCGAAACGCTATGGCAAATCGAATCATCCTCGAATGCCGGGCGTTTAAAGTCCGCGTCTCGATGCTTCCTCCGGACTACGAAGGGCTTCATTTGTCAGCCGGATTCTGTGCGCCGATGCCCCCGGGATATTTTCCGGTTCGAACCCACTCTTCGATGGGAGCGCGATCGTTTTCATCGACATACTCGATGCGTGCGCCCAAGAGATCGGGCGCCGTAATCATCGCGAAAGGCGGCGAAGCTGCATCCATTCTAAAGAGCGCGTCGAGCCCGACTTTTTGCTTCCTGAGCCGTTCGAGCCTTCCCGCCATGTCCGATTCCCAACAGGCGAAGTACAAAATCCTGCCTGCGTTCGAAGGTGAAATAATTCCGCTCGCGGCCTGAATCAGTTCATAGTAGGGCGGTTCGGTCATGGAGAAGGCCGCCACCAACGTTCCCTGACGAGGATCGGGATCTTCCAGCCGAGGGATATGAAACGTCGCCGGCTCAGTGAACCTGATAGACAAGATATCCGAGTAGCGGGCGATGGCCCGGTCGAGATCCGGCACAACGATTCCGATATGAAAATAGGATACCGGCGCGGGCGCTGGACGGGGAATGACATCGCCGTAGATCGTAACTGTGGGAGCTTGGCGCAAGCACGCCAATAGCTTTGGGAGAAAATCTTTCAGATATTTGGTGCCGTTATGGAAATCGAATGACGCTTTGTCGACATATTTCTCGATTACAAGAAAATTTTGCGGATTGGCGTCGTCCCGAACCCAATCGAATGTCACGCAGCCGGGTTCGTTTTCCTTTACTTGGGCTGTCAGATTCGCCATCAGCGATTGGAGCTCAGGCTCCTTGCCCGGTATCACCAACTGCGCTGCGGCAATTGTAATCACTTTTTGCTCCCGATGTCGGGCAGCAACGTGGGCTTGAAATAAGCCGCAAACTTCGCTTCCAATTCCGGGTGGTAATAGAATTCAGGGCCCTCGAGCTCAAATACGCTTTGTCCAATTCCTCCCAGCGTATCGAACATCATCGAAACGACGGTGCCGACCTCATGTCCAAAATAGTGGGATATGAGCGCGACCGTGCTGCCGTTGACACCATAGGATCCGGTCGTCGTCCAGATCCTCGCTTCGGGTAGTCCCAACCACATCCGGCGCGGCTCGGGCACGTTGATTCCCTCGGCGCGCAGGCCCGGTGCGATCGCGGCGACGCAGGTTACGGGGTTTTTTCCCAGGATTCCGGCCCGCGCCAGAATGCCAACGCCCGAGCAATTGGAGGCAATGATTTTTCCCCCGTTGTAATGTCTCCGGACGGCGTCCAGCATTTGCGGATCGAGGGACATCGCACCGGATCCGACACCGCCCGGGACGTAAAGCAGATCGAACAAGTCCGTATCGGTCATCATCGCGTCGGGCACGACTTGCGTGCCCATCTGCATGGTGACGTTTCCGGGCTTGAGCGTCACCAGTTTCACATCCAGGGTCTCCGCCGACTGCTCGTCGCGAACCATAGGTGCGATCTTTCCCTCAAGCACCATCGCGGCGCCGCGAAGAATTTCGAGCGCCGTGATGGTGTCTTGTTCGCTGCAATTGGCGTAACCCATCACGCCGATCGTTTGAATCTTGGTCATTGAATTGGCCTCAGCTCCTTCTCGAGATACAGCGAATCAAGTATGCATGCGAAATCTGGTATGCGATTCGTCTACGCCGCCGTCCGAAGCGAACGCTGCTTCAACATTTCGATAAACTCCACGTGCTCGGGCGCCAACGCGTCGATTGCGCCCAGATACTGCGGAGGATCATTTCGTAACAGGATCGCGGGCGACTGGCCTTCGTAGTTCCCGAGATTTGGACGGTGCTGTTGATAGCCAACAAGTGCGGCGAGTTGAGGCACGAAGTGTCGCGCGACCTCCGGCGGATATGCCAGCCATTGGTTTTCGTAGGGCTTGAGCCAGCCAAGACAATAGCTGATGATCACACCGACCCGGCACGCGCTAGTTTGATTGGAACCGCCACAATGAAGGGTAGAACCGAGGAAGAGCAGTGCGGAGCCCGGCGTCATTTCCGCGGCCATGGATTCCAGCGGATCGATCAGAATCTCGCTGAGGCGCTTGTGACTGCCAGGCCAAATCACGGTGGCCCCATTGTCAGACGTGAACTCCGTCAACGGCCACACCACATTCAGCTGAAATTCCATCCCACCCTTGGCCGCTCGCCATAGATCATGATCTCGGTGTGGTGGCTGCGCTTCCGCGCCGGGATGAAGTTCGATCGCTTGCGTGAGGTTCAGCTGAATGCAGTCGCAATAGGGGCCGAGAATCTGGTTGGCGATCTCGAACACCAGAGGTTGAAGCACGAAACTCGCCGCATGGCCGGACCGCTTCAGCAACGAGCCACAACGCTTGCTGCGTTCGCCGTGAAATGCCCCAACGCTGAATGGCGTCTTCGCCAATCGCTCGCGCAGATCGTCGTGAAGCGCCAAAGCGCGAGTTGGCGGAACGAGATCTTTGATGATGCAGTATCCTTGTTCAGACAACAGCTCAGACCAGTTGGCCGCCGAATTTCCCGTACCTACGCTGGTCTTGTACATGGTTCGGTCCTGTGCCACGGGAAAACTATGAAACGGGCTTACGCCGCTTTCGTCTGCGGTATCACCTCCAGCACCGGATACCGATAACCGAAGCGTGCCCGTGCTCGGCGCAGGGTTTCTGGCGTGATTTTGATCACAATGGCCCCCGTGAGTTGTCCGTGTATCTCGCGAGGCAAGCTAAGGGGCACAATTTCCCAACCTGCTGAAAGCAGTGAAGAGAGACACTGTGCTTGAGAAACCCCCGTGTATTGGGAGACGCCAAAGAGGAGGGCAAATTCCACCGAGGCGACCCACATGAGATTGCACAACCTGGCGGCTTCCGGACTTGCGATTTCGGGTGACACGCAAAGACGGGTGAGCTCCATTACATCGTCGCCAGTAGGAATCGGTCCATCGCATAACGAATGAAATACCGTCGAAAGAAGGTGAGGGCGGCTAGTCGCCAACAGCCGAACAGAAGCTAAGTGATTTCCGGAAGGGTCAGTTTCGATCAGATAAACGGCGTCGTCGGTATCGAACTCGTCTAACTCGAATTCGCCCTCAATGACCTTTACATCCCATTTGAATCGATCCACGAAGAGCCGTTTGCGGTCTCGGTGCATCTGATCGATTAGTCGTTTAAACCGGTGTCGATTGGCACCGGATACGATATGCACCACCCGAATCGTCCTGTACAGGTCGGCGCAAAGGATCGAACTATTCGCAGGAGGCGGCCATTCCCCTAGTTAGGGGATGGGTTAGCGGCGAATAATGTCTCTGAACGCAAGCTGGCTGTCGAAGAGCGCACGCACGATGAGTTGTGTGCGTGTCGCAACCCCATAACGCCGCTTAGCCGTTTCAATGTGCTGATGAACGGTTTGGTTGCTGATGCCCAGCAGCTGGCCCGCATCGGTGTCGGACTTGCCGCGGGCAGCTAACACGATGCAGTCGAGCTGACGTGAGCTTAGGTGCGGAACGGTGGGCGCTCTGCAGTTTGATGATTGTTCGCCAGCGATTTGCGCTAGACGCCGTGCAGCTTCAAAGGCAAAGCATCCGACATATTGCGCGATTGGCAGTACGCTAGCCCCTATTGTTTTCCCAAATGTCGTGACGAAATTGCACGAACCCGAGCATTCGCCAGGCAGGTGGATGGGAACGGTGAATCCTTCGCCCAGTCCAGCTGCTCTTGATTCGGAAAGAATTGTCTTCTGTCGCTCATTGAGGGGGATGAGTAGGTGGATATCCGACCACAGAAACCCCACAATTGCTTTTTGACAAGCAGTCACCGCGGGGTCATCGGCGAGGTACCCTCGCTCCGCGAACCGCTCCGCCCAGGAATGGGGATAGTTTGCGATCTGTAGGAGAGTGCCTGACACGACGCGGACGTGGTGGCCAAGGGCGTAATAGCGGAAGCCCAAGCTCCGTGACATGCCATCGAGAACGCCACTTAATTCTTGCAGATTTTGGGCTTCGTTGGCATTGCGAATAAAGCCCTGAACGTCCCGAAACTGCCCCATGCCCTACCCCTCACAGTCACTCGTCGTCGCGTTCCGCGCGCGAGTGCTTCGGCGCACTTTTCCTAACTTGGCTGCCGCTAACTGACGTTATCGAGGAACCACGAAAAGGGGAAGCTTGAACCCGGTGAAGAGGGCCCATTGCCTTGCCCGCAGCGGAGCCCGCCGTGTTTTTCTCGCAAACTGGATTTGGCTCACTCCGGTGTCTGTTGGAATTGCAGGTTTGGCGCTTTGGCGAGAGTGCGAGCATCTACGCATTGCGAGATGTCGTTTGGCAATCGAAGACGTGAGCGGTATCGCACGGACAGGTGGTTGTAGCCGATCGCCTGGCACGCCAGTCGTTCCCTCATCTCGTGCGCTTTCCTGAGATGGGCGACAGCCTCCCGCTTCACGGCAGGCGTGGGTCGGTTCACAGTGATGGACGGGGATATCAATGGAGCGGAGTCGATTGCATGAGTGGGTTGAGAAACCTGAGCTGTGGAGCTCATTGGTCATAAACATCTGGATAGTGACCACAGCGTCGATTTATGTAGCAAATAGGCGCTTCACGATTTACGACATTGACCAATGTGGGCGGAGAGCGCCGGGCCCAACTTATCGAACTAGAACTGCACGAAGCAGCCGTCGCCCTAGCGCAGTTGGAGCTAGCCCGAAAGATCGCGCGGGTGGCGGGTAGTCGGCGGTCAGCTGCGAGGGCGGCGGCGCCGATCATCGTGACGGTAATGGGCGACGCCGTTCGCCCAGATATTCAGGCGCTCAACGTCCTCAAGAATCGCCAGTCAACACCGGCGGTGAATGACATCGACCGAACCGTGTCGCTGGCCGCGGTGCTGCGACATGGCATATCGATGTGACGCTGTTAGCTGCCGACGTCTACGACGAAGCCAGGCACGTGATCGTGAAGGTGACACCGCGGTGGCGCACTGCCATGGCTGCTAGGGGCATCGACTGGAAGACCCATACCTTATGGGAAAAGCTGCTTGGGCGATTCGTTGAAGTAACTGGCTGGTTGCTGTTCGATGCTGAACATCGACGCGAGTCAGCAAACACGGCGGACGCTCGTGCACGAGCCTGTCGCGCGACGGCGTGGGAAATTCACCCGGTCACTGCGCTCGACGTGCTGCCGACGTGTGGACGTCAGCACTGAAACCCGCGCTTAAACAAACGGAATACGGGCCGATCATTTTGGTGTAAAAGACTCCTCCAGTACGTGCCGTTCTTCGGAGGGCAGGATCATGACGTTTACCCGGCGAGGCCTGTTAAGTTTTCAGCAAACGTGGGACCCAGTGCTGTTCTGGTATGCGAAGGCGGTCGGTGAACTCAAAAAGCGGGCTACCACCGACAAGACCAGCTGGAATTATCTCGCAGCCATGCACGGCTTCGACCAGCGCAAGTGGCAAGACTACGGTTATCTGAAACCGGGCGCCACACTTCCACCACAGCGCGAGCGCGACAGGTACTGGGAGCAATGCCAGCATCAGACTTGGTACTTCCTGCCTTGGCACCGCGCCTATGTTCTGTCGTTCGAGGCAATCGTGCGCGATGCGGTCGTGTCGCTTGGAGGACCAAAGGATTGGGCGCTACCCTATTGGAACTACAGCGCGAAGAATAATCCACTCGCGCTCGGTGTGCCGCAGGCCTTTAGCGAGAAGACCCGTCCGGCGAACGAAAGCGACATCGGCAAGGTCAATGGCAACACGGTGCCCAACCTGTCTCTTATAC
>DIZC01000022.1 GCA_002429315.1 Alphaproteobacteria bacterium UBA6038
GTCGCCGGCGGCGAGCCCTGCTGCACCGTGATGGTCGCCCCGGTGAACGACAGGTCGGTGATGGTTTCCGTCCAGTTCTTGTTCGGACAGCCGGGCGCGCCGGGAATCGGCGTCACCGGCGGATTGGTCGTGACCGAGAACGCGACCGTCCCGTTCTTCACTTCCGAGGCCGGAATGGCTTCGGAGCCGGCGACCGTCACCGGCGCGGGGTTCTGTCCCGGCGGCTGATGCTGTCCCGACGGGTTGGTGCAGATGGCGGTGGCGTTCGCCGTGGCGGCGAGATTGACCAGCACGTCGCCGACGCCGAGGCCGGCCAGCGCGCCGCTCGCGGTGAGCGTCAGGCCGTTGTCGGTGAAGGTCGGGTTGGCGAAATTCTTCAGATGGACGCTGCTGGCGAAAGCGGCGGTGCTCGCCGCCAGAACGACAGCGACGATCGGCAATATGCGTTTGGACATATGTCTCTCCTTTTGGCCCCGATTGGATGCCTTAAGGAAGCGTTAACACACTCCAGATCCGAAGAGATGGTCAATTGTGACCGGTGGTTAACGGGCCGCCGCGCAGCCCCAAGAGACCGCCGGCATTCCATCATTAAGCAAGGACGCGGCGCGTTTGCCCTTGCGGCCAGCCGCGCAGTGCACGAGCGCGGCCGCACGAGCCCGTTATGGGAAGCTGACCGTCGCCGTCATGGCGCTGGAATCGAAGGTATAGTCGCCGGCGTCGTCGATGACGAAGTTGATGCGGTCGCCCTTCCTCACCTTCACCTGGAGCTGCTGAACGCCCGTGGTGGCATATTGGGTGTCGTCGCAATTGGTGGACGCCAGGACCCCGGACGCCAGATCCCGCGTCAGCCCAGAGTTCTTGTCCACGTACCAGTCGATGCCGTTGCCGCCGTGGCAGTCAATGTCGGTGAAGCTGTAGGTGACGGTCGCGGTACCGCGCTTGGGCGACAGAAAGCTGACGACGGCGACCTGGTAACCGGGATCGATGAACAGCGATTTCGGCGCCAGATACACATTGCCGTAGCCGTAATCGCGGTGCAGCCGCTTGCGCGTCGTGTTGGCGCTGATGAGCGGATAATTGAAGCCCGGGTTGCTCCAGTAGTCGAGCGGAACGGTTGTGCCGCCGTCGTTCTGCCAATCGGCGGCGTCGGTGCTCGCCAGCGGCAGCAGCGCGTAGTTGCCGTCGCGCGCGCCGGTGCTGTAGCGGTAGCTCCAGTGCTGCGTGTCGGTGTTCGAAACGGCGGAGTATTGCGCCACCGCGTTATAGGTTTTCGCCTGCGCCGCCGGCGCGGCAAGCGCCGCCAGCGCGATCGCCCCCAAAATGGCGCGTGTGATGTGCATCTCTCTCCCCCCGACTGAATAATGGCGGTGCTTACATTCTTCTCACAATCTGCTCAAGCGCCGGTCACGCGTGCGGCAACATGAGTTCCCGCGCGAATGAACCGACCTGCCGGCATGCGCGCGGGCGCGTGGCCCTAACCAGCCGTCCGATCGGAAACCGGGAGCGGCTCGCCGGCGGAATCCCCGGGCGGCGTTTCGGAGTCGCAGGATTGCTCGAGCTCGAGCGCCAGCGCGTGCCAGCCGGCCGCCATGCTGAGGTGCCCGGCCTGCATCTCTTCGGTTGTTGCGTCCTGCGCCTTGTGGATCGAGTCGGCTGCCAATTGACGGTAGTGCATCGCCCGTTCTTGGGCGTGCAGCGAGGAAAGGGATTGGCCCAACGTGCTGTTTGTCCTGAACGCCGCGAATGGGCAACGCCGGTTTCGGCCGCCCGTTCCGCGACCGCGGCACTGTACGCCTTCGTACATGCATATTTATCACGGTCTGAACATCCGACTGAGCCGCCGCCGCGCCCGTTGCGCTTAATGGAGGCTCAGGGGCGATGTGGGCCAGAGCGGCAGACGTGCCCGCGCACGCGCGCAGCGCTCATTTCCGATCCTCCCGCCGGCGGGGAGCAACCATGCCGCTTTTGCTGTAGCATCGCCGGCGCAGTCGAAGCAGCGCAGGGGCCATGGTCTTTCAGCCGATCGTTATGTTCGCCGCGGTGGCCTGGGCGCTCGCCTTCGCCGCGTTCGGCCTCTACCTCCTCTTCCGGCGCAGCGGGGTTCCGGTCGGCGAGCGCCTGCTGGGGCTGGTCGTGTCGCTGCTGGTGGGCGGGGTCGGCGCCGCCGTCATGGTGGGCAGCATGTACCTGGTCGAGGAGCTGCTGTGACGGGAATTCGGGGCCGGGAACCGCCGAAGACCGGCGGAAAATCCAGCAATTCCGGTCGCTTATAACTTTTTTGCATTTTTTTGCATTTTTTTCTCACAGGGCGCTTGACAGCGTCACGCTGGTTTTGCATATTATACCCATCTCGGGAATTGCGCCCGGGGCAAGGCCGGAAGGGGAAACACCCTCTCCGGCCTTTGTCTTTCCTGGCTTTTTCCGGAGCGCGTCAATGCCGGGCTCGCGGGTCCGCACCGCCCGAAAAAATAAATATTCTCGCCCCAAGGAAAGAACTTATGCCTGTCGCGGCCGCTGGGCGCGTTTTTGGCGTATGCACGGATGGGACGCTGGAGTTGATTCACCACGGCCGTCATGGCCGCCCTTGTGGCGGCCACCCATGGACACAAACGGCAGAGGTGTTTTTGGGTGGCTGGGGCAAGCCCGGGCATGACGCTGTCTCTTATACA
>DIZC01000110.1:0-129 GCA_002429315.1 Alphaproteobacteria bacterium UBA6038
GTGGTGACGAGGCGGGCGCGGCCGGAGGGATCGAAGAAGAAGGTGGAATCGGAATGCATCACCTCTTCGGCCTGTCCGGCGGACGGCGGAGTGACGCGGTAGAGCCCGCGCACAAGGGCATGCATGAGG
>DIZC01000110.1:367-8233 GCA_002429315.1 Alphaproteobacteria bacterium UBA6038
CTGCCGCGCAGGCCATCGACCTGCGGCGCAAACGCGTTCACATAGTTTTTCAGCACCGGCGGCGTGTCGCGTTTGGGATCGACCGTCACGAACAGAACCCGCACGTCCTTTGCGCGCGGCCCCAGCGCCTTGAGCACGCTGGCAAGATCGGTAAGCGTGGTGGGGCATTGGTCGGGACAGTTGGTGTAGCCGAAATAGAGGGCGACCGCCTTGCCGCGATAGCTGTCTGCCGTCACCACCGCGCCGTCGTCGGCGCGCGTCATCGTGAAAGCGAGGTTCGGCATCACACCGGTGATGTCGGTGGCGCCGGGGCGCACCTCGCCGCGCCCGCAGGCGGCGAGCGCAAGCGTAACGGCCAGAATCGCGAGCGCCTTCATGGATGGTGAATAGCACGCGACCGTCGCCTTGTCGGCCCTGTGACCAAACGCCTCGCGAGCGATGGGCTGCCTTGGCTATAACGCGGCCCATGACGACGGCGGCGCTCAGCGGCAGGATCGAGAACGGATCGCGCGAATGGCTCGGCTTCGGGGCGCTGCTGCTTGCGGGTGCGGCGCTGTGGTTCGTGTGCCGCAATTACCCTGCCGAGCTGCCGATCTTCTTTCCCTGGGAATTTTCCTGGCCGGTGTTTCTTGCCACCGCCATGAGCCTTGCGTGGTTCTTCACCGGGCTCTCGCGCCTGCCCCGCGCGCAGCATCCGCCAAAATGGCGCAGCGCCTGCTTCGTCATCGGCGTGCTGTTGCTCTACGCCATGGTGCAGACGCACATCGACTACTACGCCCAGCACATGTTCTTCATCCACCGGGCGCAGCACTTCATCCTGCATCACGTCGGCGCGTTCCTGATTGCGCTGGGCGCGTCGGGCTCGGTGTTGTGGGCCGGCATGCCGGATTTTCTGAAACCGGTATTCACCTCGCGGCCGGTCCGCGCCATCATCGATTTCGTGATGCATCCGGTGGTGGCGCCGGTGCTGTTCGTCGGCATGATCTATGTGTGGCTCATTCCGGCCATCCACACCCGCGTGATGCTAGACAAGCGGCTCTACGACATCATGAACTGGTCGATGGCGCTGGACGGCATTGCCTTCTGGTGGCTGGTGCTCGATCCGAGGCCGAAGCCGCCGGCGCGCATCGGGAGCGGCATCCGCGCGCTGCTGATCATTGCGGTCGAGCCGCCGCAGATGGCGCTCGGCGCGGTGCTGTCGCTCGCCGGCACCGACTACTATCCCGTGTATCAGATCTGCGGCCGCATGTTCGACATCCCGGCGCTCAGCGACCAGCACTATGGCGGCCTAATCATCTGGCTGCCGGGCACTTTGCTCAGCCTGCTTGCGATCATCCTCGTACTGATCAACATGCGGAAGAACGAGGAGGCCGCCCTCCATGCGCCTGCCTAGCCTCATTATCGCTGCGGTTGCGGGCGTTGCCACGCCGCCGCCGATGAGCGGCCATGTGACCGTCGCGAATGCGTGGTTTCGCGCGCTGCCGGCGAACCTGCCGGCCGGCGGGTATTTCGAGCTGCACAATGTGGCGCGTTGGCCGGCGGTACTCACCGGCGCGACCTCGCCTGTCTGCGGCATGCTCATGCTGCACAAGAGCGAGCGGAAGAGCGGCATGGAAACGATGTCGGACGTTGGCGCGGTCGATATTCCCGCGGGCGGCGCCCTGAGGTTCGCACCCGGCGGCTATCACCTGATGTGCATGGACCCACGCCCTGCGATGAAGCCTGGCGCGTCCATTGCGGTGACGCTGAAATTCTCCGACGGCTCGGTCGCGACCGCGAAGTTTGTGGTGAAAAACGCCAAAGGCGAGTGAACGCCAGCTTCCCGCCAGAGTTGAAGGGGATGAGAAACGGATTTGCGTCTCGCCAGCGCGCGTGTTAGCTCGTCCTTCCCCGGTTGTTCAGGGAACCTGTGTTTCCCCGCTTGCTGAAGCCGGTGTTCTCAATCGTTTCTTGAAGCTGTGTTCGCCGGCGGCCATGCCGCGCGAGCGTCAAGCAATGGGGATTTCGATGCCGACCTCGATCTGGAAGCCGATCGCCGTCATCAGCAGTGCGGCGGTGGTAGCAATCGCCTTCGTAGCCCATGCGACCGCATGGCCTCATGCCCTTGGGACTCGTCAGGCGGATGTTCCTTCGGCCAGAACCCCTTCGGCGCTTCCGCCGAATCTTGTCGTGATTCCGTTTCGCACCTACGCAAATGCCAATTACGCTACCGGCGGCGTGGCGTTGCGAAACCGCAGCGAAGGCGTCATCCATGTCAGCGGGGCAACTGGAGCGATGCAGGATGCGTGGCTCCATTTTGCTTATCTCTATCGATCCCCACCCCCTTCCACCGTGCGCATCGCCGTCACGCGGCAGTTTCCCCTGCCGGTCACCACTCTGACATTAAGGGCGAAGCTCATCGCGACGTCGGCGGATCCTTGTTGGGCCAGCCACGGCGGGGCGATCTATCGAGCGGAGGTTCCGGTCGGTCTGGCGAACGGTAATGGCGAATACCAGATTGCACCGGATTCTTCTGTCGTCGGACTCGATACCGGCGAAGATCCTTGGGATGGCAACTATCTCCTCACGCTCGACGAGGGTGCGACATTGGTGTTGATCGGCACCGGCCCAAGCATTGTCGATCTCTTCGATAAGAGATTGGCGGGAAATGAGTTCGGCGGCACCACGTTCAACTACAAGCTGGCCCTTTCTGCCCCAACGACGGGATCGGTCGAGGTCGAAATGGATAGCTTCGGGGCAGACGGCCAGATTGGGGGCGCGCGACAAACCAATAACCTTGATCCTGCCGAGACAGTAACCGTGAACGGATACCAAATCTCTGGACGGGGCGTTCCAGATGGGCCCTTCGACCCCGATGGCGACTGGAACGGAAGCTCTGGTTTCCCGCTGCCGCAGCTTTGGGACGATGTTGGCCACGAGATCACGGTGGCCGCTCCTCCCGGGACCACCCAGCTCGCTGTGTCGATCAATTCTCCCGACGACTGCATCATTACGGTGGGAAACGTGGTTTCTTACTGAGGCGCGGGGCTAGGTGTCAGGCAGGGCGGCCTGTTTTTCAGGCGAGCCAGAGGGACGGCGGCCTAACTGCTGTCCAAGCCCTCAATATCCCACCACTTCGCCGTCCTTGCGCATTTCGGAAGCGCCCCAGTAGACGCCGTTGGGCGCGCGCATGATCGCTTGATAGCCGCCGAAGTTCCCGGTGCCCGGCACGACCTTGTAGCCGCGCTTCTCCAACTCCGCCTTCACCGCGAGATCGAAGCCGGATTCCATTTCCACTTCGCCGATGCCCTGCGACGGTTCGCCGGTGACCTCCGCGTTGCCGACATGGCGCCAGCGCGCCGCATCCCCCGCTTCCTGCACATTCATGCCGAAATCGACGATGTCGGTGACGATCTGCACATGGCCTTGCGGTTGCATGTCCCCGCCCATCAGCCCAAAAGACATGAACGGCTTCCCGTCCTTCATGATGAAGGCGGGAATGATGGTGTGGAACGGCCGCTTGCCGGCTGCATAGACGTTCGCGGCCTGAGGATCGAGCGAGAAAAGTTCGCCGCGATCCTGAAACATGAAGCCGAGATGATCCGGCACCAGCCCAGACCCCATGCCGCGGTAGTTCGATTGGATCAGCGACACCATCATGCCATCCTTGTCGGCGGCGGTGAGATAGATGGTGTCGCCGTCGTGCAGCTTCGGATCGCCTGGGCCGATGTTGGGATTGGCGTGACCCAGATGGATGAGCTTGCGGCGCTGGTCTGCATAGGCATCCGACAGCAATCCCTTCATCGGCACATGCACGAAGGCGGGATCGGCATACCATTTCGCCAGGTCTTCGAAGGCGAGCCGTTTGGCCTCGATCATTGCGGTCAGCGCGTCCGCAGAGCCGGGGCCTATCTTCTTCAGATCGAAGCCTTTCAGCACCTGCAGCATTTCGAGCACGGCGCCGCCCTGGCCGTTGGGCGGCAGCTCGTACACGTCATAACCGCGGTAGTTTACCGAAAGCGGCTCGACCCATTCGCCGCGATGCGCAGCGAAGTCTTCATAGCGCAGACCGCCGCCTACACGCTTGAAATAGGCATCTATGGTGTGCGCGATTTCGCCATTGTAGAACACGTCGCGTCCCCCTTGCGCGATCATCGTGAGCGTGTGTGCAAGATCGGGGTTTCTGAAAACCTCGCCTTCGCCCGGCGTGTGGCCGCCATGGCCATCGGGAATGAGATAGGTGTGGCGCGCGTTGTCGAGCTCTTCGATCAGCTTGCTTTTCTCGAACGCTGCCATGTTGCCCTTCCAGTAGGTCGCAATCAGCTGCGTCACAGGAAAGCCAACGGTCGCGTAGTGGATGGCGGGTGCGAGGTCGTCGGGCATCGGCAGCCGGCCGAATTTCTGATGCAGCGCGAACCAGCCATCCACTGTGCCGGGCACGGTGATGGGCAGCGAGCCCACGGGCGGAATGTGTGGCTTTGGCGGCAGCCCGGCGCGCTTGTACGCGGCCTCGACTTCCGCCGTCATCTTCGCGAGGTCGCGGCCTTTCGGCGAGCGGCCGGAGCTGTTGTAGCCGTAAAGCGTGTGCGTCTTCGGATCGTAGACGATGGCGAACAAATCGCCGCCGATACCGTTCAGCACCGGCTGCATCAACCCGATCATGGCATTGGCGGCGATCGCCGCATCTACCGCGCTGCCGCCCTTCTTCAGAATCTCCACCGCGGCTTCGGAGGCGAGGGGCTGCTCGCTGGCCACCATGCCGTGCTGCGCCAGGACCGGGGAGCGCGTCGCCCACGGCGCGCCGGAATAGCGGTCGCCCCGGCTCATTTGTCCGTATGCCGCCGTCGCCATGAATCCAATGGCCATAATCAGTGCCCCCAATCCGTTCGCCAGCCTATTCAGTCGTCCAAACGGCATCTTCCACCTCGATTCGATCGCGATTCTGCGGCGTCTTCCCGGCAAATTTCCTCTGCGTCCGATCCGCCTTTACGTCGGGCTGGCCCGTGACGCCCATGCCCAGCTGAAACAGCTGCCGCCACCTTTCAGCGCAGCCGCGATCTTGCCAAGTCCCAGATTTCGACTCAGATACATGGAATAACGCAAGCTGATTCTTCGAGCCCTCCGCCGTTACGGCCTATGCGCGATCCATGTCGTGTCTTTCGGACCGCAGTTGGAAAGGATGTTTACGACGGTCTTGTCACCGGGCGCGTCTTGGTAGAGCTGCGCCGCGGGAATTGCGCCTGGCCGGTTTTGTTTGCGTTTCCACAATTTGTTGGTCTCGTCCAGCCGTTCTCGGTTTACTGCACAGCTCGCCGTATGGGGCGGACTTGCTTACGGAACCTGCTCAGACTCCGGCGTAGGGCGGCTCGTCTCGAAACTGGCTCGATTTTGGGGCTTTGTCGGCTGGGACTTGCCACCCAAGAGTTGCCGGATTAATTGAAATGTGCGTTGCAAGGTCATTGCATTCGGGGGCAGTCGCTCGTCGTCAGGGGACCAGGTTTGGTTGCCATTAGCTCACGGCCGGTTGCGGTGACTCACCAGGATTAGGCGTTTGCGCAAGACAGCATGGGGCACCCAAATCCCAGAATCGGCCGCCCGCGCGCTGGGATGGCACTGAACTCCAGAAACTAGGCTCGCACGGACCTCCATGCTCGTTCTGTGTTACGGCATTACAAAATCGGGAAGCACCCTCGCCTTCGAGTTGGTCAAGGGCATGCTGAAGAGCATCGGTCACGAACAAGGTCGTCTCTCGGAAGGCCTCGTGAAACCCGGTCATGCGATCAATTTCGTTCAACAGGTCGACCGCAAAAAACTGGATGATCTGCTTCACCTTGTCGGGAATCGATCGGTTGCGGTCAAGACACATGCCGGAGTTCGCGATCACGTATTTCCGTACCTCGAGGAGCTGCAGGAGAAGCGTCTGGTACAGATTGTTGCCTCCTATCGCGATCCCAGGGAGATTTGCCTGTCGCTTGCGGATGCAGGCGCTCACGCCAGAACCCATAACCGAACGGCATTTTCCGAATTCACAGATATCAAAAGCGCTGTCCCCGGCGTTTTGCGGCAGATCGCGAAATTCCGGAGATGGGGCGCCGTGCGCGGCGCGCTTCGCCTCGACTACGATGTCGTCGCGTTCTCACCGGATGCCGCCATCGACAGGATCGAGGAAAGGTTGGGGATCGCTTGCGATCGCGCTTACGCGAAACGGTACGCGTTTGACGAAGCATTTACACAAAAGAACAAGGCGATGCGGTATCGGGCAAAGGAAGAGCTCAGCAAGGAACAATATGCCGCCTTGACGGCGACCTTCGCAGATTTCCTCGAAAACGCGTACGAGCGCGTCAATGAAAGCTGGTTTGCAAAGGTGCGAGAAGACATCTTAGCAACCGTCAAGGCAGATATGCGGATCCGGACAAAGAAAGGGGGCGTGCGATCGAGACGCCGCAGCCGCAAACGCGTCAGCAACGACTGAATCACCTGAACCGACAAAACTATTGCCTCACCAGTTCGGCATAGCTGACGTGGCAGGAGCCGCCGTGCTTCTCGAAGTAGCGCTGGTGGTAGTCCTCCGCGGGCCAGAAGGTTTTCGCCGGCTCGATCACCGTGACGATCGGCCGCTTGTAGCGGCCAGAGGCCTTCGCCCTGTCGAGTTCTTCCCGTGCAACGCGCTCCTGCTCATGTGAGTGCGTGAAGATGGCGCTGCGGTACTGGGTGCCGAAATCCGGCCCCTGCCGGTTCAGCTGCGTTGGGTCGTGCATCTTGAAAAACAGATCGACGAGTTTGGCGTAGGACACCTTCGCGGGATCGAACGTCACTTCCACGACTTCCGCGTGACCGGTGCGGTCGGTGCAGACTTGTTTGTAGGTCGGATTGTCGGCAATGCCGCCGGCATAGCCGGACACCGCCTCGATGACACCCGGCACCTCGCGAAAGAAGTGCTCCACACCCCAGAAGCATCCGGCTCCGAATGTCGCCTTTTCCACGTGCGCCTCCTGACATCTCTCGGTCTTATAGGGCGGCCAGGACGCCCGATCATGCGGATTTGACCCTTCGGAAGCGAAACTCTAATCCGCGCTCATGAAAATCGTCGTGATCGGCGCGGGCGTTGCCGGCTTGTCGATCGGCTGGCGTCTCGCACAAGCAGGCGCAAGGGTCACGGTGCTGGACCGCGCGCAGCCCGGCCGCGGGGCAACCTGGGCATCCGCGGGCATGATCGCAGTGACCGCAGAAGCGGCCGAAGCGGACACGCCGCTCGCCCGGTTCGCGCGTGGCTCGGCGGCATTGTGGCCGCACTTCGCCCTAGAGGTCGAGGAAGCCTCCGGCATCGACGTAGGCTATCGCGTGGACGGAAGTCTGCTTGTGGCGCACACGCGCGACGAAGCGGTGGCGCTGCAGGCGCGGGCGAAGGAATCGATGGGGCTCGAATATCTTACGGCGGACGCGGCACGTGCGCTCGAGTCGTTGCTGGCGGAGAGTACGGTTGGCGCGCTGTTCGCACTCGAGGAAGCGCAGGTGGACAACCGGATTCTTGGGGCGGCGCTCGCCAGAGCATTTCAACGCGCGGGTGGTGTGCTGCAGAGCAACGAAGCGGTGGTGCGGATCGAAACCGAAAACGGGAGAGCGGTTGGCGCGCGCAGCCCGTTCGCCGTCCATCCTGCGGACTCGTTCGTGCTTGCCGCCGGCGCGTGGAGTTCGCGGCTCGAAGGTTTGCCGCCGGAAGCCGTGCCGCCGGTGATCCCGGTGAAGGGCGAGATGATTGCGCTTGCGGCCAAACATCATGCGCTTCCCAAACGCATGATTTGGGGCAACGACATTTATCTGGTGCCGGGTCGCGGGCGCTTGTTGGTAGGGGCGACGGTCTCGCGTCAGGCTGTCTCTTATACACAT
>DIZC01000110.1:8292-8497 GCA_002429315.1 Alphaproteobacteria bacterium UBA6038
GGCAACGACATTTATCTGGTGCCGCGTCGCGAGCGCTTGCTGGTGGGGGCGACGGTCTCGCGTCAAGGATTCGACACCAGCACCACCCAAGGCGCGGCGCAGTGGCTGTTCGAGGGCGCGATCCGGCTTGCACCGGCTTTGCGCGACTGGGATTTGGTCGAGCATTGGGCGGGACTGCGCCCGGGTTCGCCGGACGATCTGCCGC
>DIZC01000110.1:8742-8984 GCA_002429315.1 Alphaproteobacteria bacterium UBA6038
TGCCGCTGATCGGCCCCACCAGACTGCAAAATCTGTTCGTCGCCAGCGGCCAGTATCGCAACGGAATTTTGTTTGCGCCTGCGCTTGCCGAGCGCATGCGGGACGGCGTGCTGGAGAACGCCTGGCCGGAAGACATTGGCGCCTTCGACCCGCGCCGGTTTTGAAAAAAGAACCGCGGCGCCTCGGCCTCGCTGGCCGAGGCGCCGCGGGCCGTTTCCAGCGGTTAAGGCGTGAACCCCCCC
>DIZC01000111.1 GCA_002429315.1 Alphaproteobacteria bacterium UBA6038
AGATGTGTATAAGAGACAGCCATCCCCGCGAGCTCCCGGCCCCCCTCGGGGGTGGTGGGGCGCACCCGCCGGCCGCCCATCTTGGCGTAGAAGCCGAGCGCGTTCGGCTCGGCCTCCCACTCCATGACGTGTGCGCCCAGCGTCCGCGCCCGGTCGCTCGCGTGCCGGAAGAGTCCCGAGCCGACACCGGCGCCCATCGAGACCGGCTCGACCCAGAGGTGCTCGAGCACGCTCACTCCGGCGACGGGGGATACCACCTCGGCCCAGCCGATCACGCGTCCGTCGATCTCGGCGACCACCGCCTCGCTCGCTCGCAGCCGGTCCGGCGAGAGGTCGAGCTCCGCCGCCCAGGCCTCGACCCGTGCAGGCGGGTACCCCCAATGACCCTTGGCTGCGGCCGCGATCTCACGCAGTCGCTCGCCCTCGTCGGGCCGTGCTGCTCGGATCAGTGTGCGACCGCCCGCGACCCGCCTTCGGCGGCCAGGCGCTGCTCCTCGGCGCGGTAGCTCGAGCGCACCAGCGGGCCGGCGAAGACCGAGCCGAAGCCCATCTCCTCGCCCTGTTCGCGGAAGCGGCGGAACTGCTCCGGCGTCACCCAGCGGTCAAGCGGCAGGTGGCGCTCGGTCGGCTGCAGGTACTGCCCGATCGTGACGACGTCGACCCGGTGCGCGCGCAGGTCGCGCATGACCTCGACCACGTCGGCGTCGCTCTCGCCCATGCCGACGATGATGCCCGACTTGGTCAGGAGCGGCGGCCGGGCCGGATGCAGCCTTCCCCACACGTCCTTGGCCCGGTCGAGCAGATCGAGCGCCTGGCGGTAGTCGCCCTTGGGCCGTACGCGCCGGTATAGGTGCTCGGCGGTCTCGATGTTGTGGTTGAACACGTCGGGCGCCGCCTCGAGCACGGCCACGAGCGACTGCTCGCGGAAGCCGAGAAAGTCGGGCACCAGCACCTCGATGCCGCAGTCGGGACTGGCCCTGCGGATCGCGCGGATCGTGGCGGCGAAATGGCCCGCGCCGCGGTCGGGCAGGTCGTCGCGATCGACCGAGGTGATCACAATATGGGCAAGGCCCAACTTGAAGGTGGCCTCGGCGACGTGGTCGGGCTCCTCGGCGCGAAGCGGCCCCGGCAGCCCGGTCTTCACATTGCAGAAGGCGCAGGCGCGCGTGCAGGTGTCGCCCATGATCATCATGGTGGCGTGGCGATGCGTCCAACATTCGCCGATGTTCGGGCAGCCCGCTTCCTCGCACACTGTATGCAGCCCGTGCGCGCGCACGATGGCCTTGGTCTCGGCGTATTCGCGGCTGACCGGCGCCTTCACCCGAATCCAGTCCGGCTTGCGCAGCACCGGCGAATCCGGCCGGTGCGCCTTCTCCGGATGGCGTGGGGCGGCGGACGCCGCGCGATCGATGACAATGGCCATGGCCCTACACATATAAGGACGGCCCCGAAAAATCACCCGGGTTTTGCGCCCTGCCCCCCGTGCGCTAGGGTTTCCGGACAATCGGGCCGTCGCCCGCCGGGAGCACCGTCTTGACCCTTGCCACCGTCGCCGCCGCCTCCGGCGAAGAGATTGTGCCGTTCGACACGAGCCGCGCCGAAAAAACCATCTTCCAGGCCCTTGTCGACTCGCGCGCGCAGTACGGCGGCAAAAAGGTCGCCGTGGTCGATGGCGACGAGCGCGTGCTCAGCTATGACGATCTGGTGCGGTCCTCGCTTGCGCTGGGGCATGCGCTAAAGAAGGGAACCCGGCCCGGCGAAGCGGTCGGCCTGATGCTGCCGACCAGCGCCGGCGCGGTGATCTCCTTCTTCGCGATTTGCGCCTACGGGCGCGTACCGGCGATGCTGAACTTCACCTCCGGCGCGGCCGGACTCAAATCGGCGGCGCGCACCGCCCGGCTGAAGCGCGTGGTGACGGCGCGGCGGTTTATCGATTTGGCGAAGCTCGACGATCTGATCGCCGAATTGGCGCAGGTCGTGGAGATCGTCTATCTCGAGGACGTGCGGGAACGCATCTCGCTGCGGGACAAGCTCGCCGCCGCGGTCGGCCAGTACGTGCCGTGGACCGTCACGACAAAACCGCCGCACGGAACGCCGGCGGTCATTCTTTTTACCTCCGGCACGGAGGGCGAGCCGAAGGGCGTGGCGCTTTCGCATATGAACCTGCTTTCCAATGTCGAGCAGGTTCGCTCGCACATCGCGATCTATCCGACGGATGTTCTGTTCAATCCGCTGCCGACGTTTCACTGTTTCGGGCTGACGGTGGGCGCCCTGATGCCGCTGTTCCTCGGCATCAAGGCGGTGTTCCACCCCACGCCGCTGCAGCCGCACGAAATCGTGCGCCGCATCAAGGCCTCGGGCGCCACCATCCTGCTGTCGACCGACACCTTCATCTCGCAATACGCCCGCGCCGGCGAACAAGGCGACCTGAGTTCGCTGCGGCTTGCGGTGTGCGGCGCCGAGCGGTTGCGGGACGAGACGCGCGCGCTGTTCCGCCGCAAATATGCCATCGAGCTGCTCGAAGGCTACGGCGTGACCGAGGCGTCCCCGGTGGTGGCCGCCAACCAGCCGGGCGCCAACCGTCACGGCACCGTCGGGCGGCTCATGCACGGCATACACGCGAAGCTCGAGCCGGTAGAAGGCATCCCCAATTCCGGGCGCCTGCTCATCAAAGGACCCAACATCATGCTCGGATACATCCTCATGGACCGCCCGGGTGTGATCGTGCCGCCGCAAGATGGCTGGCACGACACCGGCGATGTGGTGAGCATCGACGAAGAGGGATTCATCTCCATCAAAGGGCGGGTCAAGCGGTTCGCGAAAGTGGGCGGCGAGATCGTTTCGTTGGCGGTGGTGGAGAACGTGGCCTCCGCCTTGTGGCCCGACCACTGCCACGCCGCTATCGCCACGCCGGATCCCCGCAAGGGCGAGCAGGTGGTGCTGGTGACCACCAACGCAGACGCCTCGCGTCACGATCTCGTCGGATGGGCGCACAATCACGGCGTGCCGGACATCGCCGTGCCGCGGCGGATTATCTCCGTCGATCACATCCCGGTGCTGGGCACCGGCAAGACGGACTACGTCAAAGTCGAGGGCATGGTCCGCGAGCGCGAGGACGCGCAGACTGCCGCCTGACCGTCACACGGATTCGGTAACTGCTGGGGGTGCCATGAAACTCAATCGCCGCAAAGCGCTTTCGCTGCTTGCGTTCACGTCAGCCGCGCCGCTGGCCGCCAATGCCAAAACGACTGTTCACTACTCTGGCGCGATCGCATTCAGGCACGGCGTGGCGAGCGGCGATCCGCAGACCGACAACATCCTGCTGTGGACGCGGGTAACGCCGGACGTCGGGACCGGCGTCAGCATTCCGGTTACTTGGGAGCTGGCGAAGGACGGCGATTTCCGCCGGATCGTCAGCCATGGCGTATTCGACACGCATGCCGGCCGGGACTTCACCGTGAAGGCCGTTGCCGAGGGACTGAAACCGGGCTCCGAATACTTCTACCGTTTTCGTGTCGGGAAGACGATTTCGCCGGTGGGGCGAACGCAAACGCTGACGGACGCTCCTGGGAAGGACATCGTGCTCGCCTTCGTCACCTGCTCGCTTTATCCGGCCGGCTATTTCAACGCCTACGATCACATCGCGAAGCTGCCCCGCGTAGACGCTGTCGTCGAGCTCGGCGACTACTACTACGAATATGGCGCCGGCCAGAACGATTATGCGATGGAGATCGGCCGCAAGCTCAATCGCATTCCCGATCCGCCGCACGATATCGTGACGCTCGCCGACTACCGCACGCGCCATGCGCTCTACAAAAGCGATCCCGATCTCCAGGCGGCGCACGCGCGCGCGCCCTGGATCTGCGTGTGGGACGATCACGAGACGGCCAACGACTCCTGGGTCGGCGGTGCGGAGAACCACGATCCAAAGACGGAAGGGCCGTGGATCACCCGCGAGCAGGCGGCCTTGCGCGCCTACTACGAATGGATGCCGATCCGCGAGCCGGAGCCGGGCCGCGCCTTCGAATCCATCAATCGCAGCTTTCAGTTCGGCGATCTCGCCACGCTCATCATGGTGGAGACGCGCCTCGTCGCCCGCTCGCGCCAGCTGGAATACGACCGGCCGGGCGACATTCCGCTCGCCGTCTATGATTCTGCCGATCCCGCGACGCGCAAGCAGGTCACCGACCCTGCAACAATTGCGACCGTCAAGGCGGCGATCGAATCCGGCAATCCGCCGCCGGCGCCCTACATCGTGGGGCCGGATGTGCCGGCGCTGAATCGCATCATCGACGATCCGGAGCGGCAGATGCTCGGCGCGCGCCAGGAGGAGTGGATCAAGCTGGAGATCGCCAAATCGGTCAGCTCAGGCAGGCCATGGCAGATTTTCGGCAATCAGGTTGTGATGGCGCGCTGGCAGGCGCCGGACGTTCAGCGCGCACTGGGCGGGCCGGAGAAGATCGCCGCGATCGCCGCCAAACTGCCGGAGAACGCGCGCCAGCGACTGCTCATGTTCGCAACCTATTTCTCCTTCGATATCCCGATGGACCTTGACGGCTGGGACGGCTATCCGGCGGCGCGCGAGCGCATGTATGACGCCATCAAGGCCTCGAATGCGAACGCCATCGTGGTGTCCGGCGACAGCCACGCCTTCTGGGTGAACCAGCTCTATGACCGCGCCGGAACGACGAAAGTCGCCGCGGAATTTGGCGTGTCCTCCGTCACCAGCCCCTCGATCGGCGAGGCGCTGCCGATGGTGGACGTGGGCAAGCTGATCATGGAACGCAACCGCGAGGTGATCCTCAACGACCAGCGTTCCCACGGCTACACGCTGCTCACGGCGACGCGCGAGGCAGTGATTGGCGAACATGTATCGGTCGAGAAGCTGGCGAAGCCCTACGCGGCCTCGACGCTGGCCCGCTATCGGGTCACCCCTGCCCCGGGGCCGGGCATTGGCGACATCACGAAGCTTTAGTGTCTGCTTCGCCGAACAGCACCGCGTGGCGGGCGAGAACTTTCGGCCACAAGCTTGCGGCTTCCGGAACATCCAAGTCGAAATCGCTACGAAGCACCGAGACGAGTTCTTCGGGGCTGTTGAGCAGGCGATCTTGCAGGCCCGCCGGCGTGATGTTGCGCAAGACACGACCGCGCAGAGCAGTGAGGCCGTCGGGCGTGTGCCGTTGGCAGATCAGGTTCTGCACGAAGATGGATTCTTCCCAGCTCTGGAGGAGACGGCATTTCTCGGCCAGCAGATTTTCGTCGGCAATACCGAGCTGGAAATCGAATGACTTCGCCCCGCCATCGGGGTGGTTGTGGAAGCGCCACCAGCCTTCCGCCGGATGCGACAGCGCGAAGCCAAAGCGGCCGTCGCGGAATTCGCCGGGCGCAAGCTTCATCGGCACCAGCGAACCGTCGCCGAAGCCCACATCGGCGAGGTACAGGCCTTCCGGCAGCTCCACCTGCAGCACGAGGTGATTTCCGATCGTGAAATCGCCGAACGCTTCCCGCATCACGCCGCTCGCCATGCGGGTGACCTGGAAGCCGAGTTCGCCCAGCGCCCAGTCGAACAGCCCGTTCATCTCGTAGCACCACCCGCCTCGCCGCCGTTCGACGATCTTTTCGTAGATTGGCGCGATGTCGATGGTCACCGGCCGGCCAAGCTGTACGTCCAGATTCTCATAGGGGATCGCGAGCAGGTGTGCGCGGTGCAGCGTGCGCAAACCCTCCAGGTCTGGCCGGATGTCTTCGGTCACGCCGATGCGGTCCAGATAGGAGCGAACGATCATCGCCAGTCGATTCAAATTGCGCCGGCGGACTCAAGCGATTCGATGTCGCTACCGGAGAAGCCCCAGGCGGAAAGAGCGGCTTCGCTGTCGGCAGGACGCGGGCCGTGCGCCACTTCGGGAGGCGTGCGGCTGAAGCGCGGCGCGGGCGCCGGCTGCGTCACACCGTCGATCTCGATGAACGTTTTGCGCGCTGCATTGTGCGGATGCTTCGGCGCTTCGTGCAGCGAGAGCACCGGCGCATAGCAGACGTCGCTGCCCAGCATGACCGCGTCCCATTCGTCCCGCGTCCTCGCTTTGATGACAGACGCGAGTTTCTGCTTGAGAGCGGGCCAGGCATCGCGATCCATCTGGGCCTCGAAATCGGGATCCGCGATGCCTGTCTTCGCCAAAAGTTCGCGATAGAATTGCGGCTCGATGGAGCCGATGGCGACGTATTTGCCGTCGCTGGTCTCGTAGGTGTCGTAAAAGTGGGCGCCGGAATCGAGCATGTTGCTGCCGCGTGTATCGCGCCAGAAACCGGAAGCCAGCATCCCATAGAACATTGTCATCAGCGACGCGGCGCCGTCCGTCATGGCGGTGTCGACCACCTGCCCCTTGCCGGAACTCTTCGCCTCCAGAAGCGCGGCCAGAATCCCCACGACGAGATAGAGCGCGCCGCCGCCGAAGTCGCCGACCAGATTGAGCGGCGGCACCGGCTTCTGTCTGGCGTTGCCGATGGCGTGCAAGGCGCCGGAGAGCGCGATGTAATTGATGTCGTGTCCGGCGGCGCTTGCCAGCGGACCGTGCTGCCCCCAGCCGGTCATGCGGCCAAACACGAGCTTGGGATTGCGCGCGTGACACACATCCGGCCCCAGCCCGAGCCGCTCCATCACCCCGGGCCGGAAGCCTTCGATCAGCGCATCGGCCTTTTCGATCAGCTTCAGCGACGCTTCAACCGCTTCCGACTTCTTCAGATCGAGCGCGACCGTGCGCCTGCCGCGAAGATAAATCTCCGCCTTGCTCGGAATGCGGCCGCCCTTGCGGTCGATGCGCAGCACGTCCGCGCCCATATCCGACAGCAGCATCGCGGCGAACGGTCCCGGCCCGATCCCGGCGAACTCCACGATGCGAATTCCCTTGAGCGGCCCCATTCGACGTCTCCTCCGGACGGGATTTCACTGCGAGATAGCGCCGGCTGGGCCGGAAGTCACCAAGTCGGCTGGTTGGATAGCCATAATGAGAGACTGTTAGCCAGCCATTAGGCTGGAAAGCATCCCACCCCCAAGGAATTTCTGAAATCGCGTGCCTGATGCCGCGGCGATGCGTTAAGCCGCGGCGGCGACGACTCGGTTGCGGCCGTCGCGCTTGGCGCGGTAGAGCGCCTGGTCGGCCCGATGCAGCAGCGCTTCCGCGGTATCGCCGCGGTGCTCGGATCCGGCGATCCCGATGCTGATGGTGATGTTCAGCTTGCGCGGCTCGCGGCTGATGGCAAACGGCGTTGCCTCCACGTTGCGGCGCAGCCGCTCGGCGACCGCCGATGCGAATTCCATGTCGGTGTCGGGCATCACCACCACAAACTCCTCGCCGCCGTAGCGGCAGGCGAGATCGATCCCGCGCACATTGGCGGCAATGCGGCTGGCGAACTCGCGCAGCACTTCGTCGCCGATATCGTGACCGTGGGTGTCGTTCACCGACTTGAAGTAGTCGATGTCGAGGATGAGGAACGCCACCGGTTTGCCGGATTTCTCCGCATTCGCAATCAGGGTGTCCAGGTGGCGGCCCATGTAGCGGCGGTTGTGCAATCCGGTCAGCTGATCGGTGATCGCCATCTCCAGGCTGAGCTGCACGTTGTAGCGCAGCCGGTCGGAGTAGCGCTTCTTGCGCAGTTGGGTGCGCACCCGCGCGACCAGCTCGTTTTTGTCGACGGGCCGGGTGAGATAATCGTTCACCCCCATTTCGAGCGCCTGGGTAAGCTTGCGCCGGTCGCCGTCGCTGACCAGCACCAGGATCGGCACGTTGCGTCCTTCCGGCAGGGAGCGCAGCTGCGAGCACAGCCGCAATCCGTCGAAGCCGCGCAGGCCGAGGCTCACCACGATCAGGTCGTAATCTCCGCCGCGGACGCGGACGAGCGCCTCTTCGAAACTGTCCACGGCCGAAACCTCGTTGTGCGGCTGTAGCGCGCCGGCGAACCAGGCAACCGATTCCGGCCGGTCTTCGATGATAAGGATGCGTCCGGTCGGCGCCGCCTCCACCAAGGTCTGGGCCGGATCGATCAGACCCATGCTCTGACCGGTGGTCTCGCGCATGCGCAGCTCGTCGGTCATCATCTTCAGCCGCACCAGGCTGCGCACGCGCGCGAACAGCGCGGCATCGTCCACCGGTTTGGTGAGGAAATCGTCGGCCCCGGATTCCAGCCCGGCCACCCGGTCGGCGGGCTGGTCGAGCGCCGTCACCATGACGACCGGTAGGTGCGCCGTCTTGGGGCTTTGCTTGATGCGGCGGCAGACCTCGAACCCGTCCATCCCGGGCATCATGACGTCCAGAAGGACGATGTCGAGTTCGTGTTCCTCGATCTTGGCCAGCGCCTCGAGGCCGTTATAGGCGGTGACGACCTCGAAATACTCCGCCGTCAGCTTGGCTTCGAGAAGTTTGACGTTGGAGAGGATGTCATCGACGACGAGGACACGCGCGGTCATGGCACCCTAGCCGATGAACCGGCGCACGGTATCCAGGAAGCTCGTCACCGAGATCGGCTTCGAGATGTAGGCTTCGCACCCCCCTTGGCGAATCACTTCTTCGTCGCCCTTCATGGCGAAGGCCGTGACCGCCACGACCGGAATGGCCTTCAGCGAATCGTCTTCCTTCAGCCATTTGGTGACTTCGAGACCGGACACTTCCGGCAGCTGGATGTCCATGAGGATCAGGTCGGGCCGGTGCTCGCGCGCGATGTCGAGGGCCTCCATGCCGTCCTTGGTCTGCAGGATATTGTAGCCGTGCGCGTCCAACAGGTCGTGAAAGAGCTTCATGTTAAGCTCGTTGTCTTCGACGATCAGCACGGTCTTGGTTTTCACATCCATCATTGCTCTCCAGAGCCGCGCAAGCGCCCGATTGCGCCACAGGCGCCCGTTTTCCGTCTGCACAATCGCCCGCGGATCACGCCCCAAACTCAGGGATGCGGTTTTGCTAGTATTAGGTCCAATGTCTTAACGCTCTCTTGACATTCGGCGCTCGTCAGGAGGCGCTTTTCAGATCGGCCGGCCGATCGTGCCGGCGTTTTGGCCGACCAAGCGGGTTGGCGGCCGGGCTCGCGGTGCGGGTCGGCAGCCGATTGTGGGAGCGGCGAAGTCAAGAACCAATGAGTATTCTTAAAAGATGATACAATTCAGACGCATTCCGCGACTTCGCTTGCGCTTGCCATTCCGGGTGCTAGTCTTCGTGCGCGAACGGGCTCATCCATTCGCCATCGCCAGGGGTTCTCCATGAAAAGAAGATTTGCGTCAGCCGCACTGCTTTCCACGTCGCTCGCCGTTTCGTTTGCCATTACGGCGACGGCGGACGCGGCCGATCGGTCGGGCACCGCCCGGCCGATGTTCACGACCTTGCCTTCATCGAGTCCCGGACATCAGGCGCCCTTGCGTCCTACTACGCCATTGACGCAGTGGAACGGCAGCTTCACCGACCTGACCGGCCACCTCATCACTTACACGATGGTCGGAACCAATCCCGCGACGAACAACGCGCCCACGACCATTCCCGTCGTCGTCGTTCCCATCAAGATGGTGTACGGCAGCAAGAACGGCAACATGACGTTCGATCCGAACGCGCACACCGTCTCCAACGGCAACACCGTTACCGCCAATACGATCGCCTCGCCCTTGTTCAAGACGGGAGTCGATTTCACGGCGGGCAGCGTGGACCTCGGCAATACGCAATATGTCGATGCCTACCAGCGCGGCAATTTCTGGTCATCCGTGCAGACGAACACCAACTACCATGTGCTGCTGGGCAGCCCGACCATTACCGCGGAGCAGACGATCAACGTCAGCCGAGCCCAGGGAAAGGTCATCACCAACCCGTTTGGGAGCACCAAGGTTGGAACGATGGGCATCAACGCCTTCGATGCCCAGCTGCAGACCATCATGACCAACCTCTCGGCGACCATCACGCCGGGCGTGCTGCCGCTGTTCGTCACCTACAATATCTTCCTGACGCAGAACGGCGGATGCTGCATCGGCGGCTATCACAGCGCCAACGGCTCGCAGCCCTCCGGCCAGACCTACGCCTACGCGACCTATGTCGACGAGCGCGGCTCGTTCTCGCAGGACGTGTCGGCATTCTCGCATGAAATCGGCGAGTGGATGGACGATCCGTTCGTCGACAACTCGGTGAACTGCACCGACAACAACATCATGGAAAATGGCGATCCGCTGGAGAACAACGCCAACTATGGCGACTATGCCTATACCCTGAACGGCTTCACCTACAACCTCCAGGACCTCGTGTTCATCGGCTATTTCGGCGCGCCGCGGAGCACCTCGGTCAACAGCTGGCTCGACCTTCACAACGTGAAAACGACGGTGTGTCCCGGCCAGTAATCCTGGGCTAAGTCTGCCAGAGGGGCTCCCACGCGGGAGCCCCTCTTCTTTTCGAGCCACGGCATCGGTGCTTGAATGGCGCGCCACGGAATTTGCGCTGCCGAGCTCGATGAACCAACCGTCTGCCGAAACCATCGCGCTCCAGGCGCTGGCATTCCTCGCCGGCTCGCCGGAGGCCCTGCACCGTTTTGTGGCGGTGTCCGGAGCAGATGCCGCGAGCCTGCGCCGGCGGGCGGCGGAGCCGGAGTTCCTGGCGGCGGTTCTGGATTACCTGCTGGCCAACGAGGAGCTTCTGACCCAATTCTGCGAGACCGAATCGCTGGCGGCGCGGACGGTCCATCTCGCCGCGGCGCGGCTCAACGGCGACATTTAACATGCGCATCGGCATCGACCTCGGCGGCACGAAAATCGAAATCCTTGCGCTGGCGGAGGACGGTTCCGAACTGGTGCGCGAGCGCATTCCGACGCCCCGCAACTCCTATGATGAGGTGGTGGTGGCCATCGCCGGTCTCGTGCTGCAGGCCGAGGGGACGGTGGGAGAGCGGGGAACCGTGGGCCTCGCGATTCCCGGAATCGTCAGCCCGAAGACGGGACTGGTGAAGAACGCCAACTCGACGGTCCTCATCGGGCATCCTCTGGACAAGGATCTGAGCGCGGCGCTCGACCGCCCGATCCGCGCCGCCAACGACGCAAACTGCTTCACCCTGTCCGAGGCAACCGACGGCGCTGCCGCCGGCCGCGACATCGTCTTTGGCATCATTGCCGGCACCGGTGTGGGCGGCGGCGTCTGCGTCGGCGGCAAGGTGCTGACCGGCGCGCACGCCATCGCCGGTGAATGGGGCCACAATCCCCTGCCCGCCCCATCGCGCGACGAAATTCCCGGCGTTGCCTGCTACTGCGGCAAATCGGGCTGCATCGAAAGCTGGTGCAGCGGGCCGGCGCTGTCGGCGCAGTTCGAGGCGATGACCGGCCGCCGCATAATGCCGACCGAGATCGCCGCTGCCGCGCTTGCCGGCGAAGGCGATGCCGCGCGCATGATGGACATCTATCTCGATCGGTTTGCCCGCGCCATCGCGACCCTCGTCAACGTGCTCGACCCGCACGCGATCGTGCTCGGCGGCGGGCTGTCGAACATTGAGGCGTTCTACACCGACCTACCGCGACGGGTTGAGCGCTACGGCTTCAATCCCGAAGGCGAGACGGTGATCGTCCGCAATCGTCACGGCGATTCCAGCGGCGTCCGGGGCGCAGCCTGGCTGTGGCACTCCGACGAAATGGATTCGGGCCTTCCGGCGTGACGGCGTTCTGCCGGGACTGCCTTGCCGACGCGACCGACGGGAGCACGCAATGCAAAACCTGCGGCAGCCATCGGATGCTGTCGCACCCCGAACTCGCGGATCTCTCCATCGCACATCTGGATTGCGATGCGTTCTACGCGGCGGTCGAGAAGCGCGACGATCCTTCGCTGGCCGGCAAGCCGGTGATCATCGGCGGTGGCAGGCGCGGCGTGGTGGCAACCGCCTGCTACGTCGCCCGGACCTTCGGCGTGCGCTCGGCCATGCCGATGTTTCAGGCGCTGCAGCTTTGCCCCGATCCCGTCATTATCAGGCCGCGCATGACGAGATATGTCGAGGTGGCGCGGGCCGTACGCGGACTGACGCGCGAACTGACTCCGCTCGTCGAGCCGCTATCGCTGGATGAAGCCTTCCTCGATCTTTCCGGCACCGAGCGGCTGCACAGCACGACGCCGGCCAAAACCATGGCCGCGCTGGCGCTCCGCATCGAGCGCGAGATCGGCATCACGGTCTCGCTGGGACTGAGCTTCAACAAGTTCCTGGCCAAGCTGGCGTCCGATCTCGACAAGCCGCGCGGTTTCGCGGTGATCGGCCGCGCGGAAGCCAAGAGTTTCTTGCGCAGCAAGCCGGTCGCGATGATCCGCGGCGCGGGCGCATCGCTGCAGGCACGATTGGCAAAGGACGGCATCACCCGCATCGCACAGCTGCAGGACGCAAACCCGCGCGAGCTTGCCAAGCGGTACGGCAGCACCGGCCTGTGGCTGCACAGGCTCGCCACCGCGGACGACACGCGGGCCGTGGATCCTGCGGGCGAGATGAAGACCATGTCCTCCGAAACCACGTTCGAGCAGAATCTCTGTTCGTTTGCCGAGCTGGAGCGCATTCTGTGGCGACAGTGCGAGCGCGTCGCGGCGCGGTGCAAAGTGGCGGCGCTGGGCGGCCGGACTGTGGTCCTCAAACTGAAGACCGCCGGTTTCCGCACCCGAACGCGCAGCACCTCTCTCGATGCGCCGACGCAGCTCGCCGATCGCATGTTCCGTGTGGCGCGCGAGGCGTTGCGGCGCGAGGCGGACGGCACGTCCTTTCGCCTGCTCGGTGTCGGCCTTCACAACATCTGTCCGGAAGCGGCTTGCGATCCCGCCGATCTGGTCGATGCGGCCGCCGGCAAGCGCGCGTCGACCGAGCGCGCCGTCGACCGTGTGCGCGCGAAATTTGGCGAAGCGGCCGTCGGCAAGGGGCGCGGCTTCCGCAACGCGCGCAACCGGCACAACATCTCGTAGCCGCCGCCAGAAAAAGCATTTGAAGTCACGGTTTTGCGCAATTCGGCGCGCTACCGAGACGCTCCACGCGCACCAGCCTCGCCCGCAGCGTGTATTGCGGATAGACGAACGAGAGCGAGCCGAGCAGGCCATTCGCGTAAAGATGCGTGGCGACCTCCGCGGCCGGCAGTTCCGTGCGATCCGGAAAGTAGCTCATCAGAATCGGCCAGGCGGCGATGCCCTTCAAAAGGCCATCCGGGTCCTTCGCCGTCTCACGCGGGTTCGCCACACGGCGGCCGATCCGCACCGCCGTGGTGACGAGCGCGCTTCTGCCGCCGCCCTGAAACACCGGGAGGCTTTCGACATCTTGCCCTTTTGCAGCGGCGGCCAGGAGAGCGCGCGAAAACGCATCTGGGAACATGGTGCCTGGCGGCAATGCCAAGGGCTTGTCTGTCGACGTGAAGATCACGCGGCCGACCCCGTTCGCGGCGAGCGTCGCAACGCCGGCATGCTTCTCAGCCACCGCCCCGCTCTGCGTATTGGCGACATCGAACCGGAGCGTGCGGCCGTCGCGACTCTCCCATGTCCGGCTGATGAAATCGGTGCGGATGGCTTCACCGGTCTCGTACGTCACATCGGCGAGCGAGCGCTGCAAGGTGCTGGTGCCGCCGCACGCCTCGCGCGTTTCCACCACGGCGCGCCCGTGCGCGGTCCGCAGGTAGCCGGACGTCCGCTCGAGCGAAACGTCATAGATTTCCCGGTTCGATGCCGATCCAGGCTGCGCGGCGGTCGCGGGGGTGATCAACAGCACAGCCAAGGCGCATACAGCTGCCGGCATACGACGAATTCCCATGGGGCCGAGCCTCTCACAGATTCCCGGCAGCCGCATGGCAGCAGCCGTCCGGAGCCGTTATGATCGTCGCGGGTGTTGTCGGGGGCGCGACATGCGGCAGAAGAACTGGCGATTGGTGATTGTCGGCGTCGTTCTCATCGTTCTGGCGATCGGATTCTTCCTTTTCATGATGGGCATGGCGCCGAAATCCAACGATCCGGCGGCGATGATGCGGACGGTCGGCCAGGTGTCCGGCGCGGTCGGCGGCATTGCCGTGGTGATGGTCCTCTTCGGCCTCATCGGCCGCAAGCCGCAGGCCTAAGCGCCATCGTGCCGGCCGATTGCTGCGTATAGATCGGGCCGGCGGTCGCGGAACAGGCCCCAGGACGCGCGCATTCTGGCGATCTCGTCGAGATCGAAGCTGGCAGTGACAATGCCCTCTTCCGTGCGGCCGAGTTCGGCGGCGATGCCGCCCGTCGGATCGGCAATGAACGACGAGCCGTAGAACGTCATCTCGCCCGCCTGCCCTTTTTCCGTGCCGATGCGATTGCTCGCCACCAGCGGCACGTAGTTCGCGCCGGCATGGCCCTGCATGACGCGGCGCCAGTGATCGCGGGAATCGACGGGCGGCGCCGGTGGCGGCTCGGTGCCGATGGCGGTGGGATACAACAGCACCTCTGCGCCCATCAGCGCCATGGCGCGCGCGGCCTCCGGAAACCATTGATCCCAGCAGATGCCGCAGCCCAGCACGCCGAACTTGGTGTGCCACGCCTTGAAGCCGGTATCGCCGGGCGTGAAGTAGTACTTCTCCTGATAGCCCGGGCCGTCAGGGATGTGCGATTTGCGATAGAGGCCGAGCACGCCGCCATCGGCGTCGATCATCGCCAGCGAATTGAAATGCGCGCGGCCTGCGCGTTCGAAGAAGCTGACCGGCAGCACCACGCCGAGCCGCTTCGCCAGCTCCGCAAAGTCCGCGATTAGAGGATGGTCCTTGAACGGCTTCGCCAGCCCGAAATGATCGGCGCATTGGTCCTGGCAGAAGTACGGCGTCTCGAACAACTCCTGCAGCAGGATGACGTTCGCGCCCTTCTCCGCCGCCGCGCGCACAAGTTCCTTCGCCCGCGCGATGTTCGCCGGAGGATCCCACGAGCAGGCAAATTGCGTTGCGGCGAGCGTGATCGTTCTCATGCCGGGCTCGTTTCGGCGATTTCCGAAAGCATTTCGGCTTCCACTTTCGGATTCTTCTCGCCATCGGCCGTGGCGATCAACTCCTTGGGGATTAGCAGGATCACAGGCAGAATAAGAGCATAGACCGCCGTCGTCGCCAGCGCGCAGTAAAGGAATCCATGTGTGGGGCTGCTCGCGTAGATCTGTGCCCCCAACAGGTCGCCGCCCCGATACGACAGCATGTACATGCCATCGACCATCATCATCAGCGTGCCTTGCAGCCCGGGCGGACAGGACCGCATGGCGAGATCGTAATAGGCGCCGGCCGCGATGCCGCCCATCATGCCGATGGGCAGGGCGAGCCACAGTGCCTGGCTGGCCGAGCTGACGAAGGCCAGCGGCATCAGCTGGGGGATCGTGATGATGGTGCCAATCCAGAGCAGCGTCCGGAGCGCCAGCTTCTTGCACAACCAGCCATACAGAAAGAACATCGGGATAAATGCGGACACGAAAATGGCGTAGTAGTCCGTGTATGCGGCATCGGATGCGTGAAGCTTGTTCGTAAGATAGAATTGCAGCGGCGTATTCGAGCCTGGCGCGAACTGGAACATGAACATGATCAGAACCGCGGGATAGACTGCGCGGTGCTTCAGCAGCCGCTTGATGTCACCCAGAAGGTCGGAGCCTCTTGCCTGCGGCTTATCATAGGCATGCGCGAACACCGCTTTGGGTTTCCAGAAGGCGAACAGGAACATCAGGAGCGACAGAACCACCATCAGCATGAAGGTCTGTCTTGGCGGCAGGTGCTCGGCAATCCACCCGGAGGCAAGCGCGCCCAAGATATAAGGCACGCTGGACATGATATTCCACAAGGCGCTGAGACGGCCCGACATCAGCTTTTCCTGTCCGACCAGCGCGAGCAGCCCCCATTGCCCGGCCGACACGAAGCGCCAGAAGAACATCACCAGGAACATGCCGATGAAGAGGGTTGCGTAGGTCAGCTGCGCGTAGGCCATCCAGGCGAAGACCACCGCCGTGATCGGCGCGAAGATCAGAAAATACCCACGGTCCCGCAATCCAAGTGGATTCCACAAATCGCGCGTCAGGCCGAACACCACGGACAGGTAAACAGGAATCGCAGTGAGCAGCCGGAACAGCGAGACCTGCGTGGCGCTCGCATGCAACTGGTCCTTCAGCATGTAGGAGGTGGCGAAATCCAGTAGGTACCCATGCGGCATCACCAGGTAGACGAGGAGCGTCAGCGGCGCGAAGTAGCCGAATATCCAGCCGGTGTCCGGCTCGCCATTTCGTGCACGCGCGCCGCTCATGCTGCCTCTTCTGAGCCCAATCGCCTGGGCTCCTGTTGGGTGATGCAGTGGATGCCGCCGCCGCCCTGCACGATGTCCAGCGCGTCGATCTGCAGGATGTCGCGGCCGGGGAAGCAATCGGCGATCACCGCGCGGGCTTTCTCGTCGTTGGGATCGTCGAACCCGGGCATGACCACACCGCCATTCGCCAGATAGAAATTGATGTAGCTCATGGCGAGCGGCCGGCCGCGCCAATCCTGCCGTGGCGTCTGCGGCTGCGCCATGTCGATCCCCTCGAAGCCGCGGCCCGCCGCGTCGTGCGACTGCTTGAGCCGGCGGACGGCTTCCATCGCCGGCTCATAGTCGGGGTAAGATTTCGCGGAAGGCACTCCGACCAGAACGCGGCCGGGCGCGGCGAAGCACGCGATGTTGTCGATATGGCCGTCGGTTTCCTCGTCGGAGAATCCGTCGCCCAGCCAGATCACGCGGCGTGCCCCGGTGAACAGCGCCAGCCCTTCCTCGATCTGCTGCTGCGTCTGATCGGGATTGCGGTTCGCATTGAGCAGACACTGCTCGGTTGTGATCAGCGTGCCCTCGCCGTCGACGTGAATCGCGCCGCCTTCGCACACGAACGGCGCGCGATAGACCGGCAGATCCTCGCGCTTCAGCACGCGCGTGGCGAACTCCGAATCCTTGTCGAACGGGCGGTACTTATTGCCCCAGGCATTGAACTGCCACTGCACCCCGGCACGTGCGCTGCCCGAGCCGATCAGGAATGTCGGGCCGAAATCCCGCGACCAGGAATCGTCCAGCGGCGTCTCGAAAAATTCTACCTTGCCGGCGCAGGCCAGTTTCGCTTCCGCCAGATCCTGCGGTCGAACCGCCATGATTACAGGCTCGAAGGATGAGATGGCGCGAGCCACCCGCGCGTACGCCTGCTTGGCGCGCAGCAAACCGTCCGGCCCGCCCCACACTTCGGTGCGGCACGGCCAGCACATCCAGGTGCGCACATGCGGCGCCCATTCCGCCGGCATGATGTAGCCGTCGCGCGCCGGGCACCGGTCATCGGCATCGAGCCATCCGCTCATTGCGCGGGTATAGCTATTTGCCGCCAAGTGCGAAACGTGGTTTTCATCTGCTCTCTCACCCTCCCCTCGAGGGAGGGTCGAAATTTGCGAACGTTCGTGAAGCAAATTTCGGGGAGGGGTGAGTTACACCCTGGAATGACCCCTCCCCGAACGCATTCGCTTCGCTCATGCGTTCGACCCTCCCTCAAGGGGAGGGTATGTTGGTGCGAACCATTCCGGAGAGTTTCATGCCAGGAAAGATCGAGACCCGACTTGCCGAACTCAACATCACGCTGCCGGAGCCGCCGGCGCCGGTTGCCAGCTATGTGCCTTACGTCGTCAGCGGCAAGCTCGTGTTCATTTCCGGCCAGGTGACGATCGCCGACGGCGCCCTGAAATATGTGGGCGCGCTGGGCGGCGAACTGTCGCTCGAGGAAGGCAAGGCGGCGGCGCGGCTCTGCGCCGTCAACGTGCTCGCCCAATTGCGCCGCGCGGCCGGCGGCGATCTCGATACCGTCAAGCGCTGCGTGCGGCTGGGCGTGTTCGTGAATGCCGTGTCGGGCTTCGGCCAGCATCCGGAAGTGGCGAACGGCGCCTCCGATCTCATCGTCGAGGTGTTCGGCGACGCCGGCCGGCATTCGCGCGCCGCCGTGGGTGCAGGCTCGCTGCCCCGCAACGTCGCCGTGGAAGTGGAAGCGGTGTTCGAGCTTTCGTGAACCGCGAAAACATCATCGCGCGCATTGCCGGACCGGCTGCAAGCATCGGGCGCGCGGCGTGGAACGCGTGCGCCAACCCGGCGGGTGTCCCCGATCCGCACCCCTTCACCCGCTACGAATTCTTCGAGGCGGTGGAGGAGTCCGGTTCGGCCACGGCACTCACCGGGTGGCGGCCGTGCCATCTGACGATCGCACGCGGTGACAACATCAATGGATTGATGCCTCTCTATCTGAAGGACCACAGCCAGGGCGAATACGTGTTCGACTGGGGTTGGGCCGATGCGTTCGAGCGCGCCGGCGGAAATTACTATCCCAAGCTGCAGGCGAGCGTGCCGTTCACGCCGGTAACCGGACCACGCCTGCTGGTGTCACGCGAGGCCGCGGAAGACGCGGAGAGCGTCCGCAATGCCCTGCTTGCCGCGGGCGCTTCGGCCGTATCGCAGCTCGGCGCCTCGTCGCTGCACATCACATTCCTCACGCAAACCGAATGGCGGGCCGCGGCGGCACTGGGATTCCTCCAGCGAAACGATCAGCAATTCCACTGGGAGAACCACGGATACGCCTCGTTCGACCAGTTTCTCGGCGAACTCTCCTCCGCCAAGCGCAAGAACCTGCGCAAGGAGCGGGCTTCGGTATTCGCCGAAGGCGTGGCGTTCGAATGGCTCACCGGCCGCGACATCACCGAAGCGCATTGGGACCGCTTCTTCGCGTTCTACATGAACACCGGCAGCCGCAAATGGGGACGGCCGTACCTCACCCGCGATTTTTTCTCGCGCGTGGGCCAAAGCATGGGCGAGCAGATCGTGCTCATTCTGGCGAAGCGCAGCGGGCGGACTATCGCCGGCGCGCTGAATTTCTCCGGCGAAGGTGTGCTGTTCGGCCGCAACTGGGGCTGCAGCGAGTTCGTTCCATTCCTCCATTTCGAAACCTGCTATTACCAGGCGATCGAATTCGCCATCGCGCGCAGGCTTAGGCGCGTCGAGGCCGGCGCCCAGGGCGAGCACAAGCTCTTACGCGGCTACATGCCGGTGCCGACCTACTCCGCGCATTACATCGCGCATTCGGGCCTGCGCCGCGCCATCGCGGACTACCTATGCCGAGAGCGCGAGGCGGTGGCCGAGAACATCGAGGCCCTGGCCGAGCATGGGCCGTTCAAGAAGACGTAGGTTTTCACGGGAGCCGCGGAGACGCGGAAGTGCCCTCCCGCTTCCGGCTGCCCGGAGTACGCTCTATCCTCTCTGCGCCTCCACGGCTCCGCGTGCTATTCTTTTCTCACAAGGAACATCGAATGGCCTATGACCCCAACAATGTGTTCGCCAAAATTCTGCGCGGCGAGTTGCCGTGCGTGGACGTCTATGAGGACGAGCACACGCTCGCCTTCCTCGACATCGCGCCCAGCGTCGAAGGCCACACGCTGGTCATCCCCAAGGCACCGGCTAAGGAGATTTTCGATCTCTCGTCCGACGGCGTCGCCGCGCTGATGAAGGCGACGCAAAGAGTCGCCCGGGCAGTGAAGCGCGGCCTCGCCTGTCCGGGACTCATGCTGGTGCAGCTGAACGGCGACGGCGCCGGGCAAAGCATTCCGCACGTCCATTTCCATATTCTGCCGCGCGCCGAAGGGCTCGACTTGAAGCTGCACGGCCGCGCCATGGTGACGCCCGAAAGCCTCGAGCCCATCGCGGAGAAAATCCGCGCTGCGTTGTAACCCAACCGTTCGCTATCTTTCCGCCGGAACTCGTGATTAGCTGCAGGCCATTCCGCTCGGGAGGGGCACATGAAGCTGACGCAACTCTGTCTCGCGGCTGCGGCCGCGCTGCTGTTCCTGGCTTCGGCTGCGGAGGCCGCCGTCGCGCTCAATCCAGCGAAGGCTGCGGCGTATTGCGTCGAGCATGGCGGCGTGGTGCAGACCCGCATCCCCGAATACAATACCAATGGCGGCACCCCGCTCGTGCTTTCCGGCAGCGCCAATTTCTGCCAGTTCACGTCGAAGAAGGACGGCAGCCAAATCAACGTGCTGCTCAGCACGCTGTTCACACGGCAGCCCAGCCTGGCGGCGCTTGCCTATTACGCCCAGGTGCAGCTCGGCCAATGCAACGGCAATCCCGCCTCGTGCTATTGCACCCTGCTGGGCGGCACCGATCTGTTCGGCGGCATCAACGCCGCCGGCGGCGGCTGGGTGTTGCGCTCCGATCCCAACGATGTGCTGGAGGCGTGCATCTTCCCCGACCTGTCGTCGATCGATTCCTGGGGCCTGGCCTACCACTCGGCCGGAATTATCCGCGGCAAGGATCTGGCGAAGGTGCTGCGGTATCCGAGCCCATATCCAAGCACGGCCGCTGCGCGCACGGGCGCCGTTCCGTTCGCGCCGTCCGCCACGTCGCGGTGAAGGGGCGAAGCCGCCCGCTCGCAATTCGGGAGAATGGCTAGATCATGCAAAACCAGCGTGACGCTGGCAAGCACAAAGTGTGAACGATTCGTGCTATTTTTGGTCCTTTTGAGCAGGATTATTAGCGGAATTTCGACGAAATCCAGGAAAACCGCGACAAGCGCCGCCGGGCGGATTTATTTGCGTTGGGCCCCGCGGCTCCCCATATGGCGGGACGATGATCTACCTGCTCGCCTTCTTCTGCTCGCCGCTCGCGCTCCTGCTCACGGGCAAGCCGATCTCGGCGATGTTCAACTTCATCCTCTATGTGCTGTCGATCGCGTTCTGGATCACGATCATTTTCCATTCGGTCGGCCTGGCGCTGTGGGCGATTGGCGTGCTGCATGCCGTCCTTGCCATCCACGACACCCGCGAGGCACGCCGGGCCCGCCGCATCGTTGCGGCCTACCGGGCGCGAAACTAGGGCGCGAAGCTGGAGCGAATCTTCACGCCCCAGTGGCCGTTCTCCTTCGTCACCACATAGATCGAATCGAAATGGCCGATGATGCTGCCGTCGGCGCGGTAGCGCACGAAGCGGGTGTCGGGTGGGGCGCCGCGTGCCCGTCAGCCCCCCACCCGAAGGTCGCTCGCAGTGCTCGCGAATTTTCGACCTCCCCGCGTTGGGGGAGGTGAATTAGGGTGGCAGCGGCAGGCCCTCGAATTGCGGGCGCAACAACGCCGTGACGACACCATGACTCGATCCTATGCGGTCATCGATGATTTCCTGGAGCCAGATGACCATCTGGCGCTGTGGGAGGCGTTTCAACGCACCGGAATTGCGCCGACGGGCAGCAGCGAATGGAATCGCGCCTATCGGCTGATGGACGGTGAACAGCCCGCCAACTCGCAATCCCGCTTGCGCAATCCGCGCTTGCAGGACGGCACGGAGGATGCTTCGCCGACCCCACCGACGCTGAGACTGTTCAGCGACACGTTGCTGAAAACGGTGACGCGCGAGTCGCCGCCGATTGCGCTCCCGCCGTGGACGGGCTTCAGCCAGTCCGCGTGGATCTACCGCCGGGACATGGGACTTGAGTGGCACAGCGATACCGGCTGGCTCGCCGGATATATCTATTACGCGCATCCGGCGTGGCGTGCGTCATGGGGTGGAGAATTGCTGGTGGCTGCGGCAGACCATCCCGCAGAGTCCCGTCCCGGCGAAACGCGAAGCGCTGTGGAAGCGGTGTGCCGGAGCGGCGGGGCATTTATCTATCCGCGCCCCAACCGGCTGGTCCTGCTGCTCGGCGGCACCATGCATTGCATCAAAAAAGTCGAGAGCGCGGCCGGCAGCGCATTGCGGGCAAGCGTGTCGGGCTTCTTCTTCAACACCGAACCGACGCCTTCCGGCATTGGCCGCCGCCGCAATCCTTAGTGAACCGCGGGCGTCCTTG
This sequence comes from Alphaproteobacteria bacterium UBA6038, assembly GCA_002429315.1. Lineage (GTDB taxonomy): Bacteria > Pseudomonadota > Alphaproteobacteria > Micropepsales > Micropepsaceae > Rhizomicrobium. The sequence goes on from DIZC01000111.1 coordinate 21,820, forward strand.
CGCCGCCTACCGCAGCGCCCGCACAAACCCCCGCCAGTAATTTTTTCGGTACTCATTCAAGCTCGATTGTCATCCCCGGCCGAGCGTTGCGCAACGCAACGCGAGGGGAAGGGGACCCAGGTGGTGAAGTCGCCTAGTATTCCTGAATGACACTCAGCGGCGAAATCTTTGAGCACGCGAGCACGACCACCTGGGTCCCCTTCCCTCGCATCGTGCTTAAACGCGCGATGCTCGCCGGGGATGACAAGCAGGCGTAGGAGAGAGTCGAGCTAGACGCTCTCTTCCGCCTTGGGTTTTTTCGGTGGCGGCAAAGCCTTGGGGGCGCGGCGGGCGGCAGCGTCCGCGTCGGTGACGAATTCGAACACCAGCTTGTCGGTTTCGCGGTCGAGCAGCACGCGCACGGTGCCGCCGTGCTTGAGTTTCCCGAACAGGATCTCATCGGCCAGCGGCTTCTTGATGTGGTCCTGGATGACGCGGGCGAGCGGCCGTGCGCCGAACGCGTCGTCGTAACCCTTTTCGCCCAGCCAGCGCGTCGCTTCCATCGTGAGGTCGAAGGTCACGTCGCGGTCGGTCAGCTGCGCTTCCAGCTCCAGCACGAACTTCTCCACCACCCGGTCGATGGTGTCGCGCGACAGCGGCGCAAAGGCGATGGTGGCGTCCAGGCGGTTGCGGAATTCCGGCGTGAACAGCTTCTTGATCGCCTCTTCGTCTTCGCCCTGCCGCTTGCCGCGGCCGAAGCCGATAGCGTCCTTCGCGGCATCCGAGGCGCCCGCATTGGTGGTCATGATCAGCACCACGTTGCGGAAGTCGATCTTCTTGCCGTTGTGATCGGTGAGCTTGCCGTGATCCATCACCTGCAACAGGATGTTGAACAGGTCCATGTGCGCCTTTTCGATCTCGTCGAGCAGCAGCACGCAATGCGGGTGCTGGTCGACGCCGTCGGTGAGCAGCCCGCCCTGATCGAAACCCACATAACCCGGCGGCGCGCCGATGAGGCGGCTGACCGTGTGGCGCTCCATGTATTCGCTCATGTCGAAGCGGAGCAGCTC